>PMTT01000690.1:0-6957 GCA_003167275.1 Bryobacterales bacterium | reverse complement strand
GGCGCTACCACCGCGTACTCTTCGGCAAGGATGTGGCCAGCGCCCTGGAAGTGGACGGCCGCTTCTATCGTGCCCAGGTGGAGCATGAGCTGCGCGCCAAGCTCTTCCGCCTGCGCCAAAAGGGCGCCGGCATGATTTCCGATCCCGACCTGCTGCGACGCCTCCTGGTGGACTCCATTTCCACCTTTTGCGTGCTCTTTCGCCACGCCCTGGCCCTTCACGGCCGGGATGTGCCGCCGGTGCGGCGAGAGGTGATCCAAGCCGCCCGAGACCATTTCGCCATCGACGCGTCCCCATTTGAAAGGCTGCTCGATCTGCGCGAGGAGCGAATCAAGCCGCGCGACGCCGAACCCGTGGCACTGCTCTCCGGGTATCTGCAAGGGATTGTCCTGGTCATTGACGCCGTCGACCGGCTGGAGAAATAGGAGCCCACGCGTGAGGACCGCCTTGATCGCCATCCCGGTTCTGCTGGCCGCCACGGCCGCCGCCGGGACCACGTTCGTCAGGGTCCGGGCCGACCTCGCGCAGCAGCGGACGGACATCGCCTCCGAATGGGATGACGTCGGCCAGGCTCTCCAGGAACGGGCCGGCCTGATCGCGGACCTCGTGGACGCCGGGCAGAAAATCGCGCCGCTCCAGGCCGAAGTCGTGAAACAGGTCGCGGACGCGCGCCGGGCGGTGCTTGGCGGCCCGGGGCCAGAGGACAAGATCGCGGGCAACCTCCGGCTCTCCAACGCGCTGGCGAAGGTGCTGGTGGAGTCCGAGAACCTTCCGCGAATGCGCTCGAACGCCGCGTTCCTGCGCCTCGAAGAAGAGATTAAGAACAGCGAGGATCGCATCGCCGAAGCACGGCTAAAGTACAACGACTCGCTGGAGCATTACAACGCGCGAATTCAGAGCTTCCCCCAGAATCTGGTGGCCCGGATCTCCGGGTTCGGACGCAACGACGCGTATTTCCCAACGGAGCATTTTTAGGTCGTATATGACGGAAACCTTTGCAAACTACATCAACGGCGAATGGGTAACAGGCGCCGCGGTTTTTGAGAATCGCAACCCCGCGAACACCGACGAATTGGTCGGCAGCTTCGCGAAGGCCAAGGCGCAGGATGTGGAGGATGCCGCTGCGGCGGCCGCCGCCGCACTGCCCGGTTGGTCCACCATGGCCGGCCCGGCGCGCGGCAACATTCTGTATAAGGCGGCGGACATTCTGGACAAGAAGTTCGAGCAGGTGGCCGCCGACATGACTCGCGAAGAGGGCAAGACGCTGCCGGAGGCCAAGGGCGAAGTGCGCCGGTCCATCAACATCCTGCGCTANNTGATCACTCCCTGGAATTTTCCCAGCGCCATCCCCGCGTGGAAGCTGGCGCCGGCGCTGATCTGCGGCAACACGGTGGTGTTGAAACCGGCGTCGGCCGCGCCTTTGAGCGCCTGGCGAATCGTGGAAGCCCTTCACGAGGCGGGCATCCCCAAGGGCGTGGTCAACTTCGTCGCGGGCTCAGGCGGAGAACTCGGGCAAGCTCTCGTAAACGCCAAACCTCTGAAGGCGGTCTCGTTCACCGGCTCGTGCGAGATCGGCAACTGGCTGCATACGGAGGCGTCCAAGCGCCGGCTGCGCATCCAGCTCGAAATGGGCGGCAAGAACCCCACCATCGTCCTGGCGGATGCGGACTTCAAGTCGGCCGTTGAGAACGTGGTGAATGCCGCGTTCTTCTCCACTGGCCAGAAGTGCACGGCCACCAGCCGCGCCATCGTCGAGGACGGGATTTACGACCGCTTCGTGGAGGCGGTGGTGGAACGCACCCGCAGGCTCAAGGTCGGCAATGGAATGGAACCGGGCATCGAGATCGGTCCGTGCGTGGACCAGGCGCAGATGGAGACCGTGCTGCGATATATCGAGATCGGCCGTGCAGAGGCTGGTGCGCCGCGTTGCGGTGGAAGCCGGCTGGCCGAGGGCGCTCTCGCCAAGGGCTATTTCGTCGAGCCCACGGTGTTCGCGGACGTCGAGGAAAGCCACACCATCGCCCGCGAGGAGATCTTCGGACCGGTGCTCGCGATCATGCGGGCCAAAGACTTTGAGGACGCCATGCGGATCGCCAACAACATTCCCTTCGGCCTCTCGTCGTCCATTCAAACCACCAGTCTTTCCCGCACCTTCGAGTACATCTACCGCGCCGAGGCCGGCCTGTTGACCGTGAACCTTCCCAGCGCCGGCGTGGAGTATCAGCTTCCCTTTGGCGGATCCAAGGATTCCAGCTTCGGGCCGAAAGAGCAGGGCCCCGCGGCGTTGGAATTCTATAGCGACTACAAAACCATTTACCTGAAATACTAAATGCATCTAGGACAAATCAAATCCCCAGGCGGTATCATAGCCGCCGTGTTTGAAAACGGACTGGCCCGGCCGATTCCGGGCCATAGCATGCTCGCGCTGATCCGGCGTTCTGAGGTGGAAAAGATCCCCCTGGCGAAACTGGCCGCCGAGCTCGCCAGCCGCCTTCCGGAAGAGGCAACGCCGATGCTCCCCATTACGCCGCCCGAAGTCTGGGGCTGCGGATGCACCTATGAGACCAGCGCCTCCTTCCGCGACGCGGAGCACGGCACGCGCGAGGGCATGTACGCGTACGTCTACCGCGAAGCGCGGCCCGAGATTTTCTTCAAGGGTACGGCGCGGGTCTGCGTGGCCAGTGGACAGCCCATCGGGATTCGCGTGGATTCCCATTTCACCGCCCCCGAGCCGGAGTTGGCCGTGGTGCTGGGATCCAGCGGCCGCATCGCCGGCTATACGCTGGCCAACGACGTTTCGGCCTGGGACATCGAGCGCGAGAACGCCCTCTATCTGCCACAGTCGAAGACTTATGACGGCTGCTGCGCCTTGGGGCCGGTCATGGTGACTGCCGACGCCCTGCCCGACCCGTACAGCCTCGAAATGACCTGCACCATTACGCGCGGGGGCAAGGAGCTGTTTTCGGGCAGTATCTCGACCTCCAGGCTGCACCGCCACGTAGAGTCACTCGTGGAGTATCTCACACGCGCGAACCACGTTCCCTGCGGGACGGTGGTGCTGACCGGCACGGGCATTATCGTGACCGCCGAGGCCGCGCTGGCTCCCGGAGACATCGTCACCATCCGGGTGGCGGAGATCGGCGAACTGACGAATACCGCGGCAACGGTGGAATAGCGCCATGGCGGATGTCGAACGGCTCTCGCAACTGGCGGCGGACCTTTGTATTCCGCAGGTCCGCCGCCACATTTTCCTGTGCAGCGACCAGACCAAGCCGAAATGCTGCGCCAAGGAAGTGGGCCTGGAGTCCTGGGAGTATCTGAAGCGGCGGATCGCGGAACTGGGCCTCTTCGACCGCGTCTACCGGACCAAGGCCAACTGCCTCCGGATCTGCGAGCAGGGGCCGATCGCGGTAGTCTACCCCGAAGGCGTCTGGTATCACTCGGCGACGCCCGAGGTGCTGGAGCGAATCATCCAGGAGCACCTGATCGGCGGCCGCGTAGTGGAAGACTATGTCTTCGCCCGCATGGGGCAGGTCACCGGCCTGTGACACGTCCCGGTGGATCTGGCCTTTCCCGGTGCGGCGCTTTGCCAACCCACATCAAAACGCTATCCTATGAAGCGGGGATTACCCGAATCCCCAAAGGAACGGAATGGACATTAAGCTTTTGCTCGACACACCTCCGTGGGAGTGGCCTCCAAACGCCGGGAAGGTGTTCCGGAAGATTCTGACGAATCGACGGGCCAGTGAGTCCGATCGCCTGGCCGCCGCCGAACTGGCGGGCGATTTCACCGTGATCAACGACGATTTGGCCGATGCCTTGTTGACAGTCGTCGGTAGTGCTGCCGAGCCGGAGCCACTGCGCGCCAGGGCGGCAATCTCGTTTGGGCCGGCCCTGGAACAGGCGTTCACGGAAGAGTTCATAGACCCCGATGAAGTGCCGATTACCGAGCCCATGTTTCGAAAGATCCAGGACTCGCTCCAGAAGCTTTTTCTGGACACCAGCACTCCCAAGGAAGTCCGCCGGCGGATTCTGGAAGCATCGGTGCGCGCCCCGGAGGACTGGCACCCGGATGCGATCCGGTCTGCCTATGCCAGTGGAGACCGGGAGTGGATGCTGACGGCTGTGTTTGCGATGCGCTTTGTTCGCGGCTTTTTTGACGAGCAGATACTGGCGGCATTAAAGAGCCCCGACCCCGAGATTCACTCCGAAGCAATCCAGGCAGCCGGCACCTGGGCACTGGATGCGGCCTGGCCTCACATCGTCACCCTCATCAATGATCCTGGCACCGACAAGGCGCTATTGCTCGCCGCTATCGAGGCTGTAGGCTCGATCCGCCCCGCGGAGGCGCCGGAAATCCTGTCGGAGTTGGCCGAGTCCGATGACGAGGACATCACGGATGCAGTCGAAGAGACCATCGCGATGGCCCAGGGTGAACTAGCTCTAGACGATGAGGAAGACGAAGACGACGACGAGGACGACTGGGTCAATTGAGCGGCGTAGGGTATGCTTTAGCTTGCCCAGTCATTAGATTTGGAGAGAACTCGGCAAGCTAAAGCATACCGTACAAAGAGATTCTAGAGACTCCGCCACTCGCGGAGTGAGACCCTCCCCGAATTCGAATGACTCGCCTGGTATCGAGTAGAGAGTCGCTTCGGGCGAACTGCCGAAGAGAGTAGCTGAGGCGGCCAGGAGTGCACTGGGAGTGGAATGGTGGGTGTATCCGCCAGAGTCGGGTGCGGGAGTGATGGGGCGCTCTAGGATGACGCCCGGTTCACCCGTGACGGCGGCGTCTATGAAAATCACCCGTTCGGCGCGGCTGATGGGGTCGGCGAGCTCGGGAGTGAGCTGATGGACGGCCAGGATTTCGATGTCGGGGCCGGTGAGTAACTCGCGGAGACGCTCCGCGGCCAAGTAGCCTACGGCGTCGTCGCCGCGGAGGGGGTTGCCGTAACCGATGATCAGCAGTCGAGACATGGTGGAAGAGCTTTCAGCTTTCAGCTTGTAAGTCGCGGGCCAGCGAGGCTGATCGCTGAACGCTACATCATCACATCCAGCAACTCGCCAGCGTGGCCGCGCAGCTCGATCTTTAGGGCCATGCGGCCATCGGCGTGGGTGGAACAGCTCAGGCACGGGTCGAAGGTGCGGATTACGGCTTCCACCCGATTGAGCATGCCCTCCGATAGCTTGTTGCCGTGTACGAAATGGCGCGCCACCTGGAGCACGCCCCGATTCATCGCGGCGTTGTTGTGGCCGGTGGCGATGATCAGGTTCGCCCAGGTGATCAGGCCGTCGCGGTCCACTTTGTAGTGATGGATCAAGGTGCCGCGCGGAGCTTCCGACACGCCGACTCCCTCGGCGTTGTTGGCGCGGGCGTGGGCGCGGACGTTGGTGTCCAGGATGTCGGGCGAGTGCAGCAATTGCTCCATCTTCTCCAGGGCGTAAAGGATTTCGATCAGGCGCGCGTAGTGGAAATAGAAGGAGCTGAGCACGGCGCCGCGGTCCAACTCGCGGAACTCGGCCCACTCCTGACCGGCGCGTGGCGTGCCGCAATGGTCGATCAGGTTCATGCGCGCCAGCGGTCCGACGCGGTAGACGCCGTCGGGGTAGCCCAGGGGCTTGTAGTAGCTGGTCTTCAGGTACGTCCAGGGATGCGCGATTTCGGCGATGTACTGATCGTAGGCATCGCCTTCCAGACCGTCGGCGACGATGTGGCCGCCGGCGTCGAGGAAGCGCAGTTTGCCGTCGTAGAACTCCAGGCCGCCATCGGCGCCCACCAGGCCCATGAACAGCGTCGGGAAGTTGGCGAAGGTGCGGATCTCCTCGCGGAAGCGCTCCATCCCGGTCTTAAACCAGTCGAGAGTGCGCGCTGTAATCGCGATGGCTTCCGGGATGCCCTGAAGGATGTGGTCGCGGCGCTCGGCTGTGAGCGGGTCGTTGACTCCGCCGGGCACCACCCACGACGGATGGATGCGTTTGCCGGCGAGCCCTTCGATGATCTGCTGGCCGAACTGGCGCAGACGGATGCCGTCGCGCGCCATCTCCGGGTTGGCTTGCATCACGCCGAAGATATTGCGTTTGCCTGGGTCGCTATCCATGCCTAGGAGCAGGTCCGCCGACGAGAGATAGAAGAAGCTGAGCGCGTGCGATTGCACGATCTGCGCCAGGTTGAGGATGGTGCGGAGCCGCGCGGCGTTCTCTGGAATCCGCACCGCCAGGATGGCGTCGCAGGCCTTGGCTGAGGCGATCAGGTGGCTCACCGGGCAGATGCCGCAGATGCGGGCCATCAGCGACGGCATCTCATAGAACGGCCTGCCTTCGCAGAACTTCTCGAACCCGCGGAACTGGCCCACATGGAAGTAGGCTTCCTCGACGTGGCCTTGTTCGTCGAGGTGGATCGAGATCTTGGAATGGCCTTCGATGCGCGTGACCGGATCGATTACGATGGTTTGCCGTGGCATGGGGTTATCCGAATTTGGCTGAGGGATTGGAAATGCGTCCCTGCAAGATCTCGCTCAGCACCGAGAAAATGAGGTCCGCCGAGGGTGGGCATCCGGGAACGAAGACATCCACCAGCACCAGTTCATGGACTGGGCGGACACTGGGCAGCAGGGGCGGGATGACCGAGCGCGGGATCTGAGCATCCAGCGTGTGGTTTTCGAGATACGCGCGCCGCAGCACGGCGTTGGCGCCGAACTTGTTGCGCATGGCCGGGACGTTGCCGGTGACGGCGCAGTCGCCCAGCGAGATCAGGATCTTGCTGCGGGAGCGGACGAGGCGGATACGCTCCAAGTCGTCTTCGCTGGAGACGGCGCCCTCCACCAGGGTGATGTCGACATGTTCGGGGAATTCCTTGGTGTCGACCAGCGGTCCCCAGACCACGTCCACCAGTTGGGCCAGGGCGATGAGGCGCTCATCGGTATCGAGGAGCGACATGTGGCAGCCGGAGCAGCCATC
>PMTT01000004.1 GCA_003167275.1 Bryobacterales bacterium | reverse complement strand
GTCCCAGCCATTTCGACTACAACTTTCGTCCTGTCAGTACCAGTATAACCAGTGTGGTCAAGCCGGATCCCTTATCCGATTTGATACCATTTGTCTGGTGTTGCGCAGGGATGCAGTTTCGCTGCTGCTGGCGGCCTGTGCGGGCGCGAAGGCATCCACGGCCGCAAGCCTCGGGCGCTTCTTTGAAACCGCGCAGGGGACCGCGTTGCTGGTGGATGTGAAGAGCCGCCGGCTGATCGCGGTGCACGGCGCCGCGCTGGCTGGCGGGGAGTTGCTCCCTCCGGGATCGACCCTCAAGCCGTTCGTTCTCCTGGCGCTGCTGCGAAGCCGGAAGCTCCGTGCGGAAGACGCATTTGCATGCCCCGGACGGCTCGCGGTCGGCGGGCATTCGTTCAACTGCTCGCATCCGCCGTTGGGCAGTGCGCTGCGGGTTCGTACGGCGCTGGCCTATTCCTGCAACTGCTTCGTGGCGCACTTTGCGGACCGGTTCGAATCGGGCGAACTGGCGGCCAACCTGGAGCGCGCGGGGCTGGCCTCGCTCACGGGCTTGCTGGGCTCGTCCGAGGTATCGGGCAGGATTCTGCCCGCGCGCGGAGTGGAGGCGAACCGGCTCCAGGCGTTGGGAGAAGAACGCGTCCTGATTACTCCGGCGGAACTGGCGATGGGCTACCGCTCGCTGGCTCGGGGGGTTGGCCGGGCGGAAATCGAGCCGATCCTGGCCGGATTGGAAGACGCCGTGGAATACGGGACGGGCCAGCTCGCGCGCGTGGAGGGCTTGCAGGTTGCGGGGAAGACGGGGAGCCTGCGCACCGCCGATGGCGCAAGGGTGGCGTGGTTTGCCGGGTTCGCGCCGAGCCGCGCGCCGGAGGTGGCGGTGGCGGTGATGCTGCAAGGGCACTCGGGCGGGGCGGATGCCGCGCCAGTGGCGGGGCGGATCCTGGCGGCGTATCGGTCGGGGCGGCTGTAGGGTATGCTTTAGCTTGCCGGGCGACCTCGGGCTTTACGGTGCGCAAGCTAAAGCATACGCTACACGGGATGGTGGGCAAGCTAAAGCATACCGTACACGCGATGATTGGCAAGCTAAAGCATACCGTACACGGACTCGCACTGGTGGTCGCGATTCCCCTCTTCGCGGCGGGGCCGGGGTTCAAGGTACAGGTCCGCACGCCGCAGGGCACTCGCACCATCGAATTGCCGATCGAGAAGTACGTCGCGGGTATTCTCGCGGGGGAGAGCAGCGTCTTTCGGTCGGACGAGGCGTTGAAGGCCATGGCGGTGGCGGCGCGCACTTATGCGGTCCGGCTGCGCGGGCGGCATGCCAGCGAGGGCTTCGACTTTTGCGCCAGCACCCATTGCCAGAGGCTCGATTTGGAGGCCGTGACGCCGCGGCTCGAAGCGATCGCCGCCGGGACTGCAGGAGAACTTCTGTGGTTCGAGGGCAAGCCGGCGTTCACTGCCTACACGCGCGATTGCGGCGGGCGGACCGAGGATGCGGGCGCGGTGTGGGCGGAGCTGGCCGCGCCTTATTTGAAGAGCCACGACGATCCGTACTGCACGCGCACCCCTTGGCAGTGGAACGCCGATCCGCTGCTGGTGGCGGAGGCCCTTCGACGGTCTCAGCTTCGCACGCCTGCACGGGTGGAGCGGATTGCGATCATGGAACGGACCGGGTCGGGACGGGCACGCACCTTGGTGCTGGAGGGACCGCGGAACAGCCAAAGCAACACAGGCAAGAATGCCCGTGCCACAGAAGGGGGCGGAGGCGAATCGGTAAGGATCAGCGCCGGGTCGTTCCGCTTTGCGATGGGGCGCGAGCTGGGTTGGAGCAGCGTGCTGAGCGACCGGTATGAGATTCGGGCATCGAACGGTCGGCCGGTCTTCGAAGGATCGGGGTCGGGACATGGCGTGGGGCTGTGCCAGCGTGGCGCGGAGCAGATGGGGCTGGCGGGCAAGACCTGGCGTGAGATTCTGGCGTTCTATTATCCCGGCGCGGTCGTGGGCCTGAGGGGCAGTGGCATCTCCTGGCAGCGGCTTGGGGGCGAGGGAGTCTCGGTGTTGACCACCCGTCCGGATCGCGATGGTGTGGTGCTCGCACTGGTGGAGCGGACGGCGCGGAGTGTTTCCCAGCAGTCGGGCTTGGCCTTGCCGCGAGACATTGAGGTGCGCGTTTACCCGGATCTCGACACGTTTCGAAACGCCACGGGCGAGCCAGGCTGGGTGGCCGCGCATACGCAGGGGCGGCGGATCGACGTGCAGCCGGCCGAACTGCTGCGGACGCGCGGAGCGCTGGAGTCGACGCTGCGGCATGAGTTGCTGCATGTCGCGGTGGAGGCTCAGGCGTTGACGGGGCTGCCGCTGTGGTTTCGCGAAGGGTTGGTGGAGTATTTGGCCTCTGGCCCCCCTGGTGGGGCGGACCCCCCGGTCCGCGCGGGACGCCCTCGTCCCGCTGGTGGCCAGGCATCTGACTCTGAGGTGGGGGCGAGCAGGCCGACCGGGGGGTCGGCCGCGGACCAGGGGGTCCGCCCCACTGTGAGTCAGTCAGAAGGACTGACTAAGAATGAGGCAGGATCACTGCTGCGGCTGGATGCCGACTTGCGTCAGACTGACGATATCGCGCGCGCACGGCGGGCTTATGCGGACGCGGCCCGGGCCATCGGCGAATTTGTGGACCGCTACGGCTTGGCCTCCGTGGTTGGGTGGCTCAAGAGCGGCCTGCCCGCCGAAGTCAGGAACGCCAGCACCAGCCAGGCGGCCGCGAAGAGCAAGTAGGCCGCCAACAAGCGGATCGCGAAGCTGACCATCTCAAGGGCGAAATTGCCCGTATAAGGCACCCATCCCAGCAACAAGAACGGAACCCACAGCGCACAGAGCAGCAGCAACGGAGCCTGGATCCAATACAGGCGTTTGGTGGCGAGTCTGCGGCGGAAAGCGTGCCATCCGCCTGAGGCTATGGCCGCGACCCAGGGCAGCACGATCACCGGCAGGATGACCCACCGCACCAGCCACGTCGCCACGTTGAAGATCCGGAAGATCGCGGTCGGGCGGACGGGTTTGCGGAGCTTCAGGGTGAGCCAGGAGGAGATGTTGTAGCCGGGCACGGCGCTGTTGTCGACCCAGCGCGCCACGAGGAAGTAAAGCAGCAGGACTACGATCACCGCGGCAAGGACGGCTAGTAGATTGCGTACGGCGGTGCGGAAGGCCGCGGGCAGGTCGACCTTCCCTACGAAATAGACGAAGGTGGCGCCATGCAGCCAGCAACTCAGAGATACCAGCACGATCGCGATCACGGCGCTCCACAACAGAGACGACGTCCGCGACTCGCCGACGCCTAGCCAATAGTATCCGAGCCATAGCAGGAGCGCGTTGCCGGCCATGTGGACGGCCGAGAGAATGCGGGTGGAGTGTGTCATTTCACCTCCAGGCGGCGGGCTTCGGTGGTCGCAAAGATATCCGTCTGGTACATCGGCCCGATCTTGGCCGGACTGACTTGGAAGTTTCCGGGATTGACCACCTTCAGCAGATAGAAATACTCGTGCTGCCCTTGATAGAGGAAGGTCTGGAAGATGGTCATCCGGTCGTCATGCAACTCGCGGCGCGAGAAGTCGTACGCCCACCACGGTGGTTTGTTGCGCAGTTCGTAGTCGCTATCGCGCTCGATAAACTCCGTGCCCGCGGGGATCGGGTCCTCGATCATCACGTAATTCCATGCCGACCCGGTGGCCGTGAGACGGACCGCGATGATGTCGCCGGAGGCCACGGGTCCGGTGAGCGGAACGGTATCGTACACGATCTTCACGCCATCCTTCCCGGGGACCAGCCGGAAATAGTCGCGCAGGAGGTTGAGTGAGACGGTGCCGGTCTTCTGTAGCTTGTCGTCGCTGGAATAGTAGTCGGCGCGCGTCGAATAGTAGAGGCGGCCCTGTCCAGAGGTGGTGATGCGAATGTGATTCACTCCGGGCTGTAGCTTGGTCTCGTCCAGGAGCACCTCGGGCGCCGCGAGGTCGGTGGCCGAATCGAGCTTCCGGGTGACGGCCGCGGCGCCGTTCACCATTACGGTCACGTTCAGATTGGGATTCAGCTCGTTGGTCGATTTCAGGAAGTCAGTCAGGCCATAAATCACCATGGCGGTCTGCTTGGTGGAGGACCACCAGTAACCTTCGTTGCGATGCTCCATCAGCCAGATGGCGGCTTTGGGAAGCAGCGGGCTGCCGGCCCGCTGATGGGAGAGAAACTTCACCACGTAAGCGGTGGCCTCGGGAGTCACATCCGCGGAGAAGTCCAGCATCTCATCGCGCGTGGCCGGCCACCAGGCCTGCTGCTGGTCCTGTTTGACGTCACGTTCCAG
>PMTT01000338.1:11295-13732 GCA_003167275.1 Bryobacterales bacterium | reverse complement strand
GTGCGCAACGTCTGGCTTTCGGCTTACTCACCTGCCTGCGCACGCATCTGACCAGCAACGCCATTTGTGGTGCATAAATCACGAACCCGGACGAGAGGATGGAAGAAAAGTCGCCGTTGCGCATGGCCTGCGGCAGCGTTGTAGTGATCACCGGGCTAGTCTGCCGGGAGTTGTATTCCTGCAAATTCGACATGAAGAACAGCCGGTTCTTTCCGTTGAACAGCTTCGGAATCCGAACCGGTCCAGGTAGTGACGGGTTTACCTGATCAAAATACTCCACGCCTCCTTTGGCCTGTCAATGCTTTTTTCAACACCGTCCGCAAGCCGGGTCGGAACCGCCGCCTGCGAAATCCCTTGACACAATCCGTCGCCAATGCTATTTTTGCAACATTCTGTTGGTTTTGCAGCATCTATGCGGAAAGACGGACATCGCAATCTCAGCCGCCGCGAGCGGCAGATCATGGACATCCTCTACCAACGGGGGCGCGCCAGCGCTTCCGAAATCCTGGAAGCCCTGCCGGACCCGCCGACTTACTCGGCCGTGCGCGCCAAACTCCGGGTGCTCGAAGAGAAGGGCCACGTGCGCCACGAAGAGGAGTCGCTGCACTACGTGTATCTGCCGACCGTGGCTCGCGACACCGCCCGGCGCTCGGCGCTTCGCCACCTGGTGTCGACGTTCTTTGAAGGCTCGGTGGAACAGGCGGTTGCCGCGCTTCTGGATCTCTCCGCCGCCAATCTCACACAGAAGGATCTGGACCGCATCTCGAGCCTTATCGATGAGGCGAGGGAAGAGGCCCGTAAGGAAGGAGTCTGATATGACGTGGATGACATTTTTGAGCGAGAACGCCTGGAAGGCGACGATCCTGCTGTCGGCGGCCTGCGCCGCGGGAGTGTTGCTGCGCAGCCGGCCGGCCTCCTTGCGCCACTTCGTCTGGGCAGCCGCGTTCACCGCGCTATTGGGACTACCGGCTGCGATGTTGGTGGCGCCGAAGTGGACACCTTCCGTGGGACGCGTTCCCGTTCACGCTGTGTCTGTGGCGCTTCCTGCGAAGGACACAAAGGTGGCTTATCCCGCACCGGCGGGGCGGCTTTTGGCGAGCGGCCAGCGGGTGCCGCCCGAGCCGAGCCGCACCCCGGCCGTCCTGCTGCTCGTTTGGCTCGCGGGATTCCTGGCCGCGGCCAGCCGCTACCTGGTGGGCGCGGCGCGCACCTCCTGGATGGTGCGGCGCGCCGCACCGGCAGCGTATGCCCAGGGGATGCTCGAAGATTTGGCAAGATCCCTGGGGCTGGGCCGGCGCGTGCGGGCTCTCGAAAGCGCCGCCGCGCCGATGCCGCTCACGTGGGGCATTGCGCGTCCCGTGGCGGTTCTGCCGGAGGATGCTCCCTCATGGCCGCAAGCCCGCTTACGGACCGTCCTGTTGCATGAATTGGTGCATGTGCAACGGCTCGATCTGCTGGCGCAGGCGGTGGCGCAGCTGGCCTGCTGCCTCTATTGGTTCCATCCGCTGGCATGGGTGGCGCTGCGGCAACTCCGTAAGGAGCGTGAGCGCGCCTGCGACGATGCCGTCCTGCTCGGCGGCGTGGCGGCCCACGACTACGCCGGCCACCTTCTGGAATCCGTCCGTGCCTTGGCCGCGAAGCGCAGTCCATGGGTGGACGCGCCCGCGATGGCCGAATCGTCGGACCTCGAATCGCGGGTTCGCGCGCTTCTGGATCGGAACCGCTGCCGCCGTCCTTTGAGCCGGCGTGCCGCCATCGCCGTGGCAGCCACGGTGGTCGCGGTGTTGCTACCGCTGTCGGCCATCCATGCCCAGGGCGCCGTCGGAACGCTGGTTGGCACTGTCAGCGACCCCAGCGGCGCGCGGGTTCCGCAATGCCGGGTCACTGCGACAGGCCTGGACGGAAACAACCAGGAGACGGCCGTCAGCGACGCCGCCGGGGAATATCGCTTCGTCTCGATACCGTCGGGGCACTACACGCTAGAATTCGGAGCGCCGGGCTTCGCTCGGGCGAAGACACAGGCAATGCTCGATGCCGGGGCCACCGCGCGTGTGGACGCGCACCTGGAGATCGGAACGGTCTCGGAAAACGTAGTCATTCGGGGCCAGAGACCCTCCGCCGCTGCCGCACCGCGGACCGCCGCAACGCCGCGGCCGATGCGGATCGGCGGCATGGTCACGCAGGTCAAGTTAATTCACCAGACCCACCCCGTCTACCCTCCGGACCTGCAGCAACTGGGCGTGGAAGGGACGGTGGTGATGTCCGCAATCATATCGAAAACCGGGACAGTGCTCCACCCAACCGTCCGAAACACCGTGGATCCACGGTTTGCCGCAGCGGCGATGGAGGCAGTCCAGCAATGGGTGTACCAGCCTGCGCTGCTGAACGGCGAACCCGTGGAGACCATCACGACGATCACGCTGGAATTCCAGTTGGG
>PMTT01000338.1:0-11250 GCA_003167275.1 Bryobacterales bacterium | reverse complement strand
GGATTACGGTGACTGTCACCGAATTACGCGAATTACGGGCGGGAGTGGATTTGGGGGTTGCGGTGACTGTCACCGAATTACGGGCATGGTGTAATACCTCTATGCGAATCCTCACTGGTCTTCTCTGGATCCTTGCGGCCGCAGCCCAGACTCCCCAGACTCCGCAGGCCGCACCAGCCTCCAACCCGGCGCCCCAGTCGGCCCGTCTAGCCCGGGGTTCGCTCAGCGATATTGCCGCGCTCAGCCGTTATGCGGCGGAGAACGCCAGGGTGGCTCCTCCCGCACCAGGCGAGCGGCGGGTGGTCTTCATGGGCGATTCCATCACCGATTTCTGGGGACGCCGGTACGGAAAATTCTTCCCAGGCCAGCTATACCTCAATCGCGGCATCAGCGGACAGGTAACCCCCCAACTGTTGCTGCGTTTCCGCCAGGACGTGATCGCCCTGCAGCCCAAGGTAGTGGTGATTCTCGGAGGCACCAACGACATCGGCGGAAGCTTGGGGCCGGTGGCGCCCGAAGCCACCCGCAGTAACATCATGTCGATGGTCGACCTCGCCCGCGCCAACCACATCCAGGTCGTACTCTCATCGTTGACGCCGGTCTGCGACTACATCAGTCCCCAAACCGACAAACGGCCCATGGGGAAGCTCAAGGAAATGAACGACTGGATGAAGGAGTACGCCGCTCGAAACGGGATCGTCTATCTGGATTACTGGACGGCCATGCTGGACGACAAAGGCGTACTCCGCAAGGAACTGACCTGGGACGGATTGCATCCCAACGATGCCGGCTACGACCTCATGGGACCGCTAGCCGAAAAGGCGATTTCCGCAGCGCTGCAATCCAGGTAGGGTATGCTTTAGCTTGCCCGCCGTTCACGCATCGTTCGGCAAGCTAAAGCATACCCTACATCTCTCTCCGTGCCACCTTATCGATGACCATATCGGGCGTCGGCTCGCAATGGTCTATGGATAACCTCTCGACGTTCATCAGCACAAAAGCCGGCACCCCAGGTACTTTCTGCGCTTTCACGTACCGGAAGTCGACGCTCTTCACATCGTCAAGCACGAACGCCGGACGGCGGTCCTCCCGCATAAAACCCATGCTCACGTCGCTCATCTCGATCCCCGCCGCGTGCCTGATAAAGAACCCATACGCCGGCAGCATTCCAAACATAGAAGGCTCCGGATATTCCTTCTCCCGCTCCGGCGTCTCGTAGGGCTCACGCGGCGGTATCCCGCCGGTTGTCCGGAAGAAGAACGTATTCACCAGGTCGGCCGGCTGCTTCGCCACCTGGTCGAGCGTGATTCCGCCCCGATACAGAATGCGGATGCCGCTCAACTTCACGTCCTCCACATCATGGCCGGGAATGCCGCTGATGATAGAGGCGTAACGCGGGTCGGCATCGTAGACCACCACGTTGCTGATGTTCACCCGCCGGATCGCTCCGATGGCCGTACCCTCGGGCGCCCGCTGCCGGCTGCCGAGGCGGATGAAGATCGGAGCGTTGGAAACGTCNNGGTTTCCGTGCCGATCTTGATGCGCCCGGTCGGGCCGTCGCGGTCGGGCGCCCGCGTCACGGTGCGCTTGTACGTGCCATCGAGCATTGAGCCGATATCGTATCCGCTCACCAGGCAGTTGACGATGGTCACGCTCTCGGTCGGCCGCGCGGAGCCCAGGGCGTAACTGGCCTTCAGAACGATGGCGTCGTCGTTGGGTGAGTTGACGCTGGAATTCGAGATCCGCACATTACGGCACGCGTCGACGTCGATGCCGTCACGATTCGTGTCGATCTTGACGTTGTCGATGGTCAGGTTGTCGACGCCCGTAGCCAGGATCCCAAAGTGGCCGCCGGTGAGAATCGAGAAGTCGCGGAGCGTGACGTTCCGGCAAAGCTTGAGCGCAATCGCCTTGTCGCCGATACCGCGGGCGTCGCCCCGCCCCAGAGCCTTGCCGGAGATCAAACCGCCTCCGACGATCGCGATGTTTTCCAGGTTTTCGCCCCAGATCAGACTGTTGTGCCAATGGCTGTGGCCGAAATCCTGAAACTGGGTCCACTGGTTGGGCTCGGCCTCGTCGTAGGCGGATGCGTCGGCCGAGGCTTCGAGTGTCGCGCCGGCCTCGAATTGCAAGGTGACCCGGCTGCGCAGCCGAATCGAACCGGTCAGGTAGGTCCCCGCCGGGAAGTACACCGTCCCACCGCCCGCTGCGGCGGCCGCCTCCACCGCTTTGTTGATGCCCTCCCGAGCGGGAGTCTTGCCATCGCCCTTGGCGCCATAGGCCGTAACGTCGAAGACCGCCGCATGAATCTGCGCTGACAGTGGCCCGAGCAGAAGCATAACGCCGAATCCGCACATGCTGAAATGCTTCGTGATTTCGCCTCTTCGGAACATGGCATTGAGAGTACCGCGTTTCGTGCCGCCGTGGAATGTGGCGAATGGGCTTCTCATGGTCAATAATGAACCCATGTCCCCAGGAGAATTCACATGTGGTTTCAGAAAGCCGCACGAAATGCGGCTGCAGCCAGGATTGGCTGCCCCACAAACACTGGCAGGAGCAGGGCCTTTACGGCAGGACCTTCTCGCTGACAGTTTCGCCGGTGGCCACATCGATTCCGAACAGTTCGATGTATTTGACCGTGGGAACGGCCAACACCTTGTGGGTATTCACGTACATCTTCTTCAGCACCGCCCGGTGACCGCCTATGACCGCTTCCGCGCGGACGGCCTCCCCTTCACGAACAATCGAGATGTCTCGCTGCTTCTGTGCCACCAGCCTCAGACGGTATGCATTGGACTCTCGGCTCGGCTCCACGGTGAATCCATAGGCCCGGCTCTTTTCAAGTGCGGTCAACTCTTCGCGGTGGCCATCGACGGCAGCCATTACCCAATAGGCGCTGATTGGCTGGCGGGGATCCAGTTCGCCGTTGGAGGCGATGTTCGCATCGTAGTGGACTACGTTGGCGTTGGTGCTCCGCTCGACAACGAATAGGGGGGCCTGCTTCGACTCGATATGCTCCGCCATAAGTCCGGCAGCCGCGCTGAGCAGCAGTACAGCTCCCCCGACCAGCTTCTCGATTGTCCGTTTCACCATGTGAACCCCTCGCTCCCAACCGTTTGTTCAACGCACTGCCTTCAATACGGATGCCGCATAGGGTTTGGATGTTTCGACCGGACGAATGGATGCTGCGCTGTGGCACGGGCATTCTTGCCTGTGTTGGTTTTGTTTGCTCCCTCTCATCTTTCTCGAAAGCCGGACGCGAGCGAGCGCGAACCCCACACAGGCAAGAATGCCCGTGCTACGTGGTCCCTCTCTTGAACCGCGGCAGCGCCATCAACGCCACGCCGTAAATCAACAGGGAAAGAAACAGCGCCGCCTTCCGTTCCTGATGCAGATCCTCCATCACCAGGCGCCAGGCCCCTATCACCATCGCGGGATAGACCAGGCGCGTCAGTTCCAGGTAGTCCCAGCGCGATCCCACCCAGGCCAGCAGGATGGCGGATCCCGCCACGATCCCCGTCCGCAGCGTGGCGCAATACGCGTGGCTGGCGGCCTCTCCGAAAGCCCCGTGGTAAACCGCCGTGAGGAGCCCCGCCGAGATTCCCGCCAGGAGCCACGCAAACGTGCCGGCCGCCGCCAGCCGGAACGCCTGGAAACCCCACTCGCCCCGCCCGCGGCCATAGTGGACCGCCAACGCGTAGCACAGCCCCGCGGCCAGCGCGCCCGCTCCGATCGCCACATCATTCTCGCCGGGCCACGTACCCTCGCCGAGCAGGAACTTCGCCGCCTGCACCAGTGCGCCCGACGTGGTCAACGCCAGCAGCAGGTAGAGGCCGCCGTGCACCTGGAGCGTCAGCCTGCCCCAGTACCCGCCGGCCCACAAGCACGCGAGGGCCGCCGCCGACCATACCGCGTCCGCCGTGCCGCCGACCAGCAGAATGCGACTTCCCACGATGGCCAGCAGGAAGCCGAATGTCGAGTAGGTATAGAAGTTTCGGCTCCGTGCGACCTGCCGGTCGAGCAGCGTGAACGAAACCACGTAGCACGCCGCCGCACAGGCCAGAGTGAGGATTGCCATGGCGGGTCCCAACCTTGGATCCTCGCCTGCCAGCCGCAGTCCGCCGCCTATGCTGATCAGGAACGCCAAACCGCATTGCGCCGTTTCGAAACCGGTAAATGTGAAGCCCCGCAAGAGCGTCCGGACAATCGTGCTCGAAAGGTAGATAGCCAACAGCGCGATCTGCGCCGTTAGCAGCCAGGAGTGCGGAATGGGAGCGTAAGCCGGGGGCAGCCCACGCTCGTTGGTGACCAGCCAGGTCGCCAGCAGAATCGCCAGATCGGCCGCCGTCGCGGCCAGCCACCGTTCGCTCAGCCAATGGTTCAGGCAGGCGGAGACTTCCACGGCTGCGGCGATTCCCAGGAAGACCAGCGTGAATGGCAGGACGTCGTGGGACGCGATGAGCAACGCCCCAGCCGTGCCCAATCCCGCCAGCGTCACGATGGTGGCGACAATCAGCAGGTCCTTCCGCCAGGAGACCGCCAGTCCGAAAACGGTGAAGAAAAGCAGGATGGCTCCGGCCGCCCACGTGGACACCGCGTGGAAGCGCAGCGTGCCTTCCCAGAGCAGCGGGGACAGGACGAGCACGGCGGTCAGGCTGTGCAGGGCCGCTTCCAGGCGCCGCGCCGCGGGCGTGCGGGCCGCCCAGACCAGCCACAGGATGGCATAGAGCAGTCCGATGGCCACCCCGAGTTGCGGCGCGACTGTCGCCGATTCCGTGATCGCGCGCAGCAGGTAAGCGCCGGCCAGACCGAGCAACGCGCGGCCAAGGACCGGGAGCAGCGCGGCGGGTGACGCGGAAATCGATTCGATTGGACCGGCGCCAGGTTCCGCGACAACACCGGCGTCAAGGCCGCTGGCGTTGCTTGATGCGACACCGGCGGCAAGACCGCCGGCGCTACTTTCCGGCTGTGCTGACAGCCCGAGCTCCCGCTCGATACGCTCCACACGTTGCCGAAGGCGGCGGACCTCGGCTTCCAGCCCTTCCTCGTCCGGTTGCAACACGGCAACCTCCCCGGCTTCGCCCTCGCTATGCGCTAGGGTGAGCCTCGCTCTCCCCCAATGGCGGCAGGAGCTTCACCAGCACAACGAAGATGACGAAAGGCAATAACATCAGCCCGATCGCCGGTATCAGACCTTCACGCGTCACGAACGCTACCTTATATGTCGTGTATCCCAGAAAACTCTTGGAGAAGAGCTGCCCGCCAATCACCACGTTCCACCGCATGGCGAAGATACCCACCAGCGTCAGGCAGCAGGCCGTCACGTACATCACCCGCCGCTTGGCCTCGGCGAACGTCCACAACTGGTTGGCCGCCAACAGGGCCAACGGAATCAGCGTCCCCATGCCGATCTGCAGGACCACCTGCGAGAACCACAGCCGCGTGTGCACCATGAAGTCCAGGCTGCGGAACGATTCGTCAGCTTCATAGGTGCGGTGGATCAAGTCCAGCATCTCGAGCGTGAAATCGATGACGAAGGTGTAGAACAGGTACTTGGCGATGGTGTCCAGGCATCGCATGTCGAGCGTCACCTTCTTCACCTTCGTGGTAGCCATGTACAGCAGCAGCACCGCGGCAATCCCGGACGTCATGGCCGAGAACAGAAACACGATCGGCATCAGCGGCGTAGACCACCAGGGATTGGCCTTGATGGAGCCGAAGATGAAGCCCACGTACCCGTGCAGCAGGAACGCCGAGGGGATGCCGATCACGGTCACCGTGTAGCCCACCTTGTCGTCGATCACACGGGAAGCGGTGCTGACATTCTCCGACCCCAGCGTGAGCGCCTTGTAGATCAGCCGCGTGATCCCCGTCGTCGATTGCGCCAGGCGCACGATATCCGCGCGGTATTCCAGCCAGATCTCGAGGAGCAGAACCACCATCAGGTACCACAGGTAGACAAAGCCGAACATCGCCATGGCCGACGAGCGGTGCGGTGTCAGGTACATCTCAAGCGACCGCTCCGGGTGTCCCAGGTGCAGTTGCAGCGGCAGCGGCGCCACCAGCATGAAGGACAGCGCCGTCAGCAGCGCCAGCCGGTAAGTGGGCCTCACCGCCTCCACCCGGAAGACCCGCTCCAGCGACGCCAGAATGAATGCGCCGGCCACCAGGCCGGTGATGTAGGGGTAGAGCACAATCAGCAGGCTCCACTGCAGCTCCACCTCGTTCGGATACATGAAACCGTCGACGCCAGGTATCATCGCTTGTCTCCCTTTACCGCACCGAGCCGTCGAGGTCCTTGTAGTAGACCTTCGCCCCGGTCGCCATATACGGCTTCAGAACTTGGACTTTGTTGTTACGCAGGATTTCGTGCACGGGGTCCTGGGGGTTCTTGAAATCCACCAGCATGCGCGCGCCCGTGGGACAGTTTTCGCAGCAGGCGGTCGTGAGTCCCTGGGTGATGCGGTGGTAACACAGCGTGCACTTGTCCACCGTATCCTTGTCCGGGTGCAGGTAGCGGCAGCCATACGGGCAGGCCTGCACGCAGTAACGGCAACCCAGGCAGTAGGTCTCGTCCACCAGCACCACGCCATCCGGGCTGACGAACGTGGCGCCCACGGGGCAGACCTGCACGCATGGCGAATCGGCGCAGTGATTGCAAAGCTTGGGGACGAAGAAGCTCTTGAGGTCCGTGCGAGTGGCGGGCGGAAAGCCATCGATGGCGCCGTTGGGCGATTCCACATGGGGCTGCTCCCCCTCTTCGATTTCGTAACGCTCCACCCAGGTGCGGAAGTATCCTTTAGGTACGCCATTCTCTTTGGAGCACGCGCGCACACAATTGCCGCACCCGATGCAGGCATCGATATCGATGATCATCCCCCACCAGTGCTCGGCCATCTTGTAACTTTCGCTGGGGGGAGCGGCCCCCGTGATCTGCTCCAGAGTGGCTCCTACAGACGCCAACACCAAGAGTTTGCCGCCAATGGTGAACAGGTCTCGCCGGCTGATATCCATGTCTCTTGTCCCTCCCCCTTAAATATGCGGATTGTGTGGCTTATGACAGGCATCGCATGGCACGCCCTGAGAATGCTCCACCGTCACCACCTGCGGGAACTTCCTGGGCTTGGCCGCGTCCTTCTCGTGACAGCGGCGGCAGAGGTCGGCGACATCGGGCAGTTTGGGAACATTGGCGGCCGGGTCGTTGGCGTGCAGGGCCAGGGGGCCGTGGCAGGCTTCGCACGCCACGTGCGCGTGCCGTCCGGAGGCGCGGACTTTGGCCTGGTCGTCATGGCACATCACGCAGGTATCCTGTCCGGCAAAGGAAATCGGCCTTTGGCGGATGGTGTCGAGCGCGCCGGGGCGAAAGTGGCCATACTGTCCGAAGGCTTTGGGGATCACCGCGCCCCGCACCACGAGGAAGATGCCGATTCCGGCCAGCAAGACCAGCGCGGGCCGAACCAGATGGACCCAGTCACGAAGCAAACGGCGCAAGACTACCCCCTTTTCCAGAAAAACTTGCGATTGCGATGGCGGGCGGTGGGAACCGCCGGCTTTGGAGTCGGTAACTGGTCATGCAAGACGAGTACCAAACGGTCTGGATATCTTAAATTGGGCAGAAGCGCTCCGTTTGTGGATATTTTCGGCGTCTCGACGCAACTCTTCACGGCTACGATTGGGGTAAATCACGCAATGTGGGGGAAAACGGGACATTCCTCTCGGCCCGTTACCACGAAAGCCACTTCTCAGCGGCCTCCGAGGAGGCGTCTGGCTCGACTTCCTGCGAAACAAAGCCAATTTCCAACCGCGCCACCGATACTAAGCTGAATCACGACGATGTCGTCGGGACTTCCTGCGAAACAAAGCCAATTCCCTTGCGACAGGAAGAGCTTCAAGGCCCGGGCCGTGCGACGGCCGGTGGCGCACGGCGAGTTGGCCTCCGCAGCCAAGGAAAAAGCGATCTCGGCGTGCCGCTCCGCGGGTCTGTAACTCTTGGGCGCTTTTGCTTTATTGCTTCACAGGAACTTTCGAGAGGCGGCGAGGTGCGGAATGAAGCGGCTGATTGCGTTGGCGATGGTGGCGCTGGGAAGTGGCTGCTCGATCAAGCGGCTGGCGGTGAACCAGGTAGGAAACGCGCTGGCGTCGGGCGGGTCGACCTTCACCAGCGACGACGATCCGGACCTGGTCGCGGATGCGATACCGTTCGGACTCAAGATGTACGAGAGCCTGCTGGCGGAATCGCCCAGGCANNGTGGATTCGCGGATCGACGAAGCCAAAGAGGAGAATCCAGCCCGGGCCAATGCGCTGAGGGACCGGGCACGACGGCTCTACCTGCGCGCCTGGCGCTACGGGATGCGCGGTCTTGAGGCGCGGCATCGCGGGTTCGGCGTGGCGCTGGATAATGATGCGGCCACGGCCCTGGCGCGCACGGACAAGCGGGACGTGCCGATGCTGTATTGGACCGCGGCGGCGCGCGGTCTGGCGATCTCGCTTTCCAAAGACAGTCCGGAAATGATCGCGGAACTGCCGCTGGTGGAGATGCTCGTCGAGCGGGTGGCGCAACTGGACGAGGGGTTCGAGAACGGCGCAGTGCCGGAATTCCTGATCACCTTCGAGGCGGCGCGGGCGGACCTTAAACCGGACGAACAGCGGCAGCTCATCCGGCGGCATTTCGAGCGGGCCCTTGAACTATCGCAGGGGAAGCGCGCGGGGACTTATGTCTCCTACGCCGAGAACGCCTGCGTGCCGGCGCAGAACCGGGCGGAGTTCAAAGCCATGCTCGAAAAGGCGCTGGCCATCGACCCGGACAGCGACCCCGAGCACAGGCTGGCGAACCTGGTGGCGCAACGGCGGGCGCGATGGCTGCTCGGTCACATGGGCGAGCTGTTCTTGGAATCCACGGCTAAAGGATCGTAGGGGAGGAATCATGCGCAGACAAATGATGAACGCGGCAGTTTTATGCGGGCTGGCGGCGGCGGCCCACGCCCAGAAGATCGATATGGCGACGCTGGCGCCGGCGGACTCCACGTGGTTCAAGGTGATGGAGAACATGGGCGTGGAGTGGAAGAAGATCTCGGGCGGGTCGGTGAACCTGGTGATTCATCCGGGCGGGGTGCTGGGCGATGAACCGGAGTGCGTCCGGCGGCTGGACCATCATTCGATTCAGGCGGCGGGGCTTTCGGGCGCGGGCTTGGGCGATATCGATCCGGGCGTGGGCTGCCTGCAGATACCGATGATGTTCGATTCCTACGAGGAGTTGGATTACGTGCGCGACCGGATCGCGCCCAAGCTCGAACAAAGGCTGCTGCAGAAGGGCTATGTGGTGCTGTATTGGAGCGAGGTGGGCTGGGTGCAATTCTTCTCGACCGCTCCAGTGCGGCGGCTGGAGGATCTGCGGAAGCTACGGCTGTTCACCTGGGCGGGCGACGCTACGACGGAGGAGTTGTGGCGGGCGAACGGGTTTCGCATCGTGCCGCTGCCGGCCACCGATATCATCACGCAACTGAAGATGCACAACCTGGATGCCGTACCGGAAACTGCGCTCTATGCGGAGACGACGCAGTTGTACAGCCTGACGCCCTATATGAGCAGCGTGAAGTGGGCGCCGCTGGTGGGCGCGACGATCGTCGCGAAGCAGGTCTGGGAGTCGATACCGGCGGCGCAACGCGAGGCGATGCTGGCGGCGGCGCGCCGGTCGGGAGACGCGGTGAAGCAGGACATCCGCGCACAGGGCGCCCGCGCCATCGCCACCATGACGGCGGGGCAACCGGGGCGGAAGGCGCTGAAGCTCACGGTGATAGAGCCGGACGCGGCGGCGCTGGCCGAGTGGCGCCGCCAGACCGAAGCGATGTACCCCAAGATGAAGGACAAAATGATACCGGCGGATCTTTTCGACGAGGTCGAGAGGCTGCGGGACGAGTATCGCGAGCGGCATCCGGCGGGCGGCGCGGCGCAGACCGCCCTGCCACCCAAGGGCGCGGCGCGATGACCGGCACGGTCAGGATCTTGGGAAGCCTGGAGCGGGCGGTGGCGGTCCTGGCGATTTCGCTGGCTTGCCTGCTGCCGCTGATCGCCATGACCACACGGCTGGCCGGAGTTCGCGGTATCCCGGGGTCAGTCGTGTTCGTGCAACAACTAACGCTCTGGATGGCGTTTCTGGGCGCGGCGCTGGCAGCCTCCGGAGAGCGGCTGTTGGGCATGTCGGCGAATACCTTCGTGCCGGCCGGCTGGATGCGGCCGGTGCGTATCGCCGGCTGCGGGCTGACGGCCGCGATTGCCTCCAGCCTGTGCTGGGCCAGTTACCGTTTTGTGGCGTCCGAGAGATCCATCGGAACGACGCTGGCGCTGGGCGTGCCGAGTTGGGTCTTGGCGCTGGTGATGCCGGCGGGATTCCTGCTGATCGCGGCGCGGGCGATCCATGGGGCGGGGCCGCGCGCGGCAGATCGACTGGCCGCGGCGCTGTTTCTGCTGGCTCCGCTGGCTTTGTACTTTGCCAGGCCGGAAACACCGGCGATTCTGTGGGTGGGCATCGCGGTGATTCTGGCCGGCGCGGTGCTGGGCCTGCCGATCTTCGCCACCTTGGGCGGCATCGCTCTGCTGCTGTTGTGGAACATCGGGCAACCAGCGGTGGAAGTGCCCGACAATGCTTACTCGCTGATGGTGTCGGAAGTGTTGCCGTCGCTGCCGCTGTACACGCTGGCCGGCTATGTGCTGGTGGAGGGCGGCGCGAGCAACCGGCTGCTTCGGGTTTACGCGGCGCTGTTCGGCTGGCTGCCGGGAGGACTGGCGATTACCACCGCGGTGGCGTTCGCGATCTTCACCTTCGCGGGATCGGGCGTGACCATCGTCTCGATGGGCGGCTTGATGCTGCCAATGCTGCTGAAGGCCGGGTATTCCGAACGGTTCGGAATCGGGCTGATCAACGGATCGGGGTCGCTGGGGTTGCTGTTTCCGCCCAGCCTGCCTGTGATCCTGTACGCCATTTACGCCCGGACGGTGCGGATCGAGACGCTGTTTGCGGGAGGGTTGGCGCCGGGCCTGCTGATGGTGGCGATGGTCGCCGCGTGGGGAGTCTTCCAGGGCGTGAAGTGCGGCGCGGCGCGGCAGCGCTTCTCGCCCACGGAGGCTTGCGCGGCAGTGTGGGCGGCCAAGTGGGAACTGGCAATGCCCGTTGTGGTGATTGTAGGTCTGTTTGGAGGCCTCGGAACGCTGGTGGAAGCCGGCGCCATAGCGGTGGCGTATGCGGTGATTGC
>PMTT01000560.1 GCA_003167275.1 Bryobacterales bacterium | reverse complement strand
CCTGTTTGCCTCCGCCGGTTTCGTCGAATTTGGTGGCGGCGAAGTCGCGGAGTTTGTCGATCAGGTTCTGGACGCTGGAGTTGTCCATCGTCTTACCGCCGGACTTCCATTTGTCGCCGTCCTTGGTGTAGGTGACGCCTTTGACTTCCAGCTTGCTGGGATCGCTGAAGCCGAAATCGAAGAGCTTCTTGTTGCGGAAATCGTCGCGGCCTTTATCCAGGGCGTCGCCAACGTCCGTGGGTATTTTGTAGATGCCGGCGACGGCGGAACTCTTGGCGTAATACGTGTTGTCCTTGGTCTTGTGCACCTCAAAAGTCTGGGTGCCGGCGGAATCGGAGACCGAGGCGATGGCGATCTTGGGGGCTTCGGCGAACTTCTTGGCGGCGTCGGCGTCGGGATTCGCCAGATCCATCTTGGCGTCCTTCAACTTGCCTACCAGGCTGTCGACAGCAGAGCTATCGGCACGCAACGCCTGCGGCTTGAGGATCTGCCACTCGTTGGAACTGTTCTTACCGAACTCGACGGTCTGGCCTTTGGCCTGTAACTCCACGCGGGTGAGCTTGTCGGAATCGAAGGTCAACAGGCGCTTGTCGCGGAGGTCGTCGGATTTCTTGTCGAGGCCGGTCTTGACGAAACTTCCGATGGTGAAGACACGCGGGTCGCCCGCGAGCTTGGCGTAGGCGCCGGAACCGGTCGGGACGTCATCCCCCACCAGCACCTCAGCGGTCTTGCCATCCTTCTTGGTGACCACGATATCGAGGGTGGGCATGTCGAGACCATACGGCTTCAGGTCCGCGGCGTTATCCTCGACCACTTTGTCGGCATTGAGGGTTGCCAGACTCGAGACCATGGAACTGACGGCATCCTGGTCGGCGGCCATCGGCAGCGGTTCGGTAATCTGCCACTTGCCGGCATCGCGGCGCAGGTCGAGAACCTCGCCGGTGAGCTTCTTGATACGGATTTCCTGAAAGTCGCCGTCCGGGATGGAGAGCATCTTGATGGTGGTGTCGGCCGGTTTCTTGGCTGCAGCTTTGCTGTTAAACCACCACAAGAAACCGCCCACACCCGCCAGTAGCACGACGTAGATCAGGAGCCCCTTGGGGTTCTGCGGACTCGGGCTCCAATCCTTGAGGTTCACGGCCTACCTCCTCTTCCACCAGGTGACCACGCCGAATGCAACCACGCCCAGAGGGAAGATCAGGACGCTGAGGTAGAACAGCATATTGACCTTCTGCGGAGTGATATTCAGCGGGCGGTCTTCGGGCGCCTTCGGCCGAATGGAGATGAGATCCTCGTCCGCAGTCAGCCAGTTGATCATGTTGAGGAACATGTCCCGGTTGCCATTGAAGCGGATGAAGTTATTGACGACCCAGAGCGAACTCCCCACCACCACGAACCGTCCGGGCGGGGTGTTGTTGACGGTCCCGGCGGCGGCCAGCCCGAGCGGACCTCTCTTATCCTTCTTGGGATCGATCTTGATCTCGCCGGAACTCAGATCGGTGGTGGCGAAGCTGTTGTCGCCGGTGGCGATGATCTTCGACACGGTGGTTTTGTCTCCGTTCTTGACGTCGAGCGAGCGCGAGAGCGGCCAGGCAGTGGCCACATCCTTCATCTGGTTCACGATGGGATGGGATTCGTAGCTGGCTACGAGCGGAACCTCGGGACCGAGTCCGAAGACCTGGCCGATGCCGCTGGTATCGAGCACCAAGTCCTTATTGACGGTAACGCCCCAGCTCCCGAGCAGAGCCACCAGGGTGGTGGCCTCATCGGTGGCGCTGCGGCCCGTGTTGAGCGGCGGATCGAGCATGAAAAGCGCGGAGCCGCCGCCCTCCACGTAGGCTTTGATGGCGTCGGTCTCGGGCTGAACGTAGTCATGCTGCGGGCCAGCCACGACCAGGATGGTGCAGTCCTTGGGGACCTCGATCTTCCCTGCGGCAGGCGGAGCGGCGTCGCCGCCGGCCGGAGCGGAACCAGCCTGCAGGAGCGGCAGAGACCGGGCCTTGAAATTGCTGCGCTCCAGGGCCTGCTTCACGGCGGCATAACCGAAGCGTTCGGTGTCATCGATGCTGTGTTCGCCCGACCCCGTAACGAAGCAGGCATTGCGCTCACCCGTTTTCAGTGAGCGGATCAGCGCTCCGGTGACTTCTTCTTCGGTGAGACTCTTGCCTTCCTCTTTCTTGGGACCACCGCTATCGACCAGGATGGTGACATCGCGGCGGTAGCCGGCGGCCTTGGCGATTTGCGGCTTCTTCACCGGGTCGACGTAATCGACGTGCAATTTGGAAGATAGCGTCGAGTAACGGTCCAGAAGGTCGCGCGCGGCGGGGAAACGGGACTGTTCATCGAAGTAGGTGATGCGGACATCTTTCTTCAACCCCCTGACTACTTTGATGGTCTGGTCGGAGAGGCTGAACTCCTTATTGGAAGTGGAATCGTAGGACACGTCGTGGTTCGCGACGAAATAGTTGACGGCGCCCACGAGCGCAAAAACCACCAGGATGTACACCGTAGCGTAGGCGGTGTACCTGGTCTGCCTTGTCTTGACCCAGTCAGCTTTCATGTTACGACCTCCACCGCAGCGATTCCATCCGCCGCAGCGTCAGGAACAGCGCCAGGAAAATAAAGGAAACGTAGAACAGGACGTCCTTCAAATCAAGGACGCCCTTACTGAAATTCTCCATGTGAGTAACGATCGACATGTAATTGGCGACTTGTGAAACGGTGCTATTGCCGAAGGCGGTAAACCAACTCAACATCCAGAGCATGAGGCTGAGATGGAAGGTGACGACGACGGCCACAATCTGATCCTTGGTAGTGGTGGAAATAAAGGTGCCGATGGCCAGCAGGCAGCCGCCCTGGAGGATCAGCCCGAGATAGGCGATCAGCACAGGCTTCACGTCGGGATGGCCCCACGCGAACAGCACCAGGACGCTGAGCATCGACATGCCGAGGACGCACAGATAGAGGGCCATGGCGCCCAGCCACTTGCCGATGATGATGCCGCTATCCTTGACGGGCGAGGTGAGNNTGCGACTGGCCCATCATCTGGCTCTGGAAAGAGAATCGGACAAAGTCGGCGGTGGCGGTGTAGAAGGCGACGCCGAAGACCAGCGCGAAATCCGCCATCACCGCATAAGCGATCGGGGAAACAAAATAACTCTTGAGTTCCTTACGGCAGATCAACAGGATACTGTTCACTGGTTGCCTCCTTTCGTTTCGGTGGTGGTGCTCTTCGGATGAGCTATTGCCTCGGCCTTCGACTCGGCTTTTGGCTCGGCCTTGGGATCGGACTTGGTGAGTTGGAGAAAGACTTCTTCGAGAGTGGTACCCAAGATCCGGAGCTCACCCAGACTCCAGCCGGCGTTGACGACGGTGCTGGCGAGGTCGGAGCGGATCTGGCGGCCTTGCAAGCCTTCGACTTCGAACACCAACCTGGCGTTGCGGGAATCCTTCATGACGACGCGGCTTACGCCCGAGACCTGTTCGAGGCGCTGCTGCACGTCGGTTGGGTTGGGAAGACCGCCGGAGGTCTCGACCTCCAGGAGTACCTGCTCATGGCCACGCGGACGATTGGTGAGGTTGGTGAACGTGTCGTTGGCCACCAGTTTTCCCTCATTAATAATGATGACGCGCTCACAGTTGACTTCCACTTCGGAAAGGATGTGGGTGCTGAGGATGATGGTGTGCTCGCCCGAG
Source organism: Bryobacterales bacterium (assembly GCA_003167275.1). Lineage (GTDB taxonomy): Bacteria > Acidobacteriota > Terriglobia > Bryobacterales > Bryobacteraceae > JAIQFL01. The sequence continues at coordinate 521 of PMTT01000560.1, read as the reverse complement.
AGGTGCTTCAGGAGGTCGCGGATTTCGATGATCTGCTTGGGGTCGAGACCGGAGGTGGGCTCGTCGAGAATCAGCACGTCGGGGTTGTGGATGATGGCTTGGGCGATGCCGACGCGCTGGCGGTAGCCCTTGGAGAGGCGGTCGATGAGCTTGGTGCGCACGTCCCCGAGGGCGCAACGGCTCATGGCCTCATCGACCCGTTTCGAGATGTCGCCGGAGGGAATGCCCTTCAGCTTGCCGACGAAGGTGAGGTATTCGACGACTTCCATTTCGGGGTAAAGGGGAGGGGTTTCGGGGAGGTAACCGATGCGCTTCTTGACCTCCATGGGGTGCTCCAAAACGTCGAACCCGGCGACGTTGATTTTGCCTGAACTGGGAGGAAGGAAGCACGTAAGGACGCGCATGGTGGTGGTCTTTCCGGCGCCGTTGGGGCCCAGAAAGCCGACAATTTGCCCCTTCTCGACTTCGAAGGAGATATTGTCTACTGCGAGCGTACGGGCGTATCGCTTGGTTAGACCTTC
>PMTT01000009.1 GCA_003167275.1 Bryobacterales bacterium | reverse complement strand
TGCGAGATACCCGGAACGTGGTCGCCCAGGCGGCGGAAGAATTCGGGATGGACCACGAGTTCCCGCTCGTTGAGGAGGTTCCTGCGCGCCTGCTCGCGAAGTTCGGCGGCGGGGAGATCGGGACGCGCGCGGTGGAGCGCCACGGAAGTGTGGAAGGCCTCCAGCAGCGGGAGGCAGCGGACATCCCCTATGAAGAGGGTTCCGCCGTTGCCGGCCGCAGTGGCGGCAGAGGAGAGCACGTTTCGGAGGTAGGCCAGATCGGGGAAATACTGCGAGACTGAATTGAGAATTACCGTGTCGATGCTGCCCGGGTCCACGAACCGGAGATCGTCGGCCAGCCGCTTCCCGAGTTGGACATGCGACAGTCCGCGGCGCTCCAGTTCCGGGCGGATCGAGTCGAGTGCCCGCTCCGAAAAATCCGTGCCGATGTAGCTGGTAGAGTCCGCGGCAAGTTGGAGCAGGAGCAGCCCGGTGCCGCAGCCGATCTCCAGAACGCGCCGGGACTCCAGAGACCGGATGCGCTCCAGGGTGCGGTCGCGCCATTCGCGCATTTCCTCCAGGGGAATCGGCGCGTCCGTGTAGCTGCTGTTCCAACCGATGGCGTTGAAGGAACGGTCGGCGGGCGTATCGCTATAGGTGTCGTCGTAGAGCGCGCGCCAGTCGGCCAGATGATCGCCGGCCAGGCTCTCGGCAGCTCCATCGGCAGCGGCGCTGCGAACATCCGCGACGACGTAGGCCACCAGGCGCTTGTTTCCGCCGTCCTCACGGTCGACCACCACGGATTGCGAAACGAGTGGATGGGCGACCATCGCGTTCTCGATCTCCGCGGGCTCGATGCGGTGGCCCCGAATCTTGACCTGTTGGTCGACACGCCCGAGGAAGTGGATCTCTCCGGACTCGCGCAGCAGGGCAAGATCGCCCGTCCGGTACATGCGCGCGGAAGGCTCGGGCGAAAACGGGTCGGGCAGGAAGCGCTCGGCGGTCAGAGCGGGGCGGTTGAAGTAGCCGCGCGCCACACCTGGACCGGAGACATAGAGTTCGCCCGGCACGCCAAATGGAACAGGCCGGAGATTCGAATCGAGCACATAGGTGCGGAAGTTGTCGATGGGCTTTCCGATGGACGGGATCTCCTTGCACTCGGAGGAGACCGGTCCGGAGGTGCTGACCACCGCGGCTTCGGTGGGCCCGTAGTTGTTGACCAATTCGAAGGGCAAACCGACGGCGGGTCCGCGGCTTAAACGATCCCCGCCGGTGAGCATGAGGCGGAGCGCGATGTCCCTGGGCCAGCGGGCAGCAAGCAGGACTTCCGCCAGCGGAGTGGGAATAAACGTGTGGGTGATCCGCTGAGCGGCCAGAAGATCGATCAGCAATTCGGGCGATGCGACCACATCCGGGGGGACGAGCGTAACGGAAGCGCCGGCTGCCAGATAGGGCCACAATTCCCAGACGGAGGCGTCGAAGGCCAGGCCAGCCAACTGCGTCGCGCGGCAATCCTCGCCGACCGCAAAGGCTCGATTGTGCCAGGAGCACAGATGGGAGAGAGACGCGTGCGATACCACCACAGCCTTCGGCCGGCCGGTGGAGCCGGAAGTGAAGATCAGGTAGGCGGGACTTTCCGGGTAATCGTTCGACGGCGCGTTGGTAGCTGGTTGGGATCGAATCGCGGCGGCGTCACGATCCAGGGAGATGAGGGCAGCAGGCGCGCCGGCCAGCATTCCGGCGTGGATGGAGTCCGTCAGAACGATCGCGGCGCAAGCATCCCTCACCATGTAAAGCAGGCGGTGTCCCGGCTGTTCCGGATCGAGCGGCAGATACGCCGCTCCAGCCTTCAGGACACCCAGAAGGCAGACCACCATATCGACGGAACGGTCGAGGCAGACCGCGACGATTTGCTCCGGCCCCGCGCCCCGCGCGCGAAGATAGTGGGCCACGCGGTTGGCGCGCGCGTTGAGTTCGGCGTAGGTGACCCGCTCCCCAGTGCCCTCCAATGCCAAGGCTTCGGGATGACGTTCGGCACGAAGTTCGAATTGGCGGTGAATCGCGACCCCGTCTGCAATGGGCGCAACAGTGCCCGCGGACGCCGCGAGAATCCGCGCTTCTTCGAAGGCATCCAGGATGCGCACTTCCGAGAGGCGCGCTTCAGGGTTGGCCGCTACAGCTTCGAGCACCACTCGAAAACAGTCCGCCATCCGGACGATGGTTTCACTCCGGAAAAGGTCGGTGTTGTACTCCCACCTGGTGACCAGCCCTTCAGAATTCTCGGAGGCTTCGACGGAGAGGTCGAACTTCGCAGTCTCCGTCTCCGCGCGCAGCAACGATACGGAGATGCCGGGAAGCCGCAGTTCCTCGATCGGCGCATTCTGCAGCGTGAAGGCCACTTGGAAGAGCGGCGTGCGCCCCGGATCGCGAGGCACGCCCAACGCCTCCACGAGCGCCTCAAATGGGAGGTCCTGATGGGCGAAAGCGCCCAGGGTGACCTCGCGAACGCGCTTCAATAAGTCTGCAAACGTGGGGTCGCCGGAGAGATCGGTCCGCAGCACCAGCATGTTGACGAAGAACCCGATCAGGGGCTCAATCCCGGCGCGCGTGCGGTTGGCGATCGCCGAGCCGATGGTGATGCCGGTCTGGCGCGCGTAGTTCATCAGAAGCAGTTGGAATGCCGCGACCAGCGTCATGAACAGGGTGACATCTTCGCGCCGGTTGAGAGTGCGCACCTGCTCCATCAGTGACTCGGGCAGGAGTTGCAGATAGACCGCTCCGCGATAAGACTGCTCGGGAGGCCGTGGAAATTCTGTGGGAAGCGCGAGAACCGGGGCGTCCCGCAACTGCTGCCGCCAATAGCCGAGTTCCTCCTCCAAGGTTTCGCCTCGCAGGTATTGGCGCTGCCAATGGGCGAAGTCCGCGTACTGCACGGGCAGTTCGGGAAGCTCCGGGCGTCTCTCTTCGAGAAACGCGGCGTACAGTTCCGCCACCTCCCGGACCATCACGCCGATCGACCAGCCATCGGAGACGATGTGGTGCATCACGATCAGCAGCAGATGCTCCGAATCGGAAAGCCGGAACAGAGTGGTGCGCAGAAGCGGGCCGGAGGCCAGGTCGAACGGCTCGCCGGTTTGGAGGATCGCCATCCGGGTGGCCTCGGCGAGCCTCGAATCGGCGGGAAGATGGGTCAGATCGCGGATCGGGATCCGCCAGTTGGGTGGCGGCAGAATCTCCTGACGGGCCACTCCGCCGCGACTGGTGAACGTGGTGCGGAGGATCTCGTGACGGGCAACGATCTTTTCCAGTGCGTAGCCCAAGGCATCCGGCTGGAGCGTGCCTTCCAGACGCAACAGCACAGGCATGGAGTAGAGCGAGCTGTTGGGTGCTATCTGCTCCAGGAACCAGAGCCGCTGCTGGGCGAATGAGAGCTCCAGGTCATGGTCGCGCGGGATGGGAACGAGCGGAGGCGCATCGGCGTAGCGCGATTTCGCGGAACCCTCGATGCGCGTGGCAAGCCGGCGAATGGTGGAATCCTCAAACAGGGCGCGCAGCGGGAGATCGGTGTGGAAGGCTTCGCGGATTCGAGAGACCACTTGTGTGGCCAGCAGGGAATGGCCACCCAGGGCGAAGAAGTCGTCGTCGATGCCCACGGTCGTCAGTCGGAGCAACTCGGCCCAGATGCCAGCCAGTACTTCCTCGGCGGCCGTTCGCGGAGCGGCCTGGACGGCAGTCACTGTTAGCGCCGGGACGAAAGGCGGGAGAGCGGCGCGGTCGACCTTGCCGTTCGGCGTCAGCGGCAGTTCGTCCATCCAGACGAACCCGGACGGGATCATGTAATCCGGAAGATGCTTTCGCAACCGATCACGCAGATCGTCGAGACGCGGCCGGGCGCCGGGGCTGGGCACGAGGTAGGCGATGAGCCGCGGATCGGCAGGGGGCTCGTGGCGGGCAATGACGGCGGCTTCCTGGACACCGGAGCAATCGAGCAAGGCTGCTTCCACCTCGCCCGGCTCGATACGGAAACCGCGGATTTTGATTTGGGTGTCGGTCCGCCCCAGAAAATCGAGGCAGCCGTCCGAACGCCACCGCGCCAGGTCTCCGGTCCGATACATCCGCGCGCCAGGAGTGCCGATGAACGGGTCCGGATAGAAGCGCTCCGCGGTCAAGGCCGAATGGCCGATGTATCCGCGCGCGATTCCCGGTCCGGCGACGAAGAGCTCACCAGGAACGCCGATGGGCACGGGGTTCAGACGGGAATCCAGGACGTACGCCGCGCCGTTCGAAATCGGACGGCCGATCGACGGCGGTGAGGACTGGACGTCCGGCTTGAGGGCGATGGAAGTGCTGACCACGGTCGATTCGGTGGGTCCGTAGTTGTTGATTACGTCGAAGGAAAGGCCGGCCGGTGGATGCTTCGAGAGACGATCCCCACCAGTCAGGAGAAACTGCAAGGCGACGGCGGCGGGCCAGGGAGTATTCAGCAGCCTTTCCGCAACGGGAGTGGGGATGAAGGAGTGGGTAATCGCCGCGGAGTCCAGCAAGCGGATGAGCGAGCACGGATCGAGCACTACATCCGGAGGAACCACGCGGAGAGCGGCTCCCACGGTGAGATACGGCCAGGTCTCCCAAACCGAGGCATCGAAGCCGACTCCTGCGAGGAGCGTCGCGCGGGAAGCATGGGTCACGTTGAACTGCTGCTGGTGCCAGGAGCAGAGATGGATCACCGAGCGATGGGTGACCGCTACGCCCTTGGGCCGGCCGGTAGAGCCGGAAGTATAGATGACGTACGCAAGATTGTCGGCCGTGACGATCGATGGCGGACAGCCTGGCGGGCAGGACTCAATGTGCGCGGCGTCTTCGTCGAGCGAGATCGCGCGGCCGCGGAAGTCGACCAGACGGTGCGCCCAACGGGAACGCGTAATGGCCACGGAGGCCCCGCTATTTTCCAGCATGAAGGCGATGCGGTCCGCCGGATAGGAGGGGTCCACCGGAACGTACGCGGCGCCCGCTTTGAAAACGGCGAGTTGCGAAACCACCAGGTCGATAGAGCGATCCAGGCAGATCGCCACCCGCGATTCGGTCGTGACCCCGGTTGCACCCAAAAGGTGAGCAAGCTGATTGGCGCGCCGATTCAGATCGGCATAGCTGAGGATCTCCGAATCGGTCGCCAGGGCCGAGGATTCAGGACGCAAGCGAACCTGCTCCTCGAATTTCCGATGGATGAGATCTGTAGCGCCCGCGGTCCTGCCGTCGGTCCGCTTATCGGGTGCGGGGTCGGATCTGGCAGCACCGGCAGTTTTGCCGCCCGTCCGATGATCAAGTGCCGTTTCGGAGCGGGAGTCGTTGAAATCATACAACACGCGGCGCAGTTCGGCCGAATGGAGAATCGGCAACTCGGACACGCGCGTTTCGGGATCGCGGAGGATGCCGTTCAGCAGGATCGAGAAATTCGCGGCCAGCCGTTCAATAGTGCCCCGGTCAAAGAGGTCCGTGTTGAACTCGATGAGTCCGTGCAGATCGCTGCCCGATTCATTCAACAACATCGCCAGGTCGAACTTGGCGGCGTCGCTTTCGACCGGGAGCGACTCCAGCACCAGCCCCGGAAGCTTCAGGTCCCCTGTGGGCGCATTTTGCAGCGCAAACATGACCTGAAATAAGGGAGTACGGCTGGGGTCGCGCGGCACCCGCAGTTCTTCCACCAGCTTTTCGAAGGGCAGGTCCTGGTGCGTATACACTTCCACGCACGTCTCTCGAACCCGCGCGAGCAATTCCGTGAATGTCGGATCGCCGCTCAGATCGGCGCGGACCGCCAGCGCGTTGACAAAGAAACCGACCAGCGGCTCCCACTCCTGGCGATTGCGATTCGCGATGGGGATTCCGACGGCGAAATCGGTTTGCCGCGAATATCGCGCGAGCAAAACTTTGAAGGCCGCCAGCAGCGTCATGAACAACGTAGCGTGCCGCGCACGGGAGAATTCGCGGAGTCCAGCAGTGAGTTCCTCGGGGAGGCCGAAATGAGCCTGCGATCCCGTATACGTCTTGCGCGCGGGGCGCGGGCGATCCGATGGGAGTTCCAAAGAGGGAACGCCATCGAGCGCCTGCCGCCAGAAGGAGAGCGAATTCTCGATCGTCTGCGAATCCAGATGATGGCGCTGCCACCGCGCGAAATCGCCGTATTGAATTTCCAATTCCGGAAGGGGCGAAGGCCGGCCTTCGGCAAAGGCCGCATACAGGGTGGACAACTCCCCGACCAACACACCGATCGACCAGCCATCGGAGACGATGTGGTGCATGGTGACCAGCAAGACGTGGTGGTCCGGCGCAACGCGGAACAGGCACGGGCGAAACAACGGGCCGCGCTCCAGATGGTACGGGCGCGCGACCTCTTCTCCAATGCGCTGCGGGAGTAAATGAACGTCTGGTCCCACTTCTTCGACCGGGAGTTCGATGGGGCCCGGCGGATCTACCGCCTGCCACGCCTGGTCGCCTTGACTGGGAAACCGGGTGCGCAGGATCTCGTGACGCCGCACGATCTCCTCGATCGACTGGCGCAGCGCATCCACATTCAAGTGGCCTCGCAGGCCGAGCGCCGCGGGGACGTTGTAGGCGCCGTTGCCGGGGTCCAGGCGATCCAGGAACCAGAGCCTCTGCTGGCCGAGAGACAGCGGGATCGGGCCGTCTGTCCGCTTCGGCAGGCCATGGCCATTCGATTCGGTGGGGTATGGCTGCTCACTGCGGAGGAACGCCAGGATCTCCGTCTTGCGAGCCTTCAGCAGGGCGGTGAGACCCTCGTCCAGCGCCCCTTTCGGACTGCTGTAGCGTAGGCGGCCTCCCTCCGCCCACAGCCGGATATCGCGCCCTTGGGCCTCGGCGATCAGTTCCGGGACCGTCATAATTCGCCCTCGTCCCGATCGCCGGATGCCGCGGCGGCGCGGGCCAGTCCGCCGCTCCGTTCGGCACGCAGACTCTCCAGGCGCGCCGCCATGGCCGCGATGGTCGGCTCTTCAAACACTGTCCGAACGGGGATCTCCACCTCGAAGGTGCTGCGGACGCGCGACAGCACTTGAGTGATCTGGAGCGAATGGCCGCCCAGCCCGAAGAAGTCGTGGTGAACTCCGATCCTCTCCACTCCCAGCACCTCGCCCCAGATCTCGGCGAGTTGAAATTCAACCGGATTGCGCGGCGGTACCCATTGGGTCCCCGAATCGGCGGCGTGGGAAGCCGGCGAAGGGAGGGCGTTGCGATCCACTTTGCCGTTGGCGTTCAGCGGCAATCGATCGAGCATCACGTACGTGGACGGCACCATGTATTCGGGCAAACGCGCGTTGAGATGGCGCCGGAGTTCCGCGGCATCCGGCCGGGCCGCGTCACGGCACTCGAGATACGCGATCAGACGGTGTTCGCCCGAGCGGTCCGGCAGGGCGACTACGACGCTTTGGGCCACGGCCTCGTGCTCCGCCAGACGGGCTTCGATCTCCCCCAGTTCGATTCGGAATCCGCGGATTTTCACCTGATAGTCGATGCGGCCCAGGAATTCGATGGACCCATCGCTCCGCCAGCGGGCCAGGTCGCCGGTACGGTACATGCGGGCGCCGGGATCCGTGCTGTAAGGACAGGGGATGAACCGTTCGGCGGTGAGCGAGGGACGATGGTGGTAGCCGCGGCCAACGGCCACCCCTGCTATGTACAATTCGCCCGCAACGCCGGCGGGGACCAGCTCATAATTACGATCGAGGATATGGATGGCCGTATTGGTAATCGGCCTGCCGATCGGTACGGCCGCGGATCCCTCCTGCGGAGCGCACTCCCATGAGGTCACGTCGACGGCCGCCTCGGTGGGGCC
>PMTT01000336.1 GCA_003167275.1 Bryobacterales bacterium | reverse complement strand
TCCTCTGCAAGTCCTGCCTGTCGGCGTGTCAGAGCTGCGGAAAGGTGTTCTGCCGGGCCTGCCAGGCGAAGTGCAAATGCGGTGCGGCGGGGAGGGGCCAAAGCCGTGCCAGGCGTACAATGGTTCTATGAGAGTTCAGGTTGACGCCGTCTACCAAAATGGAGTCCTCAAGCCTTTGCAGCCATTGGACCTAGCAGAAAACGACAAGGTCTTAGTCACGGTTGTAAAGGCCGCGCCGTCTTCCGATTCTCCGCATCTCGACATCGCATATATCGAAAGTCTTCAGCAGGAACTGCGGACCTCGGAGCCGGTGCCTGGATTAGACGAGGTTCGCCGCCGGCTTTCCAAGATCCCTGGGTCGATGACGGCTGATTTCGCGGCTGAGCGCGAGGAGCGCTGACCTTGACCGGCTATTTTTTCGACACCAGCGCCTTGGCCAAGTTTTACCATCCTGAGGTCGGAACTCCTGAGATTGACGCGATTGTGAACTCTGTCGGCGCCGCGATCCGGATTTCGCGGCTCACTGAAGTCGAGTTGACATCTGTGTTCGCTATCAAGGTACGGACGCAATTCATCAGCCGGCAGGACGCCCGGCTGTTCGTGCGGCAATTCCGCGCGGACGTCTCGTCGCGGAAGTTCGAGGTTTTTGGAGTGGGCGACCCGGAATTCGCCTTAGCCGAGCGCCTCATCGAACAATATGCGTTCGGTCTGCGGCTTCGCGCGCTCGACGCGGTGCAGTTGGCCGTTGGACTCGGGCTGCGGCAGCAAGGACTGGTCGACCATTTCGTCGCCGCGGACAAGACCTTGTGCGAGGTCGCGGTGCTGGAAGGATTCTCCGTCTTCAACCCGGAGCAACCCGTGATCCCATAGAGAAAGCCGGAACGTGCCGCGGGGCTTCGCTGGAATCCCACGCCGCCTCACGTCGCCGTGGTCACATGCGCCGCCACGTGCGCTCGGTACTCCTCCATGACAGCGCGATTCCGAGACGCATCCCATCCGCGGCGTTGCGCACCGGGTGCAGTGTCAATCTCCGCGACTATCAGATCGTCGCTCATCGGTCGAGCCGTTTGCACCACCATCCCGTCCGGATCGACGATCGCGGATGACCCGTATGACACCAAGGCGTCGGTGCGGCCCGCGACGTCGGCGCGGATTACCCACATGCTGTTCTCGACCGCCCGGGCGATGTCAACGTTCCTGGACTGATCAACCAGCTCAGAGCGAGCCAGTGCCGGAGGGAGGCCGTTGTTGCTGGGCATAAAGAGGGCCGTCGCACCTTGCGCGGCCATGAGTCTCGCCGGCTCGAAATAGTTGGAGTCGTTGCAAATGACGATGCCGAGAGTCAGTTCTCCAACCCGGAAGACTGGAACCTTGCGGCCAGCCTCATAGATCGACCGATGGATGGCCGGATACAGCTTGCGATACAAACCGACTACCGACCCTCGCTGAAAGACCGCCGCGGAGTTGTAGAGCCGGCCTCCATCCGCCAGTTCTGTGAATCCAACGATCGTTGTGACTCTCTCGCTTGCGAGCGGCGCAAGCACGGAGTCGAGCCGGCCGGAGTCCACGGGGATCGCGAACTGGGTGGGGTTACCAGCGTAGTCCGCGAGACCTCCCAGGATAGCTTCCGTGCAACAGAGAATTGTGACCCCCTCTGCCTCGCACCACTCCACTCGCGCCCGTATGAGACCGAGCGCGTCCATGGAACCGGCGGCAAGCAGCGGAGCCTGATAGGCGGCGACCCTCACAACATCCTTCCTCGGACAGAGCCGGTCGAGGGCTGACTGCCCGCAAGGGCATGATGGCACAGTCCTGGGCAACGCCAGTGTTCCAAGCCGGGATCGCCGGAAATGCGTGACCCCACTCGTTGGTGGGTGTCTAAGACCCCCTTTAGAGCACCTCAAAGCCGAGGCCCGGTGAAAATTTCCACGCGGATTTGGAGATATTAAGGTCTTTTCAATTGATTTCGTCATGGGGATAGCGCAAAATGACTCAAACAGGATGTTCAGAGCGGAAATCCTGGTTTGAGGTTTGTCTCGGGACCTGGGAGGGTCTTTGATGAAAAATTTGCTCCGTTTCCAACGTTTGTGCCCGCTGCTATCCGGCTTGTTGATTCCACTTTTCCTGGCCGCCGTGCCCGCCGCGCACAGCCAGACCATGACCACCGGCGATATCGTCGGCGCCGTTACCGACACCAGCGGGGCTATCGTCCCCAATGCCAGGGTCACTGCGAAATTCGTCGACACCAACGAAACCCATGTGGCCTCCAGCGGTCCAAACGGCCAATACCGCTTCTCGCTGCTGCAACCGGGCGATTACCTGGTGTCGGGCGAAGCCACCGGCTTGAAATCCAAGATGGAAAAGTTCACACTCCTGGCGGGCCAGGAAACGGCCATCAACCTCACGCTCGCCGTGCAAGTCACGCAGCAAGTGGTTGAGGTACTGGCCCAGGCCGACATCCTGCAGACCGAGAACGCCAACCTCGCCAGTGGGTTCAACGCCTCACAGGTTACCAATCTGCCGACCATGGGCGGCGATATGACCACCATGGCCTTCACCGTTCCCGGCATTCTGGTGCTGCCCGGCGGCGGCGCATCCGGCAACTTCAACGTCAACGGAATCCCCGGCGCCACCACCCTGTTCACCCTCAACGGCGCCGACGACATGGACCCGTATCTGAATATCAATAACTCAGGCGCCAGCAACAACCTCCTCGGGTCGAATGAAGTCGCCGAGGCCGCCGTGATTCTCAACGCCTACAGCTCCGACTTCGGACGCATGACCGGCGCCCAGGTCAACTATATCGGCAAGACCGGCGGCAACACCTTCCATGGCAACCTGTTCCACAACTACAACGACAAGATCTTCAACGCCAACGACTTCTTCAACAACCAGGCGGGCCTGCAGCAACCGCGGTCCGATTCCCATAACTTCGGCGGCTCCTTCGGCGGTCCCATCAAGAAGAACAAAATCTTCTTCTTCTTCAATTACGAAAGCTTGCGGTACGCCCTGCCGACTTCGGGCGTGGTGCACATTCCTTCTCCGCAGCTTCAGACCTATACCCTGGCGCACATTCCATCGGCCGCCACGCCCCTCTATCAGGATGCGTTTGCGCTGTGGTCCGGCGCATCCGGCGCCAAGAGCGCCGTCCCCGAAACTAACGGCAGCGGCCCCTTGCAGGACGGCAACGGCCACCTGGGTTGCGGCATCGGCACCTTCTGGAACGCCAATATTCAAGCCCCGGGCGGCGGCGTCTTCGGCACCAGCGTGCCTTGCACCTACGCCTTCGCCGAGAATGCCAGCCAGAAGAACTCCGAGAGCCTCATGACCATTCGCGGAGACTATAACATCACCGACAAGCACAAGATCAGCGCGCGTTACAATGGCGATTGGGGTCTCCAGGCCACCGGCCCAAGCCTCATCAGTCCGCTTCTCAATCAGCAGAGCAACCAGCCCTCTTACAATGGCCAGTTGACATACACCTATGTGATTTCACCTACCCTGGTGAATAACTTCATCGGTTCCGGCATGTATTACTCCGCGATTTTCGGTTACGCGGACTTGTCCAAGGTCCTCGCTGCGATACCGGAAACCATGAACGTGGCGGACGGCTGCTGCTCACAGGTGGGCACGGCCACCAATATGCCTCAGGGCCGCAACGTGGGACAGGCTCAGTTCGTGGATGACCTCACCTGGAACCACGGCAAGCACAGCTTAAAGGGCGGCATCAATTACCGGTACAATAAGGTCACCGATTTTACCAACAACGAATCCGCTTACAACGGGTTTTACAACTTCTCCGATTTGACCGACTTTACTACCGGCCAGGTCAACGCCACGGGACTGGGCGATTCCTTCACCCAGAGCTTCCCCAATTTGTTGCAGGTCCACCTCCGTATGAGCTCGACGGGAGCTTATGTGCAGGATGAGTGGAAGATCCGGCGCGGTGTTACCCTCACGCTGGGACTCCGCCTGGAGCACGATGGCAACCCAGCCTGTGTGGATAACTGCTTCGCCCGTATGAACACCCAGTTCGGCATGCCGGGCTACGTGGGCGGCGCGAGCGTCCCCTACAACCAGACCATCACCACCGGATTGCACAACCTGTACCAGAGCCTGGAATCCGTCGTTGCGGAACCGCGCTTTGGTTTCGCGTGGAACCTGGATTCGAAGACCGTGCTTCGCGGCGGGGTCGGCCTGTTTGCCAATCTGTTCTCGGGCAGCGTGGCATCCAGCATTTTCCGCAATCCCCCCAGCGTGTTTAGCGCGAGCGTCCGGTTCGGTACAGTCGGAATGCCCAGCGATCCCGCGACCGCGGCCTATGCGGCGGCGGCGGCCCACAACACGTTCACCACCGGGTTCGGGAAGGGCTACAACTACACCCAGATGGTGGCGGCGTTGGCCCCGATTACATACGCGCTGCCCAGTTACTATTCGCCGCCTAACAATTTCGTCGCGCCGAAGACCACCGAGTGGAGCGCCGAACTGCAGCGCTCGCTCGATTCGCACGATGTCGTGGCCCTCACCTACACCGGCAATCACGGTTTCGATCAGGCGATGTCCAACACCTGGGCCAACTCCTTCCTGCTGCTCGCCAGCAACGGCTTGAACAAGTATTACGGCACGAACTTCGGCGGTCTGCCGACGGCCGCCCCGGATCCCCGCTTCCTGACCATTACCCAGGTGCTGACCGCGGGCTACTCCAACTACGACGCCATGACGCTGCAACTCCGGCATTCCATGAAGTGGGGTTTCCAGGGCCAGTTAGGCTGGACGTGGTCGCACGGCTTGGGCGACGCCACGGTCTACAACCCTTACAACCTGAATTTTGGCTATGGCAACGAGAGCATCGACGTGCGCCATGCCGTGGTGAGCGACCTGGTCTGGACCGAGCCGCACAAGTTCTCCAACGCCATTCTCCAGACGGCGCTGGGCGGCTGGAATTTCGGCATGAAGTTTTTCGCCTATACCGGACGGCCCTTCTCGTCCTCCGATAGCAAGATCGCCGCGCAGATCAATTCCGGCGGCGGAACCGGCACCACCCCTCTGGCCACCGTCATCGACCCCAACCTCAATCCGGTCTGCACGGCTGTCCACGGCACCAGCACTCCCCCGTGCTTTACCACCAGCCAGTTCATGACCTACAACTCGACCTCGGGCGTCGCCACACCGGTCCAAATGGATTTCGGCGGAACCGGACCCGGCGTCTTCCGAGGCCCCGGCTACTTCGATATCGACACGCAGCTCACCAAGAAGTTCTTCATTAAGGAGCACTACGCGTTTGAAATCGGAGGCCAGTTCTACAATACCCTGAACCATCCGAACTTCGGGAGCCCGACCGCTTCCATCACGTCGGGTTCGCTCGGCACCACCAGCGCCACTCTCGCCCCGCCCACCAGCCCCTACGGCTCGGGCCAGGGCGCTATCGTTACCGGACGCGTGATCGTAGTGACCGCGAAGTTCAGCTTCTAATTCAACACCCCCGTGGGGCAGGTTCGCGCCTGCCCCATTCCTCTTCCGTCTTCTCCGCCGATCTCCGTGTCTCCGCGTTAAGTCTGTCTCTCAGCCCCTCCGTACTCTCCCGGAAATGATACGATGCCAAGAGCCCGGCACCCATGACCCCATGACCCAGCCCTCCACCATCGCGCACTATCGCATCGTTTCCAAGCTCGGCGAGGGCGGCATGGGCGCCGTGTACCGTGCCACCGATACCAAGCTGAATCGTGACGTCGCCATCAAGGTGCTGCCGCCTGTATTTGCCGAGGACTCCGCGCGGATCGAGCGACCGATCGGCCCCATGCGGGGAAGCCGGAGCTCTTTCTGACCGCGCCTGGCGGCATGTCCGATCCGGCCATCTCTCCCGATGGCCGATGGATCGCCTACACCGCCAACGAGTCTGGTTCGCCTGCGCCGGAAGTTTTCGTCCGCCCGTATCCTGGTGGCAGCGGCAGCGGGCAATGGCAGATATCGAACGCGGGTGGAGGATTCCCGGTGTGGTCGCGCAAGAGCAATGAGCTGTTTTACAAGTCCATTTTGGGCGAGATCATGGCCGTCGNNGCAAGCGATTTATCGTCACGCGGGCTGAGGCCCCGGTGGAGGAAGGCCCGACCCATGTCACTTTCCTGCTGAACTTCTTCGACGAGTTGAAACGGCGGGTCCCGTGACGCCGGACTTCACCAGTCGTGCGCGGTGAAACCTCTCTCCTAACGCGCCAGACAGCATGCGCCGGCCTACGCGCGGACACGCATCCAGGAGTGTTCGGCTCCAGGGACTGATATCATCCTAAAGACATCCTCATGTCAATTCCCAGCAGCGGCGTCTGCCCGAAATGCGCAGGTGAGGTCCGGGACGGCTGGCGCGTTTGCCCGTCCTGCGCCGCTCCCCTGCTGGCCGGGAACGGCGCCCGCGAAACCGAGACCGTGTTCTCGGAGGCGCCTTCTTCTTCGAGCGGCATCGAGGAGGGACGCTTCCCAGCGGGCACAGTCCTGGCGGGCCGCTACCGTGTGCTGGGACTGCTGGGCCGCGGCGGCATGGGCGAGGTATACCGCGCGCACGATCAGATCCTCAACCAGGCAGTGGCTCTCAAGTTCCTGGCCGGCCCGCGTCTCAACGAAGCCGCCCTGGCGCGATTCCGCAATGAAGTGCGCATCGCGCGCCAGGTTTCGCACCCCAATGTCTGCCGGGTCTACGATATCGGCGCGGTCGAAGGTCAGCACTACCTTTCCATGGAGTACCTGGATGGGGAAGACCTCGATTCGCTGATTCGCCGCATCGGCCGCCTGCCGCAGGATAAAGCCATCGAGTTCACGCGTAAGATCTGTGCCGGGCTGGCCGCGGCGCACGAGCGCGGGATTCTGCATCGCGACCTGAAGCCGGCCAACATCATGATCGATGGGCGCGGCCACGTGCGCATCATGGACTTCGGACTGGCGGGTCTGGCAGCCGAGATCCCGTTAAGCGATCTGCGCAGCGGCACGCCCGCCTATATGTCGCCGGAGCAGAAGGCGGGCCGGGATGTCACCACCCGCAGCGACCTCTATTCACTGGGGCTGGTGCTCTACGAAATGTTCACGGGCAAACGGCGCACAAGCGAGCAGAGCAACCCGACGGAAATTGTCAAAGATCTGGACCCGGCCATCGAACGGATCATCCTTCGCTGCCTGGAAGAGGAGCCGAGGCGGCGGCCGTCCTCGGCGCTGAACGTGGCCATGGCGCTGCCGGGCGCCGACCCCATCGCGGCGGCCCTGGCGGCGGGCGAGACGCCGTCGCCGGAGATGGTCGCTGCGTCGGGGGAAAAGGAAGGCTTCTCACCGCGCACCGCGGTCGCCTGCTTTGTCGGCATCCTGGTCTTGCTGGCGGCAACCACGTGGATCATTGGGAAGCTCAGCCTCCTGAGCCGCGCGGAGCTTGCCACTCCGCCCGACGGCCTCGCCTTTCGCGCACAGGACATCCTGAAGCAGTTGGGCTACACGGAGCAACCCAAGAGCACCGCGTACGGATTCGACTGCTGCGATCTCGATTACCTGGCCATTTTGCAGTCGTACGACCCTGCGCGCCGCGACGCGATTCTCGCCAGCCAACAACCCCCGATCGTGCGCTTCTGGTACCGGCAGCACCAGGGTGAAATTCAGGCAGACGGCTTTGGCCACGGCGGGCGAATTACCTACGATTCGCCGCCGAACCTGGAGCCAGGAATGATTCGCCTGGTTCTGGACGGCAAGGGGCGGCTCGCGGCTTTGGAGGGCAGACCCCCCGCTGAGAGCGATGCCAATGCCGCGTCAAAGGCTTCTGACTGGAACGCTCTTTTTACCGCCGCCGGTCTCGATCCGGCCCGATTCTCGCCCGTGGCTGCGCGGGTAGTTCCGCCTATGGCTTTCGATGCTCGAATGGCTTGGACCGGAACCTACGCGGAAGGCCGGCCCGAGCAAATCCGATTGGAAGCCGCGTCCTGGGCCGGGCGGCCGGTCTACTTCAGCATCTCGGGCGACTGGGGGCAACGGGCAAGTTCCTCCGATAGTGCGGGGACCTTTGTGCTCTTGTTCTTCCTCCCTGTCTTAATCGCGATTTTTGTTGGGGGTGTCCTGGTGGCTTGGCGCAACTTACGTCTGGGTCGAGGCGACCGGCGGGGCGCCGCCAGACTCGCAGGCGCCACTTCCCTCCTGGGGATGGGCGGCTGGATCTTCAGCGCCTCCCACGTGCCTGGTCCCTTCGAGGTTGCGCTCCTGATCGGGGCGATCGGTCTCACCGGTCTGATTGCGTCTGTGGTTTGGTGCTTCTATCTCGCGGTTGAGCCGTACGTGCGGCGCTTCTGGCCGGATGCTCTAATCTCCTGGACACGGTTCCAATCAGGCCGGCTCCGCGACCCCCTGGTTGCGTCTCATATCCTTGCGGGCATGCTGTTGTCGTTCGGGATAGAGGCACTCGACAGGATCTTGAATGGAGTATTCAGCGGCGGGAAACAGATCCTTGTGCCGCGTGTGGAAATTCTGACCAGCCCGGCGCCGCTACCGGAGATTATCACGGGCGGCATCATCGCTGCGATCGGAATGGTTGTTTTCGTTGTGCTCATGCGCCTCCTCGTGCGCCGTGTATGGATCGCGGACCTGCTCGCGTCGCTGCTCCTGGGAGGGATCCTCGTCTGGCCCTGGGTGCACCGGTATCCCGTGGAACGCTTGTACGCCGCTGCGGCTGCCTGGTCCATATTGTGGCTGTTTCGCCGCTTCGGGCTTTTGGCCCTGGTCACTCAGTCGGCAGTCAGGTGGGCAGTTTGGACGCTGCCCGTCTCGCTGACTTCCTGGTATGCGGGCCGCTCCCTGGTCGTGCTGGCGGTGCCCGCAGTCCTGGCTGCCTGGGCTCTGTGGGTGATCCTTTCCGCCGAGCGTCGGCCGGGCACCGAGTCGGCGGGTTGATCCTGTCCCGAGCCGCCTAACCANNCACACGCTTCCTTGTTTCACGTGAAACAGGATTTTTCTGGTGTTTCCGGCTGAGGTTTTTCTCTTGTTTCACGTGAAACAGAGGAATTTGTCTTGTTTCACGTGAAACAACCGGGATTTTTGGTCTGTTTCACGTGAAACAAAGCGAGGTTTTGGGTCTGTTTCACGTGAAACAAGGGAGTTTTTAGTCTTGTTTCACGTGAAACAGACCAATTTGGGCGGCTTGGGAAGATGCAACGTACTCTATTATAGCACCCTGCCGCAAGATAATCCGCGTAAGCTCCTTTGTATCAATGTCTTGCACGGCGTGACCGGTCTGAATCGCGAGCGCGGCGGCCACCCCGGCAGCCTGGCCCACCATCATGTACTGTGGCTCCATCCGCAGCGTGCTGTAGGCCACGTGGCTGGCGGAGAAGCAGACGGGCACCAGCAGGTTTTGCGCCTCGCTCTTGCGCGGCACCAGCATGCGGTAGGGGATCTGGTAAGGCTTCACGGGGACCTGCATATCGCCCTCGTTCCGCAGGAAACCGTCCCGATTTACNNCGCTTCGCGGATGTAAAGCTGGTGGGGGAAGTTCTGGTTGTCGGTGAACTCGTCCTTGGCCAGACCCCATTCGTTCACCTCCTTTTGCAGCGAACCCGGCACGCGCGGATCGTGCGCCAGGAAGTAGAGGTAGCCCTGGGTGTACTCCTCGTGATCGCGCCAGATCTCCTCCCGCCGCTGGTAGCTGGCGTTGGGATAGTCCCAGCTTTTCCCGATGTAGTCGGTGGAGACCGGTCCCTGGTTGTTGATGTCGGCCTTCTGGTTGGGGATCGGACCGATCGACAACACTTCGCCCATCTTTTGGGGACGGCCGAGCTTGAGTTGCATGGCCTGGAGCAGGCGGCCCAGCAGTTCGTAGCGTTGCGGGTCGTAGTGGGCGGGCTTGGGGTAGGGGACCTGGTTCGACGGGTCGTGGGAGAGGATCAGGCGGAAGTTGTAGGCCTGGACCTTGCGGTCGGCGGCGCCGGGAAGGCCGACAGGCGACAAAAGACGATCGTCTGTCCCACTGAGGTCGACCAGAAACTGGTGCAGCGGCGTTTCGGAGCGGACACCCGCCAGGGGTTCGCCATACTGGGCGGCGGCTTCGCGGCCCCAGGTGTACGAGACGCCCGCCTGGGCCATGAGATCGCCTTCGTAGGTAGCGTCGGCGAAGATCCTGGCGGTGAACTGCTCGCCGTTCTCCATCGCGATGGACTGGATCGCAGCGCCTTCCTTGCGAACCCCGTCCTTCTCGCGCAAGCGGCGGCCCAGGAGCACCGTGACACCGGCCTCCTGGAGCATCCGCCGGAAGATGTTCTCGGCCACCTTGGGCTCCACATACCAGGCGAAACTCTGCGCGTACTGGGAGAGGCCGTACCAGGTGCCGGCTCGCCAGTAGAACTCCAGGGCGTCGCCTCCGATGACCTCGCGTTTGCCGATATCGGTGTGGGAAAGACCGCCCGAAACCATGCCGCCGATATGACGCCCTGGTTCCACGAGCGCCACCTTCAAACCCATGCGGGCGCCCTGGACCGCCGTCATCACGCCCCCGGCGGTGCCGGCGTAGACCACCAGGTCGAAGGCCGGTTGTGCGTTTGGAGACGTTTGCGCGGACAAAGCCGCCGCCGAGAGGAACACCAGAAGGTTTTGCTTCATTTTCATCCCCCGGTCATCTTATTCTATGGGTGGAGCAAGAACGATGTTACGCGCAAATTCAGCCAAGGTCGACTGGAATCCGGAAAAGAAACAGTGGCATGTGGAGATCGCGATCGGCGGGGAGGTAATCAAGCGGTGGGTCAAGAATCCGCATGAAACGGCGGACGAGAGCCTGCGCTCCCTGGCGTTGGAGACGGCCAAAGACGAGGGCTACGAACTGGACGCAGGACAGGTGACGGTGATGAGGTAGAGAGCGGGGGGCTGCCCTGGTGGAGCGGACCCCCTGGTCCGCGCGGGTCCCCCCAAACCCGCTGTCGCCCATTGAATCAAATATCGGCGCGATGCCAACAGGCCGACGGGGGCGTCGGCCGCGGACCCACCAAGGGTGTTTTCAAGGGTGGTCCGCGCCACGCGGTGAGGTAGAATGAGGGAAACACACCTCATGGGAAACAAAATCGACATTCTCGGGGCGGCGGCGGCTATCGCGAAAGGGATGGGGGTCACGTTCAAGGAGATGATGTCTCCCACCATAACGGACAACTATCCGGACGAACCGCCCAAGTTCGAAGAACGCTATCGCGGCGTCCACGTGCTGCAGCGCGACCAGAACGGCATGGAAAAGTGCGTGGCCTGTTTCCTGTGCGCCGCTGCCTGTCCGGCCAACTGCATCTATATCGAGGCGGCCGAGAATACCGACCGGGTGCGCATCTCGGGCGGCGAGCGCTACGCCAAAGTTTACAACATCGATTACAACCGCTGCATTTTCTGCGGCTATTGCGTGGAAGCCTGCCCCACCGACGCCATCACGCACGGGCATGGCTTTGAGGTGGCCAGCTACAATACCTCCACGCTGGTGAAACGTAAAGAGGACATGCTGGCGCCCATTCCTCCCGGGACCCACGCTCCGGTCATCGCCGACGCCCCGGCCGCGGCCCACTAGCGAATCCCAGCCGCTCCGCGCATCATCCATTGGAGTGCGCCAATCAAGGCTGGGCAAGCTAAAGCATACCCTACAGAGTGCGCCCCCATGTTTCGAGCTATCAGGGAACAGATCGACACCATCTTCCGCGAGGACCCGGCTGCCAAGAGCGTGGTCGAGATCTTTTTCTGTTACCCCGGCTTCCATGCCATCCTGGGGCACCGGCTGTCGCACCAGCTTTACCGTTGGGGCGTGCCGCTCCTGCCGCGAGTGCTCTCGCAGATCAGCCGCTTCTTCACGGGCATCGAGATCCATCCCGGCGCCACCATCGGACGCCGATTTTTCATCGACCATGGCACCGGCGTGGTGATCGGCGAGACCGCCGAGATCGGCGACGATGTGCTGTTGTACCAGGGCGTCACGCTGGGCGGTACCGGCAATGAAAGGGGCAAACGGCATCCCACGCTGGGGAACAACGTAGTGGTGGGGGCGGGCGCCAAGGTGCTGGGCAACATCCGAATCGGGGACAACGTCAAGATCGGCGCCGGTTCGGTGGTGGTGCACGCGGTGCCCGATCACTCGACGGTGGTAGGCGTCCCCGGCCGTGTGGTGCGGATCCGGCCGGAGGGCGGTCCGCTGGAGCACGGGCGGCTGCCCGACCCGGAGGGCCAGGCGATCGACGATCTGGCGCGGCGGGTGGCGGAGTTGGAGGAGATGGTGCGGCTGTTGGCCTCGGAGCGGGAGTTGGAAGGGCCGAGGAAGCGCTGACCCACCAAATCCGGTTGGGCAGGCCTT
>PMTT01000596.1 GCA_003167275.1 Bryobacterales bacterium | reverse complement strand
GCCAGTTGCGCCAGCCCGTAGCCGCCCGCGGCGCCCACCACCACTCCCGCAGCCGCCATCAGGGCGCCTTCGGCGATGACGCCGGTCAAAAGTTGCCGCGGCTCGGACCCAATCGCCAGCCGGATTCCAAACTCGCGCGTCCGCCCGCTCACCGAGAACGCCAGCACGCCTGCGACTCCCACCACAGCTATCACCAGCGCCACCGCGGCGAAGCCGCCAAAGACCAGCGCGTTCAGCCGGTCCGGCGTCAACACCTCCGCGCGGATGTCTTCGAGCGTCGCCGCTCGCTCCACCACCTGTTCCGTGGACATATCGCGGATGATGCGCGTCACCGGCGTCACCAGCCCGTAGGGATTGCTCCGCGCGTGAACGAACAGGCGGCCTCCCCAAACCGGACTCTGGTCGACGACCTGATAGATGGTGACCGCGGGACCAGGCACCACGTTCTCGTCGTCCACGTCAGCCACCACGCCGATGATCCGCCGGGGCGTTGGGCTCATGTCGATGAACTTCAGCACCGGATCGGTCCACACCATATGGCGGTTGACCGCATCCTGATTCGGAAACATTCGCTGCGCCAGGCTCTGGCTCACGATGGCGACCGGTTCCCCGCCCCGGCGATCGCTATCGTTGAAATCGCGCCCGGCAAGAATCGGAACTCCCAGCGCCGCGAAGAATCCGGGCGAGATCACGCGGAACCGCCCGCGCGGATCTTCTTCGCCGGGCGCCTTGACGTGCCCGTCCGCCGAGAACTCGAGGCCCACACCCAGTTGGCCGGCATCGCGCCAGGGAACCATCAAGCCGAACGCGACGCCATCCACGCCCGGAAGCTCCGTGACCCGCCGCATCGCTTCCTTATAGAAACCGACCACCTGATCGGGCGTTCGTCCGTACTCCATCACGGGCACGTTCATGGCGAGCACGTGGCGCGTGTCGAGGCCCGTCCGTGCGGCCTGCAGCGCGATCAGCGTCTTCAGCAGCATGCTCGCACCGGCCAGCAGCACGAAGGACGCGGCGATCTGCGTGATGGCGAAGATCCGCTGTTTGCGTCCAGTATTGCCCGTGACCCGCAAGCTGCCGCTGGACAAACCGAATCCGTGCGCCGCCGCGGCCGATGGCAGTCGGGGAACAAAGGCGAGGAGCACCGACGCGACCACGGCCAGACCCGCGCCGACCCACAGCATGCTGGAATCGACTGTCAGGTCGAGCGCCCGCACCGAGAAACGCGAGGCATACCGGGCCAGGAGCGCCACCATCGGCCGCGCGCTGAGCACTCCCAGCGCGGCGCCCGAGCCGCACAGCAGGACGCTTTCAGCCAGCAGCGTCCGGCGCAGCGCACTGTTACTTGCGCCGAGGGCAGCGCGGATCGACAGCTCGCCCTCGCGCCGGACCGAACGCGCGAGAATCAGGTTGGCGACGTTCGAGACCGCTATGACGAAAACCAGCACCGACGCCACCAGCAGCACCAGCAGCACCGTCCTGGAGCCCGATGTGATCTGGTCGCGCAGCCGCACGGCGTCGATCCGGAAGTCCGCCTTTGCCGAATACGATTCGGGATGATCCTTCACCATCGCCGCGTGGACGGTGCGCAACTCGGCGCGCGCCTGCTCCAGATCGGCGCCGGGTGCGAGCCGCCCAAAGAGTTCGGTCATGCGGTGCACCCGTCCGGTCACCATGGTCGCCGACAGGTGATGCGGGCTGGTGACGATGTTGGCGATAATCTCGGTTTCCGCCGGATAAGGCACGCAGGGCTCCAGCACGCCGACAATGGTGGCCGAGCGCGTGCCAAGCCGGATCGTCTTACCAATCACGGATGGATCGCTCTTAAGCCCGGTGGTCCAGAAGCGGTATGTCAGCACCGCTGCGCCGGCCGCGGACGGGCCGTCGTCCCGCATGTCGAGCAGGCGGCCGAGCACGGGGTGCAGCCCCATCACGTCGAAATACGTTCCGCCGACGACGCCCGCGCGGACCTCTCGCGGTTCGCCCAGCCCCACCATGGTGAAGCCGATGGTGGAAAAGTCGCCTAACGCGCTCAGCGTTTTGACGCCCGCCTTCAGGTCCAGGATTTCGGGAACGGAGAACGCCGCGTTCTCGGCGCCCATGCCGCGCGCGCTCTGGCGGATGTAGATCAGCCGGTCCTCGTCGCGGTTGACCAACGGCCGCATCAGGACGCCGCGAACCAGGGTGAAGATAGCCGCGTTGGCGCCGATGCCAAGCGCCAGGGTAAGCACCACCGTGATGGTGAGCCCCTTGGCGCGGGCCAGCGAGCGTATGGCAAATTTGACGTCGTGCAAGAATTCGCTCATGAATGACTGCTCCTTATACTCCTTTGTCGAACCAGGGACGGGAAAATCGACACTTCTCAAAACCTTCTTCGAGCTATTTTACTGAGCTTTCGTAGGGCATGCTTTGGCTTGTCCTGAATTCCTGAAAGAGAAAGCTCGGCAAGCTGAAGCATGCCCCCACGCTATTCCACCAGTTCCTTAAACCGCGCCAGCGCTTCGTCCCACTGCCGCGAAATCTGCTCCAGATACCGCCGCGCTTCAGCCAACTGTTGGGGGTTCAATTCCCAAAGCTGCTCGCGCCCCTGGCGGAACCCCTGCACCAGCCCGGCGCCTTCCAGGACGTGCAGGTGCTTGGTAATGGCTTGCCGCGTCACCCGCGACCCGGACGCCAGTTGCGTGATGGACAGTGGCTCGCCGCCACACAAGCGAGCCACCAGCCGCAAACGGGTCGGATCCCCCAGTGCGGCAAAAACTGGAGCCGAACCGGTCAATCCGGAGCTAAGCTGATTCCCTGACATACCGCTCGATCGATTTGGTCTGAAACTCCCAGCCCCGGTCGTTCTCTGCGAACACCCCGGCACGCCGGGCCAGCGAGATCCGGTCGAAGCCGGACTCGACCACCGTGAGCAGCGTGCCGTGTTCCGCGTCCTCCAGGAAGAATTCCACAAGCGTAGGAGACTCGGTGGAATAGTCGACCTCCGGTCGGGGCATCCCGGGGTGCCACCGCCAGGACAACAGCCGCCCCGGTTCCACCTTCTCGACGATCACGTGGAAGGGGATCGTGCGGCCTTGGTGGATGACTACCATCTCCACACGTGCGCCTGGCGCGAAAACTCCGACAGTTTCGCAGCCGAACCATTTCGAGAATTCCTCGACGTTGGTGAGGGCACGCCAGACGCGTTCGCGGGGAGCGCGAATGAGAATCTGCTTTTCGATCTTGGACAATTCCGCAGGAGTCATATGCAACCTTATAGTTGCATGTTAGACGAGCCAACGCGAAAATGCAACCGAAAAGTTGCGGATTGATCGCAGGCCGGCACGGGAGAGATACCGCTTCACAGATCGCCTTCCAGGAAGCGATCCGGATCGATGGGACGGTCCCAGCCGGGCAGGAGTTGGATGCGCCCTTTCATGCCGCCGAGCCGGACCTTGCGCCGCTCGGGGGGTGGAGGCGCAAGCTGTGCGACACGCTTGCCTTGGCGCGTGATGATGATAGGCTCGCCATTCTCGAAGGCGCGGAGGAGCTCGGGGAGGTGGTTTTTTGCCTGGGCGATGCTGACGTCCATCGAGGCATTATAGCCAGATCTTGCGGCCATATGGCGCGAGCGTGACATCAACCAGAACTTCCCATCGCACCTAAAAAGGTGCTTAAATGGGGGCGGGACTTATGCTGAACATCACCAAGGATATTCAATCGCTGACCACCTTCCGGCGCCGGTCGGGCGATTTTATGAAACAGCTCCGAAAGAGCAAGCGCCCGGTCGTCCTCACTGTGAAAGGCAAAGCAGCAGTAATCGTGCAGGACGCGGAATCCTATCAGCGCTTGCTCGACGTCGCGGCCCGCGCCGACTCCCGCGAAGGCATCCGTCAGGGCTTGGAGCAGGCTCGACAGGGGCAAGGGCGCGACGCCGAGGAATTCTTCGCTGAATTCGAAGCCTCCCATGGCATATCGGCTTAAGATCATGCCCCGTGCGGAGCGTGACTTGAGCAGCATATATGACTGGATCGGGGCGGCATCGTCGGATACCGCCCAAACCTGGTATTTAGGGCTCAAAGACGCGATCCGCACTTTGCACCAGACCCCCAATCGATGCCCGTTGACGCCGGAGGACAAAAGTCTCAGGCACCTGCTGTATGGCCGCAAGCCGCACGTCTACCGGGTAATCTACCGGATTCTGGAGAAGCCGAAACAGGTCGAGGTGCTCCACATCCGCCACGGCGCGATGGACGAATTCGCCGTGGAGGACCTCGCCCACCACGAGTGAATCTCCGAGACCTCGGTCAGATTGGCAGTCGAGCCGCATCCCTCCTTACCGCAACCCGAACGCAATCACCGTGGACCCGGCCGCCACCGCCACGTACTGCTTCCCATCCACCATATAAGTCATCGGCGACGCGTGCCATGACTGATTCGTGTGGAAATGCCAGAGCGGCTTCCCGCTCTTCGCGTCCACCGCGGCAAACGCGCCGCTGTCATCGCAGAAGAACACCAGGCCGCCAGCCGTGGAGAGAATGCCGCCCCAACTCCCGCCCGTTCCCACCTGCGGAAATTCCCAGGCGATCTTCCCCGTCCGGATGTCGATCGCGCGTAGGAACTTCTCCGTGGTCTCGCCAGGGACACGCCGCGTGCCTCCTCCGTAGAACGACTTGCCCGGCTCCCACCAGGCGTCCGACTTCGTGTAGATGTTGCAGGACTCTTCCGCCATCACGTAAAACAGTCCGGTGGCCGGATTGTAAGCCGTCGACATCCAGTTCGTGGCGCCCTCCACCGAAGGGCACACCTTGACGCCCTGGGGGGTCGGCTCCGAGCCCGGCAGAACTTTCGGACGGCCGTCGGCGCCGATCCCGCTTGCCCAGGTCATCTTGTGGACGAAGGGCTCGCCCAGCAGGAACTGCCCGGTCACCCGGTCGAGCACGTAGAAGAAGCCGTTGCGGTTGGCCTGCACCAGCAGCTTCCGCGCGCGCCCTTGGAATTCGGCGTCCACCAGCATGGGAGTTTCGGTCGCGTCCCAATCATGCAGGTCGTGCGGAGTGAACTGATAATACCAGCGCAGCCTGCCGGTCTCGGGGTCGAGCGCCACCACAGAACTGGAATACAGGTTGTCGCCTTTGCGCTCATCGCCGTTGTAATCCGGGCAGGGGTTGCCGGTGGGCCAGTAGAGCAGGCCGGTCCCCGGATCGTAGGTGCCCGTGAGCCACGCCGCCACGCATCCGTGCTCGATAGCGCGCCCCACCCAGGTCTCCGAACCCGGTTCGCCGGGGCCCGGCATGGTCCAGAAGCGCCAGACACGCTCGCCGGTCGAAGCCCTGTAGGCNNGGCGCCGAAGTAGCGCCGTAGTGTTGGTGGTAGTCGGCCATTTCGGTATCCCACAGGAGTTGGCCGTTGAAGCGATTGAGGGCCAGCATGTGGGCATGGTCGGTAATCATGAATACCCGGTCGCCCAAAACCGCCACGCCGCGGTTGATGGCGGACGCCGCATCGCCGATGAGGCCCGTCGTCAGGGGACGCGCATAGTGCCAGATCTGCCGTCCGTTGCGGGCGTCGAGCGCCCACGCCTGATTGGCGGTCGTGACGTACATCACGCCATCGACCACCAGCGGCGTCATCTCCAGGCTGCGTGCGCCGGCCACCGGGAACATCCATTGGGGCGCCAGGTGCGCCACGTTCTGCGTGTCGATCTCGCGCAGGGCACTGTGCCGATTGCCGCTCAACTGGCCGTGGTATGTGGGCCACTCGCCGGCCTTGGGGGCGGCGATCGCCGCGAACGAAGCACTGCCGCCCGGCGATGGCGCCGACGGAGTCGACACCGGGGCCGCCCCGTCCGTGCCCATGCGGGTGAGAAATGCCAGCAGGTCGCGCAGTTCCTCGTCTGTCGCCAATACCCTAGGCATCAGCGATTTCGGCTCACGGAGCAGCGAGGCGATCTGCGCCTTCTCGAAGAAGTGCAGAGCGCCATCCAAGCCCTGCAATTGGAGATCGTAATTACTTTCGTTCTTGGCGACTCCCTGGAAGGTCCGGCCGTCGCGCAGCCGCACCGTCACGGGACGGTACCCGGGAGTAGCCAGCGAGCCTGGGTCGCGCAAGGCCTGCTCGATCTGGCCGAGCCTTCGGTCGCGCGCCAAGTTGGAAAGGTCCGGCCCCAGCGTGCCGCCCCGTCCCTTCACCATGTGGCAACCGGCGCAGTCTCCCTTACCCGAGTAGAATCGCTCCCCGGCTACCGCATTGCCCGGTGTGGGATGGTCGGCCGCCGGCGCCCTGAGAACGTCGATGATGGCAACCAAAGCGTCCAGTTCTGCTGGTGGAAGTGGAAACGCGGGCATGCCGGCCTCCGGGATGCCGTTCCGGATGGTGTCGCGCAGATTCGGCTGGGATCGGCCGCCACGCCGCCGCACTTCCACGATGCCGGGAGCGTGTTCCCCGCCCGCGCCATCAGCTCCGTGGCAACTGCCGCAACGTGCCTCGAACAGCTTCTTTCCGTCGATCTCCTGCGCAGGCGACGCGGTTGCCCAGAAGAGCGCGGGAATTAAGATTGAACCAAGCAGGCCGCTGGTGTGTCTGAATTTTTTCCTGGCGGCTGGTGGTCGCAGCCCGGTAACCCTTCGTGCGTCCGCAACCGAACCTCGACTGTCAGAACATGCGAAAGAATCGCCCGCAAGCGGGCGAGACAGGCGGAACCGCCTGTCCCACCAAACTGAGCCACGACCGTCAGGGAGTGGTCCTCGGCCCTGCCGACCATTTCGCGCGCCTGAGAGATGTCTCATTTACCGAATACCAAGGTACCGAAGTTCTCGGCGAAGTGTGCGGCCCCTCGGTGCGTTGTTCCGTTTCGGGCGCAACTTTGCTGGGCTCTTCGCGACGAATTCTCCTTATTGCCACGAATGCCTGTCCCACAAATAGCTTCCGCTGGTGGGGCGAAACGTGTAAAGTGAACGTTAGGAATCGAGGAAAGACCGATGTCGTGGCAAGTCGTGAAGAAGTCGCTGAGTGGGTATAATCGCCGGGACCTGTTCCGGCAGGGAGGCCTCCTGGCCGCCGCGCAGTTGGCTGGAGGCGGCATCCGCAGAGCTGCCGCCGCGCCGTTCCAGGCCGTTGCCAATGTATACCGCGCCATCGGCGTGCGGCCCATCATCAACGCGCACGGCACCTACACCATCATCACGGGATCCACCACCCTGCCCGAGGTGAAGCACGCCATGGACGAAGCCTCGCGCAGTTTCGTCCAGATGGATGAGCTGATGGACGGTGTCGGAAAGCGGTTGGCCGAGTTGAGCGGCGCCGAGTGGGGCATCGTCACCGCCGGCTGTTGCGCCGCCCTCACGCATTGCACCGCTGCCGCGATCGCCGGGTACAACCCCGAGCGCATGCAGCGCCTGCCCGACCTCACCGGCCTCAAGAACGAAGTGATCATTCCCAGCTACTCGCGCAACGTCTATGACCACGCTATCCGCATGCTCGGCGTCAAGATCGTCGAGGTGAAGAATGTCTCGGAACTCGAGCCCGCCTTTAACGACCGGACGGCCATGGTCTACATTCTGGGCGGTAACGGCGACGATGGACCCCTCGGCACGCGCGTGATCTCGGAGGTCGCCAAACGGAAGAACGTCCCCGTGATCGTTGATGCGGCGGCCGAGGTTTTGAGCCTCAAACCCAATATCCACCTGGAGCGCGGGGCCACGGCCGTAGCTTATAGCGGCGGCAAATGCATCCGCGGACCGCAGGCCGCGGGCCTCCTGCTGGGAGAGAAGCACCTGCTGCAAGCCGCCTGGGCCAACAGTTCCCCGCACCACGCTTTTGGACGCTCTTTGAAGGTCGGCAAGGAGGAGATCATGGGCATGCTGACCGCCGTGGAGATGTGGACCAAGCGCGACCACAAGGCCGAATGGAGCCAGTGGGAAGCCTGGCTGAACACCATCTCCGCGCGCGTCAAGCAGATCGATGGTGTGACCACGAACCTCCGCCAGCCGGGCGAAGGATTGTCGAACCGCACGCCCAACCTCGTGATCCAGTGGGACGGCGCCAAGCTGGGCATCACCGGGTCCGAGGTGGCCAAGCTGCTGCTCGACTCCGAACCGCGCATCGTCTTGGATCGCGGGACCGGGACCCGGCCCGGCACGATGGCCAGTACGGTCTCGATCATCCCCTATATGCTGGCCCCCGGCGAAGAGAAGGTGGTGGCCGATCGCCTGTACGCGGCACTTTCCAAACCGCCCAAGTTCGAGAACCCCGCGCCGCCTCCCCAAGGCCAGCCGGTCACGGTCGCCGGCCAATGGGATGTACGCCTGGAATACGGCCGCGGATCGGCCAATCACACGCTGATGCTGGAGCAGGACGGCGGCAAGCTCGTCGGCACGCACCACACCGAGTTCTATGCGTCCGACCTGAACGGCACCGTGGCCGCCAACCAGGTGCGTTTCCAGACTTCGGTCCAGATTCAGGGCCAGCGCGTCTCCTACGCCTTCACCGGAACCGTGGAGGGCGAGAAGATCTCCGGCACCGTCGCCATGGGCGAGTATGGAGAAACCACCTGGACGGCCGAAAAGCACAAGTACCGCCCCACCGGAGGCCGCCGCGGGTAGCGCCGGCGGTCTTGCCGCCGGTGTCCGATCACCAGGCTTGTGAACCAATAAGTACGAATGGAGAATTCTATGCAGATCGATACCAGGCGCAGGTACTTCCATAAATTCGCGACCATGATGGCTGCCGTCACCGGCGCGCGGGTTCTTTCCGCTCAGCAGCCTCCGCCCGGAAAGGCGCCATCAGCCAGCCCCGCCGGCGATGCGCCGCGCCGCAACAATCACACCCATGATGGGATCTATTATTTCTCCGGCACTGGTTCGAATGACGGCTACTCCCGGGACGATCACATTCTCGTAACGGACCCATTCGAGAAGCACGTGACCCGGACGATGGATGCCCTGAAGAAATCGCTCGAGCGAGCAGGCTGCACCATGGACAGCATCCTCCATTTGGAGGTCTTTCTGTGTCTGCCGCACGCAGATAACGTCCCGATGCCAACCGGCAAGGCTCGATTCGACGCCCATAAAGCGCAGTACGACGCGTTGAACAAAATCTACGGGACGTACTTCAGCCCCGGCAAAGCCCCGTCCCGCGCCTGCATGGCTGTGGAGTGGATTCCTGGCGATTCGCTGATCGAAATCGTGGGCAGCGCTTTGGTGGTCAACCCCGCGCCCGCCGCGTGATTCCGACCTCTGCGAGCACCCGGGTCAGTCGTTTTCGTATGCGGCGCCGGGGCTTCCGGAGGGATAAAAGACGCCCAGCAATCGTATGGGCGAAGGGCCTGGATTCTCCAGGCAGTGAACTACGCCGTCAGGCAGGTAGATACTGTCGCCGGGGCCGAATTCCGAGGCTGCCGGGTATCCCTCCAGGTGCAGGATTCCCTGACCTTCCAGGATGTAAATGCACTCCTCGTACGCGTGAAAATGAAATGGCGCCCGGCTTGTTGGGATCCATCCGACAAACTGCGTGACCGCGCGGCAACCGAGGTCGGTATGGACCAAATAGCGGAACACGCGATCCTGGCCGGCACGGATCGCTTCGCGGTCGTCCTCGTGGACCATCCGTCGGGGCGGCTCGCCTGAGACGGCCGGTGAGGGAGACTCGACGATCCGGCGCCCCGGATCCTCCGGGCAACAGGAACTCACAATCCGCAGGGTCTCCGGGCCGGTGCTTTCGATGCTGCAGGCCGCCCCTGGGGGGACGAAAAGCGCCGCGCCGGGACGGAGGTCATAGGGATGGCCATCAATGCGGCAGTGGCCCTCGCCTGAGGCCACGTAGAGTACCTCTTCGGCGACTGGGTTGACAACTGTAGGGTATGCTTTAGCTTGCCCAGTGTCTACGCCAGAACACGGCAAGCTAAAGCATACCGTACGGTACTCGCTGACGGTCTGCGTGATCCGTTTGGAGCCGCTGCTTTGTGAAATGACGCTACGCGCGGTCCAGTTGCCCTGCGTGGAAACCTGCCCGTCCGCTGGCGTGTACACGCGACAGCCCCCGTCCAGAAGCTTCATGCCCGCACCATCAGTTCCAGATTGTCTTTCAGCGCCCGGAGCGCCGTATCGACATCCTCCAGCGTATTGTAAACGTGGAAGGCGAAGCGCACGCCGTCGTGCCGCGCCGAAGTCACGATGCCACGCGCTGTCAGTCTGCCCACCACGGCGGCCGCGTCCTTGGCCCGCAGCACCACCAGCGGGCCGACGCTCGACTCTGGAGTCTTGCTCTCGATGCCCAGATCGCGAGCGCCCTGATGGAACGCGCGCGTCAGCCGCTCGATCTGCCGGGCAACGTTCTCCATCCCCACGCCAACCAAAAAATCCAGGGCCGGCCGCGCCATGTAGATATTGGGAATCGCCGGCGTACCTGTTTCGAACCGGCGAGCCGCCGGGGCCGGGTCCAGGTGTTTGGTGCGGAATGCGAAGACGTCCCGCTGCGACATCCAACTGGTCATGGTGGGGGTCAGGGTTTCGATCAGCTCCCGCCGCACATAGAGGAACGCCAGGCCGGGCGGCCCTAGCAGGTACTTCAGCGTGCCGGTCACGAAGAAGTCCACGTCCAGCGCCTTCACGTCCAGGGGGCGCGTGCCGCAGTCCTGATAGCCGTCCAGGAATACCAGTGCGCCGTTAGCGTGGGCGATCCGCGAAATGGCGGCCACATCGGAGCGGAATCCGTTGACGAACGAGACCTGCGTCACCGGCACAATCGCGGTGCGATCGTCGATGGCGCGCTCGAAGTGTTCGTTGGGGATGGCATTGTCGATGCCATCCAGGAACTTGACCACGGCCCCGCGGGAGCGCTGGGCGAGCCAGATGTGGCCCATGGTGGGGAATTCGTATTCGCCCATCACCACCTTGTTGCGTTCGCCAAATTGGATCGCGTTTGCGATCGGATTGATGCCGGCGGAGGCGCTGGTCACGATGGCCACTTCGTCCGGTTGGGCGTTGATGAAGCGTGCGAATTCGGCCCGCAGGGCTTCGTAGGCGCCAACCCATTCGCCCCAGGGGTCCGAAGAGGTGCGCCAGCTCTCGGCATATGACTGTATGCCGCCTTCGACTGCGTCCGAAAGGGCGCCCTGCGAGCAGTTGTACAGGTAGGTCTTCTCGCGGAGGATCGGAAAGTGGGACCGCAACTCCAGGATCTGTTGATCTGTCAGCATCTTCGTTGTGGCGCCCTCTCTGGCTTATTGCCGCACACCGCGGGTTGGTGGGCAAGCTAAAGCATACCGTACGGCTACTTGGACATCGCGGGGGCGGGCAGGGGCTTATCGTCGCCGTAGTTTGCCAAGAGGTATTCGAGCAACGCATCGCGGTCGTTGACCACGGTGCCCCACCCGGCCATCTTGTCTAACTCCTTGTTCCATGCGGCCTTGCTCAAACGCTGCGAATGGATCAGCCGGAGGCTGTGGCACGGGATGCAACT
This sequence comes from Bryobacterales bacterium, assembly GCA_003167275.1. Taxonomy (GTDB): domain Bacteria; phylum Acidobacteriota; class Terriglobia; order Bryobacterales; family Bryobacteraceae; genus JAIQFL01. The sequence continues at coordinate 13,892 of PMTT01000596.1, read as the reverse complement.
GCGCGCCTCTTCCTTTTGCCCGCGCTCCACCACTGCCTGGTCGGCGCCCAGAGCGATGGCCGCGAGAATGCCGGCCACTAACCACAGTCTTGCGGTCATCATGCCTTCTCCACCGTCACACCCACGCGATCGATCGCGTTCCACAGATAGCCCGACGGATTCCACGCCGCCACGATCGGCTGGACCCGCTTTGCCGAATCCGTGGCGCGCGACATGATGGTGTAATAGCCGGGGTCCGCGGGCTTCCAATCCAGATGAAACAATCGCCAGGCGAACGGCAACTTCGGCGAGGAGAGTTCCGCATCGTGCCAACGGCTGCCCCCGTCGGTCGAGACCTCCACCCGCTCGATGGCTTCTTCACCGGCCCACGCGAAACCGCGGATCGCGATGGAACTCAACCCCAGCTTCGACTGGTCTTCCGGGGCCACGATGCTCGATTTCACCGGCATTCCTTCGATGACTTCGAGCTCCGCGGGCCTGGGGGCCGATCCCGGCGGCAGACTGTACTTGGGGTAGCGATAGCCGGGGTTCATGAAGAATCCCTTGTGCCCCTCAGCCGTGGCCGAAAGGCGCGTCACCCATTTCACGGAACTGGTGCCGTCCCAGCCGGGAACGATCAGGCGCGCCGGGAAGCCATGGATATCGGGGAGCGGCTGCCCGTTCATCTTCAAGGCCAGCAGGGTAGCCGGATGGAGGGCTTTCTTCATGGGCAGCGACCGCACGAAATCCGGTGTGGCGGCCACGCCCGTGTCGGCCCCGTCGGTTTCGAGGAAGGCGGCCGAGGCGGAGGCTCCCGCGAGCTTCAGGATATCGGCGATTCGGGGCCCGCTCCATTCGGCATTGCCAATGGCGCCGCGTCCCCACTGGATGCCGGGAACCTTGGGAGTGTAGAAGCCGCGCCCGTTGCCGGTGCATTCGATGGTGGCGGGCACGGTGAATTGGGGCATCTTCTGGAGGTCGGCCAGCGTCAATTCGAGCGGCTTGGAGGTCATACCGTTGACCGTAAGCTTGTAGGCGGCCCCACTGATTGCGGCCGGGCGCGGCAGGTGCTGACGCACGAAAAACGCGTCCACCGGCGTGAGCCACGAGTCGAAGTAGCGTAGCGGGGTTTCCAGATCCTCGGGACGGTCGTTGTGGAGGATCATGGGACGTTTGCCGGGGATAGTGACGCCGTCGTCGGCCGCCATGCCCCGCCGGGCCGCGGCCGCCATCAGTGCGGCGAAGATCTCACGCCGATTCAGTGTCATCGTTATTAGAGCCTAATGCACGCGATGGGGAATGCGCAAGCGGGGCCGAGGCCGACAGGTTGCGGGAGTTCGCAGCTTTACGCTTCCACCATGCACCGGCGTCTCGAGCAGGCAAGCCCGGGAAGCCGACTCTTGGGCGCGTCCTCTATTTCAATTTAGCAAGATTTCGATACCGAAGTCTAACCGACAGAAAACACAAGAGATAGAGGTCAGCGAAAAGCGATCCTCAAACTGATTCTCAGCCCCGAATCCGAGTAATATGGGCATGCGGCCTGGAATTTCGATATGCCGGCCGTCTATCCTTCACCACGTTCTTACCGGAGAGGGTTCCCATGCGTGTGCTGCTGTCGACAATCGGATCTCGTGGCGATGTCCAGCCATTGGTGGCCTTGGCGTTGCAGTTGAGGGAGCTTGGCCAGGAAGTCCGTATCTGCGCGCCGCCTGACTTCCGCGAGTGGATTGCCACTCTCGGGATTCCGTTCGTGCCGGTCGGGCCCGAGGTGCGCCAGACTGCGGCACCCAGGGCATCAGCCGCGCAGGCCCCGCCAACGCCAGAGTACCTCCGTCAGCTCATGGAGGACACTGTCGCCGGCCAGTTCGAGGCGATCACGGCGGCAGCCCGGGGCTGTGACCTTTTGGTGGCGGGCATGGCGCTACAATTCGCCCTTCACTCGGTTGCAGAGCAGATGGGAATCCCCTACGTTTACGCTGCCTGGTGCCCGATCACCCTGCCATCCCAACATCACGCGCCGCCCCCATTGCCGTCGTGGGCACAGCCTCCAAGGGACGGCACGGCCGACAATCGCACGCTCTGGATTCAGGACGCGAAGCGCTGGAACGACCTCTGGGCCGCAGCGATCAACTCTCATCGCGCGGCAGCCGGTTTGGCACCGGTCTCTGACGTGCGAAGCCACATCCTCACCAACCGGCCATGGCTGGCCGCCGACCCGACGTTGGCGCCATGGACTGAGGCTGCGGACCTGGATGTCGTCCAGACGGGCGCCTGGATTCGTTCGGACCAGAGGCCACTATCCCTGGAATTGGAGACGTTCCTCGACGCCGGCGAGCCACCTGTCTACTTCGGCTTTGGCAGCATGCGCGCTCCACAGGACGTCGGCCAGGCGGTGATCCAGGCGTCGCGCGCGGTCGGCCGCCGTGCAATTGTATCCGGTGGGTGGTCTGGCCTCACATTGCCGGACAATGAGCCCGACTGCCTTTCCATCGGGGAAGCAAACCTGCAGGCGCTCTTCCGGCGAGTCGCCGCTGTAGTACACCATGGCGGCGCGGGCACCACCACCGCCGCCGCGCAGGCCGGAGTACCCCAGGTCGTGGTGCCTCAGATGTACGACCAACACTACTGGGCAAAGAGAGTCCACCAACTGGGCATTGGAACCGCGCATGCGCCCGGCGCGCCCACTGCCGACTCGCTGACTGAAGCGCTCAGCCGCACCATCCAGCCGGACGTGGCGTCCCGCGCCCGCGCCGTCGCCGCCTCGGTGCGCACCGATGGCGCGGAGATCGCCGCTCGGCGACTGATCGGCGAGGTCTCCCGAACCGCACTCGGAAACTGAAAACACGGCGGACTCCACCGGTAACCGCCCGCGGAACGAATGTTTCTCTGCGTTGGACCCGGGCTGGTCCCCTTTACACGCCACCCCAGCAACGACCGGTCCGGACCGAATGCCGTGCTACGATAAAGTCTTGTCAGGTCTCGGGCTCCGTGCAACGGGCGGCTGCAAACCCCGCCAGGTCCGGAAGGAAGCAACGGTAGCGGTGCGGCTCGTGTGCCGCGGATCACCCGAGGCCTGGCATTAGCCCCTCCGCATGTACCAAGTCATCGCGCGAAAGTACCGGCCGCAGACCTTTCACGACGTGCTCAACCAGGAACACGTCAAGACCACGCTTGAAAACGCCATTGCGCAAGGCCGCATCGCCCACGGGTACATCTTTTCGGGACAGCGCGGCACCGGTAAGACCACCGTCGCGCGCATCCTGGCCCGCTGCGTCAACTGCGTCAATGGGCCTACCACCCAACCTTGCGGCGTCTGCGCCAACTGCCTGGAGGCCTCTAGCGGCGGGGGCATGAACGTCATCGAGATCGACGCCGCCTCCAACCGCGGCATCAATGAGATGCGGGAGCTGAATCAAAGTGTACGGCAACGCCCGGCCAGCGCCCGCTACAAGGTCTTCATCGTCGACGAAGCCCACCAGATCACCACCGACGCCTTCAATGCGCTCTTGAAGACCATCGAAGAACCGCCCGAGTGGGTCATCTTCATCCTCTGCACCACCGAAGCGCACAAAATCCCGGCAACTATCGCGTCCCGGTGCCAGCACTTCAGCTTCCGCTCCGTGGATTTCGAAGACCTGATGGCGCGCATGGCCTGGATCTGTCAGGAGGAGGGCATCGCCGCCGATCCCGAAGCTCTGGCGGTGCTGGCGCAGGCCGGGGAGGGCAGCGTGCGCGATTCCCTCTCGGCTCTCGATCAGGCCATCGCCTGCTGCGGCTCCAAGCTGGATGCCGCGGAGGTGCGTGCGTTGCTTGGTGCGTTCTCCCTGGAATCGCTCGAGAAGGTGACCCAGGCGCTGGTGGATGGCGATTCGCGCCGCATGCTGGAAGTAGTCGACGAACTGGAGCGCAACGGCCAGAATCTGCAGCACTTCAGTCGCGAGCTGTCGCGCTACTTTCGGAATCTGTTAGTGGCGCGCATCGCGGGAGCCGATACGCGGCTGGTGGCAGCTTCGGCGGCCCAGCGCCAGAAGTTGGTGGAAATCGCCTCCCAGTTTTCCGAAGAGGACCTGGCGCGTTACCTCCAATTGTCGCTGGATCTGTTCAAGGATTTACAATCCTCGCTGCAGCCCCGGTTCCACCTGGAGATTGGTTTGGTGCGCCTGGTGCAGGCGGGCAGACTCCTCCCGATCGAGCAGGCCCTTGCGGAGATGAGTGGGGCAGGTCCTCGACCTGCCCAGCCAAAAGTACAAGCGCGCGTTCCACCTCAGGCTCCTCAGCCCTACAGGCCTCCGCCCAAGTCCGCTCCTTTGACTGGGCAGGTCGGTGACCTGTCCCACGGGACGGCCAAGCCCCCTTCCGCGACTCAGGTCGAGAACGCGAGCACGGGAAGCAGAGCGAAAGACCCGCCCCCGTCGCGGCCGTCGCCGTTTGAGCTCGATCAGGCCCAGAAAGCTGCCCGGCGGCCCGAGCCATCCTCTTCCGTGGAAAGCACGGCGGCGGCGCAAGCTCCGCCGTGGGAATCCGCACCTCCGAAACCCGCGCCTCGGCCCGCCACCATAGTCGAAGAGGCTCCAGCGCCACCGGTTCGGACTCCTCCGCCCGCCGCCGCGCCGGCGGGCGACTGGCGGCAGAAACTCCACACCGCGCTGATGGATCTCGGACTGCCGTTTACCGCCGACGCAGTGGAGAACTCGCGCGTCGTGGAAGTGAACGGCGAACTGCAAATCACGGCCACCAAGGCCTACAAGCTGGCGCTGCGGGAAGAGGACCTGAGGCGGGCCGTGAGCCAGTCTTCCCCTCGTGCCATGCGCATCAAGGTCATCATTGGCGAGCCGGGGGAAGCCGCTGCCCCGATTGCGGCGCCGTCGGCCCAAAACGAAGACGATGCCACCCGGAGGGCCTTGGCCAATCCCGAGGTCCAGCGCTTCCAGGAAGTATTTGACGGCAAGATCTACAAGGTTCGAAACCTCAAGGAGTAGCTACATGAAATTACCCGGCAACATGCAGCAGATGATGCGCCAGGCGCAGCAGATGCAGGAGAAACTCCAGCAGGATATTGCGCAGATCAAGGTCGAAGCCTCCGCCGGCGGCGGTATGGTGACGGTGAAGATGGACGGGCAGAAGAATCTGCTGGCTGTCAAGATCGATCCGGAGGTCGCCGGAGATGTCGAGATGTTGCAGGACATGTTCGTGGCGGCTTCGGGCGAAGCTGTGAGGAAGGTGGACGAACTGATCAAGGCCAAGATGGGCGGCGTGCTGGGTGGAATGGGCCTGCCCCCCGGTATGTTTTAGACGATGCCCGATTTCGCCGAACCGCTCGCCCGCCTCATCAACGAGTTCAAACGCCTCCCCGGCATCGGGCAGAAGTCCGCCCAGCGCCTCGCCTTCCACGTGTTGCGCGCCAGTCGTGAGGACGCCGAACACTTGGCCCAGGCGATTCTCGACGTCAAGGACAAGCTGGGGTTGTGCCGCGTCTGCAACAACATCAGCGATCGCGAGTTGTGCCAGTTCTGCAGCGACACCAACCGCGACCCTAAAGTAGTCTGCGTGGTGGAAGAACCGCACGGCATCCTGGGCATCGAGACCACGCGGCAATACGAAGGCCGTTATCACGTGCTGCATGGGGCGCTTTCGCCGCTGCGTGGCATCGGTCCCGATTCGCTCAAGATCAAGAGCCTGGTGGAACGCATCGGCCAGGGCGGGATCGAAGAGGTGATCGTGGCCACCAACCCAACGGTAGAGGGCGAAGCGACCGCGGTCTACCTGGCGAGGCTGCTCAAACCGCTGGGCGTGAAAGTCTCGAGAATCGGCATGGGCGTCCCGGTGGGCAGCGACCTGGAATTCGCCGATGAAGTTACCATCTCGAAGGCCATGGAAGGCCGCCGGGAGATGTAGGACAGGCTTCCCGGCCTGTCACTTGCTCAAGCAGTCACCGCCCAACCAGAGACCTTGGGTTCGAAGTCACCGCACCTTGTGGGTCCTGGTTGTGTACCGTATCACCGCGTTTCCCAGTTCCTAGCCGTCGCCGCCTATGACAAGGGTTATCGCATGTCGGTTAACCTTTGGGAGGTTACAGGACGAGCAAAACCCTTGATAATGATGCTCTGGGCCTGAAATTTACATCCACTCCGTCGAGCAAGTGAGGTCGAAATGGAACCGGTTGTTCTCGTTTTTTTGTCCACCGCGGTCGGTACGATCGTAGGCGTGGCTTGTGCCGCCCTGATGATGCAACGGCGGAACCGTCCGTCTCCCGCCGAGGGAAAGCTGTCGCAGAATCTGGCGTCGGTGGCGTCGGTGGTGGCCGCGCCGACGGTCACGATTGACGATGTGCGAAAACTGCTCGCCGAGCGGGATTCCACGCTGCAACAGTGTCGCGATGACCTGGAAAAGAAACAACAGCAGCTCGAAGCAGCCACGGCGGCGGTCGAGAGTGTCACAGCACTACGGGCCGCGGCCGAACAGCGCGCCAATGAGCTCGCGGGTCAGGCCAGCGCCTTTAGCGCCCAGATGCAGGAGCTGGCGGCCAAGACGAAGGACGGAGGAGTTGCAGCGGAGGAGGCAGGCCAGCAGGTTGCCGCACTCCAGGCGCAGCTCGAATCCGAAAAGCAGCAGAGCATCGAGTCGGCCGACCAGATCACTCGCCTTAGCTCGGAGCTGAGCAGGTACAAGTCTGCGGGCGCCGAGGCGGTGACCGAACTCGAAGCCCAGCTCGATCTGGCAAAGCAGCAGGGTCGCGAGTTGACCGAGCAGGTCGCCCGCCTGAACACCGAGCTGACCGGGTACAGAGTCGACGGCTCGGAAGCCGTAACCCAACTTGCAGCGCAACTCGAGTCGGAAAAAACGCAGAGCCGGGAGTTGGCTGAGCAAGTGGCCGTTCTGACGATCGACCTGACACAGGCGAGGCAGTATGGCGCGGACGCGGATAGCTACCGTTCCACGCTCGAAACGGAACTGGGAGTCGGCCGGCTGACCATCCAGCAGTTGACAGATCGGGTTGCGGAGTTCGACCGCGACATCGATGCACGACTCGAATCCGGAGATCAGCTCAACCGTGAACTGGCCGAGCGGATCGCTCACCTTACTTCCGACCTGACCGAATACAGATTGGCCAGCAACGAGGTGGTGACTCAACTCGAAGGACAGCTCGATTCCGAAAAACAGCAGGGACGCGAACTGACTGAACAGATCGCTCAGCTTACCGCCGAACTGGCCGCGCACACTGCTTCCAGCACGGAGGCGGTGGCCCAACTCGAGGCGCAGCTCGATTCCAAGAAACAGCAGGGCCGCGATCTGACTGAACAGATCGCTCACCTCAATTCCGAACTGGACGCCTACAAGACTGCCAGCACCGAAGAGGCGGCCCAGCTTGCGGCACAGCTCGATTCCGAAAAACAGCAGGGGCGCGAACTGACCGAACAGGTCGCTCACCTCAGTTCCGAACTGGACGCCCACAAAGTTGCCGGCACGGAGGCGGTGGCCCAACTCGAGACGCAACTCGAATCTGAGAAACAGCAGAGCCAGGAACTGGCTGGCCAAGTGGCAGCGCTGACAGTCGATCTGACCCAGGCGAAACAGTACGGCGCGGATGCGGATGACTACCGCTCTTCACTGGAAAAGGAACTGGCGGCTAGCCGGTTGAGCGCCCAGCAGTTGACCGACCAGGTGGCCGAGTTGAGCCGCGAGCGCGCGGAGTTTGAAGTCCGGTTGCGCGAGGAGCGGCAGTCCGCCGCCAGGGGCATGGAACTTCTCTCGCTGGTGCAGAGCACGCTTTCCGGAGCATTCCATCGGCCCAACGAGGAAAAGCCGCAGGTGGATGGGCTTGAGCAACGAGAGTTGGCCGCCGTTGCCATGCCGGATGCTGCGGCAGCCTCCCCGGTGGAGCAACGCGTAGAGGACGAGGTCGTGGAACCGGTCGAGGCTCCCATGGCCGTCGGCGCCTAGGCGTGATCGTAGGCCTGATCTCCGACACCCACGGGTTGCTGCGGGAAGAGGCCTTGGGCGCGCTTCAGGGGTCGGACCTGATTATCCACGCGGGCGATGTCGGTAAGCCTGAGATTCTGGAAACGTTGCGCGCGGTGGCCCCGGTGGTGGCAGTAAGAGGAAATATCGATCAGGGTCCTTGGGCGGAGAGGTTGCCGGCAACCGCCGTGGCCAAGGCCGGAACGGCTCTCCTCTACGTCTTACACGATGTCCACGACCTGAACCTTGATCCGGTGGCCGCCGGGTATCATGTGGTGGTCAGCGGGCATTCACACAAGCCGGGGTGCACGGAGCGGTCCGGAGTCCTGTATGTCAATCCCGGCAGTGCTGGTCCGTGCCGTTTCCACTTGCCAGTGACGGTGGCGCGACTCGATCTGGGTCCAACGCCCTGGAAAATCGACTTCATCGACCTGATTGGGACGGAGGAGGGGGGTTCGTCGCCTGCCAGGCGTGTGAGGGCTGGCGGGTAGGCGGTTCCGGCAAGGTTTCTTGGGCGGCAGGCCGATTGACAGTCATGATTGACAATCGGCCGCAGGTTGACACCTGCCCCACTGAATCAGGCAACCTTACTGCCCAAAGACCTGGACTTCGGCGAGGCTGAGGTAGTTAGCGCCGGTGAGTTGCACGCGCACGTAGCGGGCTTGTACGCCGAACGGAATGGTGACGGACGGGGTGGGGGCCGTGGTCTGATGGCTACTGAACGTACCGGCACGGTTCTGTAACGTGGACGGCGTGTCAGTCGCCAGAAACGGCGTACTGGAAATAAACACCCAGTAGTCGTTCAGTCGCGAACCGCAACAATCCGTCCGATTCCAAACGACCACGGAGCTGACGTTGGCCGATGCACCCAAGTCCACTTGCCACCAGGCGCTCGGATCCGCATTGGTCGCAGTCACCGAACCATCCGGGAAGCTCCCGTCCGTGCTGCCGTCCACCGCCGCAGCGGGGGCCGGTGTCCCCGGAAGCGTGCTGCTTTGAGTGGCCGGTTTGCTCATAGCCAGATTCGAGGCAGAGGGCGCTCCCGGCCCGAACACCTGCACCTCCGCGAGGCTCAAGTAGTTTGCGCCCGTGAGTTGGACGCGCACATAGCGGCCCTGAGTGGGCGCCGCAATGCTTGTCGACGGGTTGGGCGCGGTCGTCTGGTGACTGCTCCACGTCCCTGCACGGAACTGCAGGGTGGCCGGGGTGTCCGTTGCACCGAACGGCGTGTCCGAGATGAATACCCAATAGTCGCTGAGCCGTGAGCCGCAGCAATCCGTGCGATTCCAGATCGCGATGGAGCCGATCGACATCGAAGCGCCCAGATCGACCTGCCACCAGGCGTTCGAGTCCAGGTTGGTCGCGGTCACCGAACCATCCGGGTAACTACCGTCCGTAGTGCCATCCACTGCGACTGCCGGGCTCGGGGTTCCTGGAAGTGTGCTGCTTTGGGTGGCCACCCTACCCCCTGGCGCAGTCATCCCGGGGCCAAAGACCTGTACCTCGGCGAGGCTCAGGTAGTTCGAGCCGTTGAGTTGCACGCGAACATATCTGCCTTGCGTACTATCCGTAATCGTGGTGGACGGATTGGGAGCGGTGGCCTGGTAGCTGCCAAACGTATTCAAGCGATTTAACAGCGTAGTCGGCGTGTCGGTAGGGAGGAACGGCGCATCGGAAACGAACACCCAGTAGTCGCCCAAACGCGAGCCGCAACAATCCGTCCGATTCCAAATGACGATGGAACCGATGGCGGTAGAAACACCCAAATCCACCTGCCACCACGGGTTGGTTTCCAGGTTCGTCGCGGTAACCGAACCGTCGAAGAAGATGCCATCGGTATTCCCATCCAGGGCCGACGCGGCTCCCGCGGAGGGGTATCCCGAAAGGGTACTGCTTTGAGTAGCAACCCTAGCTCCAGGCACGCCCGTTCCCGGGCCGAACACCTGAACCTCGGCAAGGCTAAGATAATTGGGGCTCGATAGCTGCACGCGCACAAACCGGCCTTCGGTGGCTGCCGCAATGGTTGTGGATGGATTGGGGGCGCCAGCGTGGTGGCTGGCAAACGTCCCCGGGCGAGTCTGTAAGGTGGCGGGCGTGTCCGTCGGAAGGAATGGCATGTCGGAAACGAACACCCAGAAGTCGCTCAGCCGGACGCCACAGCAATCCGTGCGATTCCAGACCACAACAGAACCGATGGGCGTCGAAGACCCCAGGTCGACTTGCCACCAGGGGTTGGAGTCCAGGTCTGTCGAGGCGACCGAGCCGTCCGAGAAGCGGCCGTCCGTGTCGCCATCGACTGCCGACATGGGGCCCGTAGTGGCGAATGTTGAAAGCGTGGTGCTTTGGGTCGCCGGTTTACCCAGTGCCAGATTGGTGTCGGGTGAACCCGGCAGGTTCGTCAGCGAGAAGGCCGCCGAAAATGCGCCCACGCTTGCGGTTACACTGTAGGAGCCCGAGTTGTTGTTGGCCGTTGCCGACACACTGGCTACTCCCTGACCATTGGTCACCGCCGTGCTGCTCGACAACACAGCGCGAGCCCCGCTGAAGGGCACCGTGAATATGACGACGGCGCCGCTCACCGGATTGCCGGTCGAGTCTTTGACAGTCGCTTGCAACGGATTCGGGAAGGCCGACCCCACCTGGACCGATTGTGGCGTGCCAGCCGAGGCAATGACGATGGCAGCCTGCCCTCCCACAGGCGCCCCACCCATCACGATGAAACTGCTGCTCGCGCTGCTTGTCGACAAATCCGCAGTCACCTGGTCTCCCGCGGCGGTCACCAGCTTAGACAAGACCGTTCCCTCCGCCACGGATGGATCTACGCTCGCCGCTACCGTCACCTGCACGATCTGGCCGGAGCCCAGAGACCCATAACCCACCACGACCTGATTGTCCGATACGTTACAAGTCACGCCGCTGGTGGCTGTGCAATTCACAATATTCAGACCGGCTGGGATGTGGTCCCTGATTATCACATTCGTCGCGGTCTGGCTCGAGTCCGAAGTATCGTTCACCAACTGGTTGGTAAAGGTCACGTTCGACCCAACGGTGACTGCCGCGCTCGCGCGAAAGCCACCTCGCGCCAAAGGAGCCAGCGCCTGTGACGAAGATCCGGGTTGTACTTGCAGGGATGTGCTCATCCGCAGATTTACCAACTTCTGCGGTATGGAAAAGTCCCGGTACCGCGGGACCGGCTCAGTGTTGCTGGCCGCGCTCACATCGCTTACCGGAGCCAAACTACCCGCTATCTGGATCGCGTTCAGATCGCTCGTGAGGGCATTGAACACCAGCAGCGGAAACGTCAGCGACTCGACCCTGGACGGATCCGCCGACAGCACTACCCAAGTCGCCGTCGCGACCCCGCCACTGACGGTTAACGGCTGGTAGAAAGTGTTATTCAGAAAAAACCCTCCAGCCGGAGATCCTCCAAAACCGTTGCCGTCCGCGGAGTACAACTGCGCCCGCGTGAAGCCTTCATTGGGATACACCGCCGCATACACTTGCACCGTAGCGGGCACGTTGGTCAACACAGTCCGGAGGCGTGTGGCCGGCGCGCCGCCCGAGGCCGTGTGAAAAGCCGCGGGGCTGGCTTCCTGGAATACCAAGGGAATCGCAGTCGGCGCTCCGGCAGTTGGCGTGGATGCCTGTTGCTCCAGGAATACCAGCGACTGCGACACATTCGCGAGTGTCAGTTGCCCAGCGCTCACCGGAACGGCCAGCAGCCCGCTAAGGGTTACCTGGCCGGTGATGGAGGCCGGCTGCAGGCTGGCGGCAGTGGCTAAGAGGCTGGCGTCGGCCCGCACTCCGGAGATGCGGACGGTGGCCGTACCGCCGCTTCCAGGCGTAATCAAGACTCCTGGCCAGCGGAGGAAATTGTAACCGCCAATCTGACCGTTTTGGGGATTGCTCCCGTTCACCGTCAGTACCGCATCGGTGGTGCTTTCGCCCGTCAGTGCATTACTTACGTTGGTGTTGAGCCCCAGCGAGATCGTGGAGTTCAGCGTGCCGGTCAAACCTGTGCAAGTGAGCACAAGGTCGCCGAGCACTTCGGTCCGCCCTTCCAGCGCTACCTCCGAAGGTTGGGGGACGCTGGGCGTACAACTCAAGGCCGACCCGGTTCCTTCTTCTGTGACGGTGTATGCCTGGTTGGCGATGGTTAAGGCGCCCGTCCGCGAGGTGCTCGATGGATTCGCCGCCACCGTATAGCTCACGGCGCCATTCCCGGAACCGCTGCTGCCGGAGGCGATGGTCAGGTAGGGAACACCGCTGCTTGCGACCCAACCGCAGCCCGCCGGTGCGATCACCGGCGCCGTCCCGCTGCCGCCGGTGGACAGGAATACCTCGCTCGAAATTGGTAGTGAGTACGTGCAGCTTGCTCCAGCTTCGGTAATGGTGAAGTAAGCCGGTGGGCCGAACGAAAAGATGGTGATGGTAGCGGAACGGGACACACTCGACGCCTGGTTACCCGCCACCGAGTAACTGACGACGCCATTACCGGTTCCCTGGCTGCCGTTCGTGATGGTCACAAACGAGGCACTGCTGCTCGCCGTCCATACGCAACTCGGGCCGCTGAGTCCCACATTGAAGCCGCCGGCGCCGCCGGCGACCCCCAGATCCGCCCTGGAGAGGTTCAACTGCACCGTGCAGCTCTGCCCGGACTGCGCCGGCAGGACGGTGGGTACGCCCAACAGCAATGCAAGCCACGGAACCCATGCACGGCCGTTCGCCACGGCGGGACGCCGGGCCCATCGCAGAAACACCAACCAGTACCCCGTCACGCGAATTCGTCTCATAAGGCCCATCGCCCCTTCCAAAGCTTTACATCAACGCGTAAGCCGGAATGCCATCTATTGGCTTATGACTTGTACCTCGGCGAGGCTCAAGTAGTCTGCGCCGTTTAGCTGCACGCGCACATACCGGCCTTGCGTGTTGGCCGTTATGGTGGTGGATGGATTGGGAGCCACCATCTGATGGCTGGCAAACGTTCCCGGCCGGGCCTGTAGGGTGGAGGGCGTGTCCGTGAGCAGGAACGGAGTATCCGAAACAAAGACCCAATAGTCGCCCAGCCGGGTGCCACAACAATCCGTGCGGTTCCAGATCACGATGGAACTTACGGGCGCCGAAGCGCCCAAATCCACCTGCCACCAGGCATTGGGCTGCGCATTCGTCGTCGCGGTCACTGAACCATCGGAGAACACGCCATCCGTATTGCCATCCACGGCTGCCCCGGGAGGCGGGGTTCCCGGAATCGTGCTGCTTTGGGTGGCCACCTTACCGAAGGCCAGATTGAACGTGCCGAACACCTGGACTTCGGCCAAGCTCAGGTAGTCCGCGCCGGTGAGTTGCACCCGCACGTAGCGTCCTTCGGCCCCAGACGGAATCGTGATGGCTGGATTCGGCGACACAGTCTGGTGGCTACTCCACGTCCCCGCCCGGAATTGAAGTGTGGCCGGTGTATCCGTTGGGCTGAAGGGCGTATCGGAAACAAACACCCAGAAGTCGCTCAGGGACGACCCACAACAATCCGTTCGATTCCAAACGACTATGGAACTGACGTTGGCCGAAGCGCCCAAGTCCACCTGCCACCAGGCATTCGGCTGGGTATTCGTGGTCGCCACCGAACCGTCAAAGAACATGCCATCTGTGTTGTCGTCTGCCGCAGCGCTGGCACCGACGGTGGAGAATCCCGGAAGCGTGCTGCTTTGAGTGGCCATCCCGCTCAATGCCAGGTCGGGAGGAGGTCCTCCGGGGGGAAGTACCTGCACTTCAGCCAAACTGAGGTAGTTCGCTCCTGTGAGTTGCACGCGCACGTAGCGTCCTTGGGTTATGGCGGTAATGTAGGTGGACGGATTTGGGGCGGCCGTCTGGTGGCTGCTAAACGTTCCCGCCCGAAACTGCAGAGTCGCCGGCGTGTCCACAGAGCTGAACGGCGTATCGGAGACAAACACCCAATA
>PMTT01000322.1 GCA_003167275.1 Bryobacterales bacterium | reverse complement strand
AGCATGACTCCAGTTTAGATCGTCAGGCCGCCAGGTGGCGCAGGCGGTCGCTCGCCTGCTCATCTTGACCTTCCCCCGCATCTGACCCGGGTGCGCATCTTCGCCCGTGGCCGTGCGAGACCCGGCTCGCCCGTGCGTGCTATCGTGGCAGCTTCCATGCCCCGTATCCTCTTCCTTACCGAACGTCACGCTCCGGATCTCGGCGGCGTGTCGGCCAGCGCCACACGCATCGCGCGGACCCTCGCCACCCTCGGCGCCCAGGTGGATGTTGTGTCGTGGACCCGCTCCTTGCAGGCCGGACAGGTGGTGCGGGAGCCGGGTGACCCCACGGTCTACCGGATCGGGCGATTCCGCGAGTGGGATACCACCATGCCCCACACCCTCAACCTGCTCGACTGGCTGCTCTCCATGGCGCCCTACCAGTTGGTGTGGGGCCACTACCTTTCACTCGCGGGCTTCCTCGCCGTGTGGTTCGGCCGCTTGAACGGCGTGTCTTCAGTAGTGAGCATCCGCGGGAACGACCTCGACCGCGACGTCTTTCCGCCCGGCGATTTCGCCCGGCTCCAGTGGACTCTGGCTCACGCCACCAGCATCACGGCGGTGACGCTCGACCTGGCCCGAAAGGCGCAGGCCCTCAGCGGCCGCGGCGACGTCGTCCATCTTCGCAATGTAGTCGATACCCACCAGTTCTTTCCCTCGCCGGAAGCGGGCGATGCGGTGCGGGCGCGTCTGGGGATCGGTGCCGACGAGGCCGTGCTCGGCTTCTGCGGCGAACTGCGGGAGAAGAAAGGCCTCGCCCACCTGATGGATGCGCTCGTCGCGGTCCGTCGGGTGCGGCCGGTGCGCCTGCTGCTGATCGGTGAGGTGCGCCCTTCCGGGCGTCCTCGCCTGCTCCAATGGATCGGCCCGGCGGGGATCGAGGAACGCGACATCCTGATCACCGGCCAGCTTCCCACGCCCGAGGCTGTAAACGCCCACCTGCAAGCCTGCGACGTGTACCTGCAGCCGTCCTTGTGGGACGGGATGCCGAACGCCCTGCTGGAAGCCATGGCGGCTGGGTGCGGCTCGATCGTGAGCGATGCCGGCGGGATCCCCGAGATCGTCACGCCCGGCGTCGATGGCATCATCTTGCCGCGCTGGCAATTGCACCGGCTGGGGGAAGCGGTGCTGGAGTGGCTGCAGGCCGGGCCGGAGCATCGCGACCGTGTCCGGCGGGCCGCTCGGGCTCGCATGGTGGCGGGGTTTTCGCCGGAGGTCGAGCGGCAGGCCCTTCAGGCGCTGCTCGCCAGGCTCATCCCGAGTTCCGCGCAGACGGCGACCAGCGCCTCTCCCGATCGATCCCAAGTGTAGTGACTCACGATGCGCTCGCGTGCGCCCGCGGAAAGACGGCGCCCCAGTTCCGGCTCGGCGCGGAGTTGCAGCACGGCCTGCGCGATCTGGTCCACCGAGCCCGGTTTCACCAGCAGGAAGTGGCGTCCGTGCTCGCCCAGTTCGCGCACCACCGGCAAGTCGCTCGCGATCACGGGAATGCCGGCGGCCATGCCTTCCAGCACCTTCAGAGGGCAGCAGCCCTGCTGGATATTTCGATCGTTCAATGCCAGCGGCGCCAGCACCGCGAACGACCGGTGAATCGCCTCAACCAGTTCCGGCTGCCCGACCGCCGCCGCGATTTCCACTCGGTCGGCAATCCCCAGTTTGGCGGCCAACGCGGCAATCGGCTCCCTCTGACGGCTGCTGGAGGCGCCGAGGATGGTCAGTCGGGCGGGAGTCTGTGCGCAGATCTGCGCCACCGCACGGACCGCCAGATCCACACCCTGCCACTGGGCGAGCGTGCCGAAATAGAGCAGGGAGATCTCCGCCTCCTGATCTGGTGTTGCGCCCTGGTCGCGTGGATGGAATAGATCGGTATCCACGCCGTTCGGGATGACGCGGATCTTGGCAGGGTCCACTCCCCGGCTGGCAATCAGGTAACGCTCCGTGACCGCGCTGGGCGTTACGATCCGGTCGGCGGCTTCCAGGCAGGACTGCTCCTGCGCCGTCAGTTTGCGCATAAGTTCGCGGTCGTCGGCGACCCTCGGGTAGCGATGTTTCAGTTCGATGGAGGGAAGGCCGTTGACTTCGAAGATCAACCGCGGGCGGGGCCGCAAGCGCAGCAGCGGGACACCTTCAAAAATGGAGCGGAACTGGATGAGGTCGAACCGCCGGCTGGAAAGCCATTGCTCCAGGCACCCGCGGAAGCAGAGCACGCGGTCGATCAGGCTGACGCCCAGGGCCGGCAACTCCGTATGAAAGACTCCCGTAGGGTATGCTTTAGCTTGCCCACCAAAATGCATCGAGTGTTCAGGGCAAGCTAAAGCATACCCTACGGTGACCAGGTCCACCGATCCGTAGGCGCTGGCCAGCGCGCGCGTGAAGGCCGCAATGTGGATCGCCGCACCTTTCGGCGCCGGAACCGTGTCGAATGAGATGTACGCCAGGCGGGGCATTCTTCCGCTTGCGGGAATCCGCGATTGGGCAAGCTAATGCTGGCCAAAGCGCCAGTAGCATGCCCTACCTGATAAGATAGCGGAGTTCATGCCTGTCGATGTGAATCGGTTACGCGCGGAGAGGCTCTACGAATCTAAGGAGCCGGTCGGGGACCTGGCCGAAGCCCTCGACCAGATCGAGAGCCTGGCCGTCGGCTGGCGCAGGTCGCGGAAGCGCCTGGTTCTTTGGTGCACCGTCGCATGGGCGCTGGGGATCGTCACATTCGCGATTGGGGCGTGGCCCGTCGGCCTCCTGCTCTTCGTGTTGGGCGGTTGGTTTCTCCACCGGATGAAGCGCTACCCGAAGGCGGTGGCCAACCACATGGATCGGTCGGCGTTCGGCAAATCCATGGCTGCCATGCTCCGTTCGGATGCGGACCCGAAGGCGCCGGTCGCCATGCGGCTGGCCTTTGACCCCACCGAGGAGACGATCTCCGAAGCCGCACTGCCGAACCGCAAGAATGGCAAGCAGAGACTCTACAAAGTGTCCTGGTTTTCGGTGGAGGCCAGCCTTCACGACGGCACCACGTTCAGCCAGACGGTTGTAGATTTCGTCCGCCACCGATCCTTCACTAACCCGCGTGGAAAGTCCAAAACCAAAACGCGCACGCAGAGTCTGATTGCCATGCGGTTCGACTATCCGCCGCAGACTTACGGCGACCTGACGCGGTTCCGGGAAAAAATGGAGAAGGAGATTCAGTTGCCGGAGGGTGCCGCCATGCGAGGCCTGGAGGTGAGCGGCCGCTCGGTGAAGGTCAAAGCCCTGGTGACCAAGACCGCCGACCCGGCTTACCTGGCGCAGGCCAGTTCGATGCTGGCTTTGGGAGTCTACAGAATGCTCAACCTGTCCCGCGAAGTGGAAGCACGCAAACGCGCGCAGGCGAAGAAAGGCGGTCCACAATGACCCCGCCGCTTCCTCCCGATTGGAAGTGCCCGCGCCGCGTGGGGTTCCTGTTTCCGCACGCTTGCCGGCGCACGACGCCGGTGGATTGTCCCGACTGTCAGAACGGCCTGATTGACGACCCCTATGCCATGCGGAGGGACCGTTACAGCTACAGCCGGTACGACTACTACGACGACGACTACTTCTTCTGGTTTGACCCTTTCTACGGGGGCGCCTCGCAACCAGTAGACGTCGGCGGCGTGGGCCCGCCGGATGTCTCTTCGACCGATTTTACGGAAGCGGACGGGGCAGACCTGGTGACTCCAGGCGACGATTTCGAGAACGACATGACGGAGAGCTGAGCTCGCCGTGTGGTTGATCTACGCGCTGGGCGGAGGCTGGGGACACCTGACGCGGGCCGTGGCGCTGGCGCGCATCGCGCAGCGGGACCGTCCCGTCCGAGTCCTGACGAATTCACCGTACGCGAGTATCGTGGCGAGCGCGCTTCCCGCTCTCGACCTTGTGGCGCTCGACTCACTGGCGCCCGCGGAGCAAACCCGCGCGGCAGTCGTGCGCGAGATCGCGGAGTGCCGGCCCCGCTGCCTGATCGTGGACACCTTTCCGCGAGGGATTGGCGGCGAGTTGGCTGGCGTGCTGGGGGAGTTGCCCGCGCGAAAGGTGCTGGTGCAGCGGGATCTGAATCCGCGCTACGTGGCGGCGGCCCGGCTACGGGAGTTCGTTGCCGCGCATTACGACCTGGTTCTGATACCGGGTGACAGCCGTGGCACAGGCATTCCTGCCT
>PMTT01000950.1 GCA_003167275.1 Bryobacterales bacterium | reverse complement strand
AACAAACGCAGGTCAAGCACAAAATGATTCTCGCTCCACAATCCTAAGCTGTTGAGCCAGCGCCGGATGGAGCGGATTCAAAAGGTAATTCACCTGGTGCGGCACGATGACGGATGGGACCGCAAGCACGGGTGCCCGCTTGCTGTTCGCCCAAAGATCGCCGAAGTGACGTGCCGTGTTGATCTCCGGCATCCAGGCTGCCCTCTCAATCGTCAGGGAATCGGGCACTTCCATTCTCACGAGGAGTAAATCGCCAGGGTCTATATTCGTATGAACTCGATATTCCAGGACAGCCAACGCTCCGCAGGAACTCGAATACACAACCGGAGTGCCAACTGAATTCCAGCGGCCTCCAGCTATCGCCGCTCCCTTGCCGTCCAGATCCGGATACTTGGCACGGCAGATCCGGGAGACCTGCATCTATCCGATGACCCCATATTGGATCTGGCGAAGTACCGTTTCGACCACCTTGAACCCATCCTTCGTCCCAATCAGACTGATCGGAGGCTTATTGCCGATCTGGATGTTTGGCTCCTGAAGCCAGCGAATGCCTTTGTCCCGATCGTCAAACGCCTCGCCGGCGATGGCGAGGATTTGGGTCAGGCTTTGCACGGTAATGTGATGCGATGCCCAGGTCTCAGCGAGTTGCTCCAGGGCCTCTCTGTCGTGCACACCTGCGGAGCGGGTTGATCCTCCGTCGACGACGACTTGCTCTCCGGCCCTTTCGTGCAGCGACGCACTATCGGACAAGCCCTGCTTCAAGCGCGTTGGATGTTCTATGGTCTTGGGCATCGAAACTCCTGGTTCAAGTATACCCACACAATCCAAAAGGCTGACTCCGATTGAACCTTTCCCCTCCAATCCGCGTACCNNGCCAACGCCGCGATTTTCAGCCTCGTGAATGCCTTTCTCCTGAAACCGCTGCTGATTCAGAAGCCCGAGCAAATCGTCGGCGTCTACAGCCGCGACACTCGCAATCCCGGATCCTATCGAGCCTTCTCCTATCCTAATTACGTCGACCTGCGCGAGCAGAACCCGGTCTTCACCAGCCTGATGGCGCACAACATGGCGATGGTCGGGCTCTCGGAAGGCGACATCACGCGCCGCGTATTCGCCGATCTGGTTTCCTCGAATTACTTTGCCACGTTGGGCGTCCCGCTGTGGCAGGGCAGGGCCTTCACCGCCGCCGAGGAACGGCCAGCGGGCGGTATCGCGGTGGCTATCGTGAGCTATTCCTTCTGGCGGAAATCGGGCGCCGATCCTGCCCCGTTGGGAAAAACCTTGCGGATCAATGGGCGCATCTTCACGGTCATCGGAGTCACCCCGGAGGGGTTCACCAGCACCACGGCCCTGATCAGCCCCGAAGTATACCTGCCGTTAGGCATGTACGAACCGATGATCAACGATTTTGAGGGCGCCGGACGCAACTTGGCCGCGCGCGATAACCACAGTCTCATTTTGGTCGGACGGCTTCGCGCCGGCGTGACGCAGCCAGCGGCGGATGCACAACTGGCGGCGGTGGCTTCAGGCATGGAAAAGGCCTACCCGGCGGAGAATCGCGACCAAACCTTGATCGTGCGGCCGCTGGCGCGGATGTCCATTACCACCAATCCATCCACCGACACGCAGTTGACGGTGATCGCCGCGCTGCTGCTATCCATGTCGGGTGTGGTGCTGCTCATCGCCTCCCTGAACGTCGCGAACATGATGCTGGCTCGCGGCTCGGCCCGCCGCAAGGAGATCGCCATCCGGCTGGCGCTGGGCGGCGGACGAAAGAGCATCCTGCAACAACTCTTCACGGAAGGCCTCGTGCTGGCGCTCCTCGGAGGCGCAGCCGGCCTCCTGCTGGCATATTGGAGCACCAGCCTGCTGGTCCACTCGCTCGCCCTGCTCGCGCCCATCGACCTGGTCTACAGCGCGACACCCGATCTCCGCGTCCTCGCCTCTACCTTTGGCTTCTGCACATTTAGCACCCTTTTGTTCGCCCTGGTTCCAGCCTGGAACCTTTCGAGACCGGACGTGCTCTCGGACCTGAAGGACAACGGACAGGGCGTCATCGAAAAGGGCAAGCCGCGCCGCGTCTTCTCACGCCGCAACCTGCTGGTGATGGGCCAGATCTCACTTTCGCTGATGTTACTGACAGCCGCCGGACTGTTTCTCCGCAGTTTCGTCCGCGCAGCCAACGTGCAGCCGGGGTTCCGCATCCAGAGCACCATTCTGATTGAGCTTGATCCCAGCCTGGCCGGTTACGATGAACCGCATGGCCGCCAGATCTACCGCGCGCTTCTCGACCGACTGGCAGCCCTGCCCGGCGTGGAATCCGCCAGCATCGCGGCGACTGTCCCATTCGGCATGGTGTCACTCGGGCGCAGCATCCAGAAATCCACTGACGCTCCGTCCACCAAACCGGACGCTCAGCAGCAGTGCCAGTTCAATGTCGTCGGCGAAAGTTACTTCGCCACTCTCGGAATCCGGCTGCTCCGAGGCCGATCGTTCCTCCCGAGTGAGGCGGGCGCCGCGACGCCGCCGGTTGCCATCCTCGATCAGTTATCCGCCTCTCGTCTCTGGCCCAATGGCGACGCGCTCGGCAAGCACGTCCGCATCTACGGCGGCAGCCAGCAAAAGGTTCGCGAGGCCGAGGTGGTGGGAGTGGTGGGTAACGTGCAAGACCATATCATCGGCGGGGGTTCGGATGGGCATCTATACGTACCGTTCGGCCAGGAGTATCAGGCCAACATGAGCATTCACCTGAAAATCGCGCCGCAGGGCCGCGAATCGGAACTGCGGATCCTCGATGCCGTGCGACGGGAGGTCCGCGCCGCCGACAGCCGGTTGCCGGTACTCGGACTGCGCACCATGCGTGATCACCTCGACCGGAGTATGGATATCTGGGTAGTCGAGACCGGCAGCCGCATGTTCGGTATTTTCGCTGCTGTCGCGCTGCTGCTGGCGATGATCGGCCTTTATGGGATTCGAGCCTACACCGTCTCCNNGGATGATTCTGCGCGAAGGAGTCATCATCGCGGCGGTGGGAGTGGGCGCGGGCATGATGCTCTCATGGCTCCTGGGTAGAGTGCTGGCCGGCATGCTCTACGAAGTGACTGGCGCCGACCCTGTAGTTTTCCTGGTGGCTCCGGCGGTGCTGACTGTGGTCTCCCTGCTGGCCTGTTACATTCCCGCACGCAAGGCGGCCAGGGTCGACCCGATGGTGGCATTGCGCTACGAGTGAGTCGGGGAATCGCCGCTGCACTGTTCGATGCCGCTGGGCGCAGTATAGAATAGGGCCATGGACGATCAAACCCTATTCGACCTCTTCGGCTCGCTCTCGCGGGAAATCAGGGAGGTCAAGGATGAATCCAGCGCATCGAAGCGCGACTCGACCGCCAGGGAGGCATCATCAATGGTGGCACTCGCCAGATAGCGCGGCTGATCGCCTGGTCCGAGGAGATGGACGCCATGCTCGCGCAACGTGACGGGCGGATCGAAGAGTTGTCGCGCCGGGTCGAAAAACTGGAAGGCAAGGGCGGCCAATGAAAACGAAGGAACACCTCGAAAAGCATGATCGGCAGATAGCGGCAATCCGCGAACTCATACACCAAGGCATGCGACTGGTAGTGGACAACATGCGCGAAACCCGGAAGGATATCCGGGAGTTGCGGGCGGCACAAAAGCGCACGGAGGCCAGCCTCAAGGCGTTGATCGACAGCATGCGGGGCGCCGGCAATGGCCACGCCAAGACGAAATTGGACCTGCACTAGGGCGGCGGAGGGCTCCAGAGAAGCCCTCCACCGTCAGGAATCACGGAATTATCGATGCCAAACTGCTACTGCCCGGCCGGAGCCGCGGGTGGAGGCGCGCTCTTGGGCAAAGCATCTCCGTGATGGCACGTATAGCAGGTCACCTTCTCTTTGACATCGGGGACCTTGGCGTTGATATCCTGCACCATGGCGATCATGTGCCGAGCGATTTCCTTCTTGGGATTCTCGTCGCTGGCGAAATCCGGCGGCTGCGCCGCAACATGGCAGTAGTCGCATCGTACATTCCCCAAGGCCACCCGGTAGGTCTGCATCAGAGGAATCAGCTCCGATGGCTGCACCTTGAGCACTTTCAGGTTCTTGGCCGGCGGGCGCTGCCCTCCACCGCCCTTCTTGGGAGCGTCCTGGGGCGGCTGGGCAAAGAGCGGGATCAAACACAGTAACGACACGAGTACTCGCATCTCAAGATGATACATCGCGCGCCCATCAATGCGCATCTGTGTACAGGATTTTACATCCGGCCTAGGGCAGGTCCTCAACCTGTCCATCACTTCCCAACCTGGCGGCTGGCCGGTTCGAAGACGGGCAGGTCGAGGACCTGCGCAACGCCGATGGCGGCCCGGCCTAACCTTCCAGCCTATAGACCGTCTATATAATCGGCCGCCTATACGTTGGCGCCCTATATACTAAGTTCATGAAGCCTTCCCGCGTCGAATTCCTCCAGGGTACGCTCGATATGCTGATCCTGCGCACCCTTGCCCTCGGCCCCCTGCACGGGTACGGCGTCGCCCAGGCGATCCGTCAGACCACCGAGGCAGCCATTCAGGTGGAAGCGGGCTCCCTCTATCCCGCCCTGCAACGTCTGGAAATGCAAGGGCTGGTGACCGCCAAATGGGAGGTTTCGGAGCGCAACCACCGCACGCGCAGCTACCGGCTGACAGCGGCCGGACGGAAACGCCTGCATGCGGAGGTTTCCCGATGGGAGGACTTCGTACACGCCGTGTCCCTGGTGTTGAATCCCCAACCGATGGAGGAGTAACCCATGATTTGGCTTCGCCGATTGCTGCTGTGGCTGCCCGGAAGGCGCCGATCCCGCACGCGGGAATTGCAGGAGGAGTTGCGCGCCAACCTTTCCCTGGCTTTGGAGGACGCGGCCGGCTCGGGCCTCCCTCCGGACGAAGCCGCGCGGCAGGCTCGCCGCTATTTCGGAAGCTTGACGCGCGCCCAGGAAGAATCGCGCGCCGTATGGTTCCCTGGTTGGGACGCGGTCTCGCAAGACTTGCGATTTGCGGTCCGCACGCTGGCCCGGACGCCCGGCTTCACACTGGTCGCGGTCCTTTCGCTGGCGCTCGGAACCGGCGCGGCGACCGCTCTCTTTTCGCTGGTCGACACGGTGGTGCTCAAGCCCCTGGCGTACCGTGAGCCGGGCCGGCTGGTCTTCGTCCGCGAGGTGATTCCCCCGCTGGCCCACATCTATCCCACCCTTCCGGTGAATATCCAGCACCTCCGCTTCTGGCAGGAGCAGTCCCGCTCCTTCGACTCGCTAACCGCCGTTAACGGTGGTAGCTCCAGGCTATCGACTGGGGACGAAACGGAGGTGGTGGGCGGAGCCTGGGTGACAGCCAATCTCTTCGATGCGCTGGGAGTGGAGGCGCAACTCGGCCGGACGTTCCAGCCGGGAGAGGATCAGCCCGGCAAAGGCAAGGTGGTGGTCATCACCGATGGCTTGTGGCGAAGGCGGTTTGGCGCGTCGCGCGAATTCGTGGGGCAGAGCATACGGCTGGATGGAGCGCAGTATTTGGTGGTGGGCGTCCTGCCGGCTTCGTTTCGTTTTCCGAGGGGAGGCGACCTGGGATCCCTGTCCCGCCTCGCCGATCGCACCGAATTCTTCGTGCCCCTCCGGGGGGTCAATCCTGGTTGGGGCGGGGACTACGACTACCCGGTGTTCGGGCGGCTCGGGCGGGGCGTGACGCCGGCAGCAGGCATAGCGGAGTTGAATCTGCTCGAAGGGCGAATCGCCAAGGAACATCAACTCGACGCCGGGCTGCACGTCCAGGTTCGGCCGCTTCAGGAGGTGATGGGCGCCCCGGTTCGCACCAGCCTGGCGGTGCTGCTCACGGCGGTGCTGCTTCTGGTCCTGATTGTGTGCGTCAACCTGGCAAACCTGCTGTTGGCGCGGGGCAATGCGCGCGCTAAGGAGTTCTCCCTGCGAATTGCTCTGGGCGCTTCGCGCGGCCGCCTGCTGGCAACCGCGTTGGTGGAGACCCTGTTGCTGGCTGCCGCCGGTGGAGTCCTGGGGCTGGTGGCCGCGCGGACCGCGCTGAATGCGTTTGTGCATTGGGCGCCGGTGGATCTGCCTCGGATCGATGAGGTACGGATCGATGGCCGTGTGGTAGTGTTTGCCTTCGGCCTGTCGCTGCTCTGCGGTTTGCTGTTCGGCCTGCTGCCGGCCTTGCGCCTTTCACGTGCCGACCCGCAGAAGGCCTTGCGCGCGGGGAGCCATAGCATCAGCGGAAGCCGTCACGGGCTACGCCTGCGCGAATGCCTGGTGGGGGCGGAAGTCTCCCTGAGCACGCTGCTGCTGGTCCTCGCGGGATTGTTGGTGAGCAGCCTCTGGCACGTGCTTCACGTAGACCGGGGCTTCTCCGCGGACCGCGCGCTCGAAGTCCGCGTGTCGCTGCCGTCACGCTACGGGAAAGTCGAGGACCGCGCGGCTTTCTTCGACCTGGCCGCCGCCCGGCTCCGCGCGTTGCCGGGCGTTCGCGCCGTAGCAACCGCCAGCAGGGTGCCGCTCACCGGCGAATCCAACGTCAACTCGGTGAAGCTCGAGGGCGGGGACGATGGCGCACTCGATCCGGTGACCCGCCAACTGGTGATGGTGAACGTGCGCTTCATCGGCCAGGACTACTTCAACGCATTAGGGATTCCGCTGCTCCACGGTCGCGCCATCGAAGCCTCCGACCGCGACCGCAAAGTCGCGGTGGTTTCCGGCAGGCTGGCGGACAAGCTATGGCCCGGACAGAACCCTCTCGGTAAAGTCGTGAGCAGCGGGTCGGGTGTTGACCATGCCGAGGTAGTGGGGGTGGTCGGAGACGTCCACAGCACACAGTTGGAACACGACCCCACGCTCTTGATCTACATACCGTTCTGGAAATTTGCCTACCAGGTGTCCGGATTGGTGGTGCGATCCTCAGCCGATTCCGGCGTCCTGCCGGCGGAAGTGCGCCGCACCTTGCTGTCCATCGACTCCGGCATTCCGGCGCCCAAGATGCGTACCATGGGCGATCTCGTGTCGGAATCCGTGGCCGGACGCCGGTTCCAGATGGATGTGGCGGTAGCCTTCGCGGTCTCCGCGCTGCTGCTGGCGGCACTCGGCATCTATGGAGTGGTGGCCTACGGGATCACTCTGCGCCGCCGCGAACTGGGCATCCGGATTGCGCTCGGCGCGCGGGCCGGGCAGGTGCGCCGCATGGTGGTGTGGCAGGGATTGCGCCCCGTAGTGTTCGGCTTGGCATCCGGGATGCTCGTAGCCTTGGCCGCCGGCCGGCTTATCCGCAGTCTTCTATTTGGAGTGAGCGCAACGGACGAATGGACGCTAGGGACGATCACAGCGGTTCTGGCTGCAGTTGCCGTCCTGGCCTGTCTGCTCCCGGCACACGCCGTCGCAAGGATCGACCCCGCCGGAGTCCTGCGCGAAGAGTAATCACGAACCATCGCTTAGTAGGACAGACGATCGTTTTTGTCGTCTGTCCGCGGGCTTTAAAGCCCGCCGTGCCGGCACGAGTGGCAGCGCCACGTGGCAAGCTACCTCAGTCGCAGACTATTCGTCACGACCGTCACGCTCGATAACGCCATCGCTGCCGACGCCACCATCGGCGACAGCAAACCTAGCGCGGCCACCGGAATGCCAATGGCGTTATACGCGAATGCCCAAAAGAGATTCTGGCGGATGATCCGCATTGTACGGCGCGAGAGTTCGATGGCGTCGGCCACGCCGTTCAGGTTGTCGCGCATCAGCGTGATATCGCCGGCCTCCATCGCGACGCCGGTACCCGAGCCCATCGCGATGCCAAGGTCGGCTAGCGCCAGTGCCGGAGCATCGTTGATCCCGTCGCCTACCATGGCCACCCGCTTACCGGCGGCCTGGAGCTTC
>PMTT01000907.1 GCA_003167275.1 Bryobacterales bacterium | reverse complement strand
GCTATCCACCGCAATGCCCGTGGATCCAGTCGGCTGGCAGCACGCGTGCTCCGTGAAGTCACCTCCCAGCAGCGTAGAGTAGATCAGTTGCGAGCCATCGGGACTGAGTTTGGCGACAAAGACGTCCTGCGTGGTGGTCAGCTTGGTCTGGAATGCGCCCTTAGTGGTAGGAAAGTCCGGCGAGGAGGTAAGCCCGGTGACATACGCACTGCCGCTTCCATCCACGGCAATTCCGCTGGCCCCGTCCTTTTGACTCCCGCCGAGATAGGTAGAATACAGAACCTTACTGCCATCCGCACTCCATTTCGTGACGAACACATTGTTCCCCGTCCCAACGCCCAGGAAAACCCGCGAATCCGCCGGTGAGATAAAGAGCGACTGCGGGCTGACTGGATAAGGCAGCGAAACCGGCGACCAGGTGAGTCCCGCATCGGTGCTGCGATATAGGACATTATTGATGTTCGCCGGGAACACGGTGGTCGAAGCGTATAGGCTGGCGGGATTCCGAGGGTCTACCGCAACCGCGCCAAGGTAGATGGAGGTAACGGAGGGTAACACCACAGTGAAGGTCTGGCCGCCATCTGAACTCCGCTGTAGTCCAGACTGACTGACCAGGTAGAGAGTCGATGGATTATCGGGCGCAATCGCGAGTTCCTGGCGGTTATATACGCCGAGATTCGCCCCGGCGGTCCATGTGTTTCCGTTGTCAGTGGAGATCCATAGGCCCTGGGGGGTCCCTGCAAAAATCACTCCGTTCGAGCCGAAGACGATTGCATTCGCCGGCCCGGCCTGGGTAGGCGGCGCAAGCGCGACCTGGGTCCAGGTCTGGCCAAAGTCGGTACTGCGGAACAGCGCTGGCGTCACGACGCTCGCAAATAGAGTTCCGGCCTGCGTGGGGTGGGCGACAATCGTCACAATGCTAATGGCCGGGAGGCCCGTCGAGGCCCGCCAGGTCGCCGCACCATCGGTGCTGACGAAGACGCCTCGTGCCGTCGCGGCGTAAAGCGTAGTAGCGGAACTGGCATCAACCGCCAGGACCAAAGCTGGACTCGCAAGACCAGCATTGGCTGGCTCGGCCCAGGTTGTCCCGCCGTCGCCACTCGTAAGAACACCAACCGGTGTCGCAGCATAGACGATCAACGGCGCGGAGGGAGAGGCCGCGATCGAGCTAACTGAATTAGCGGGCCCAAGCGAGGGGAAGCTCCATGTCTGGCCAGCGTCGCCAGTGACCAGGAGAGGCGCCGTGCCCAGGTGGCCCCGTGCCGGATTGACAGTTGTAAAGTCTGTCGAATTCGTCGAGCCCGCGACATAAAGAGCGCCATGTGTATCCATTGCCAATCCCGCGGCCGTGCTCACGCCACTCCCGCCGAACGACTGGTCGAAGAGGATTTGAGGGTCGATCACCAGGGAGCGTTGACGGTCGTAAGCGCCGGTTCGAAATCCCATGTGGCCGGAGGAGTCGATCCGATAGACCACGTCGACCGGCTGCCTTTGGCCCGCGACCATTTGATAGGCGAAGGGCTTCGGCTGGTGGATCTGGATCGCGCCAACTTGCAGAACCAGATCCCCGTTCCGATCGATCCGAATCTGTTCAGCGCCCTCAAAACCCAGCCTGATTCTTCCCGGATCGCGCCCCGCGCCCACTTCGAAATCGTATTCGAGGTGCTCCTGGTTTCCTCGAAATACCAGATCGATGCCCGGATAGACGCCGCGCCAGCGGACGCGGCCGTAGAGATTGTAGGAAGCCCTGACCTCGCTGCCAAGCAGGTAGTTCGCCCGGCCTGGCATCCGGTCGAGAGCTTGCAGTGACGATTTCGGACTCGCGCCGTCAACCGACATGCGAACCGCATGGCCGCGGAGAGTCAGGACCGCACCACCCAAGGTCACCGACAGTGAATAGCCGGTGCCGTGAGATATGTACTTTCCGTCACGTGCCTCGAACGCCAGTACGCGAGGTTTGTTAGAAGTGTTAAGACTGGCGCCAAAACAAGAAACTGCTAAGAGTAAGCCGATGAAGACGCGCACACCTTTCCTCCCAGAGCGTGACGCGGAACCGCTAACTCGATCTTAGCATCAGAGGCTCGTGGGCACGTTTGTAACCTGCCGCTAGAGATTGCCCCTTTTAGCAACAGCCTGCTGCCGGAAGTGGCTCCTGTTCTGGTGGGGGTCGTGACCACTAGTCCCGACCTCGTGCGGCAAGCCAAGCCGACCCGGCCAAGCTGTCAAAATTTACCTTCGGGCGTCGTTACCACAATGTGCCGTCCAGTTTGAACATTCCAAGAGTGAACCGGAACATGGAAAGCGCCGACCAGTTCGACGAGTTCTTTGCCGCCAACTACACCGCGTTGACCCGTCTGGTCTACCGGGTAGTTGGCGATATCGGATGGGCGGAGGAACTGGCCGCCGAAGCGTTCTGGAAGCTGCACCAGAATCCACCGGCGTCGGACCACAACCTGGCGGGGTGGTTGTACCGTACCGGCCTCCGCCTGGCGCTCGACAATCTCAAAAAGCGCAAGAGGCGCGCGCATTATGAGGCCCTGGCTCCGGCGCCCGGAGCGGTCGAGAGTCCGGAAGAGGCGCTCGCACAGATCGAGCAGCAGATTCGGGTCAGGCAGGTACTGGCGTCGATCAAGCCCGAACAGTCGGCGCTGCTGGTCTTGCGAAGCGAAGGATACACCCTCGGCGAAATGGCCACCATCCTGGCAATCAACTCGAGTTCGGTAGGGACGCTTCTAGCCCGCGCCGATACGGCTTTCCGAAAGGAGTACGTGAATCGATATGGCGAACGTTAATCCAGACGAATTGAGCCAATGGGTCATGAAGCAGACCGCGCACCTGGACCCGCCAGCCGGATGGCGACCCGATCCAGCCTCGGCTCTCACGCGCTTACACGCGCGCTTGGAGACGGATCGCCCGCGTGCGATGAGGTGGCGCTGGATGGCTTGGACCGCCGCCGCGGCGCTGGTGGGCGTGGTCATCCTGCTCCTGCCGGCGGGGCGCGTGGTGGGTCAGCAACTCTGGCAATTCCTGACGGTGCGGCAGGTGGCGTTCATTCGTGTGAATCCATGGCCGGAAGGGGTTCCCTCCCCCGAAGTCAAACTGATTCGCCTTCCGATTCCCCCGATCCCCGCGCGCGATGTGGAGGAGGCGCGCGGGCGCGTCCGCTACGATCCGCGCATGCCGCGCGCCTGGGTGCTGAACGGCACTCCCAAGCTCTCCACTACCTTCAGCCTCTCGGCGGGCACGGTGGTTCACGTCGCGGACCTCGAACTCGCCCTGCAAAAGGCGGGCGTCACGGACCAGACTGTGCCTCCACAGTGGGACGGCGCGCAATTGGCGCTGCACACCAGCGCCATCGTGATCGCCGAATGGCCCGACATTGTCTTCGCGCAGAGTTTGCCGCTGACCCTGACTGCGCCTCCGGGCTTCGACTTTCCCGCGTTCTCAGCGCTTGTCCTGCGTGTGGTAGGCGTCGGGCCGGATGAGGCCCAGCGGTTGGCTCAGCAGATGGGCACTACAACGCCCTGGCTGGCGCCCATTGGCGTGGACGTCCACGAGCGGGCGACCATCGAGGAGGTCGACCTGAATTCAGGCAAGGCCACACTGCTCCAGGAGAACTGGGACGATGGCACTCTGAAGCGCATCAGTCTGGTCTGGAGCGTCCCCGACCGGGTCTATTCCCTCAGTGGCAAACTGAGCCGGGAACTGGCGATCACGTTCGCCAACGCGGTGCAGTGACGACCTCTTTTCCTGCATGGGCGAGCCCCCTGTCCCACCCGGGCACCTCCCCTACGCCAGACTCGCGGCCGAATCGAACGCCGCCTTCGCGATCCTCGCGATCACCCGCTCCCGGGCGGCCAGGTCGCCGGTGCTTCCTTTGACGTAGACCGCAATCGCGAGACCTGCTCCCCCAGGCAGCATGATCACGCCCGCATCGTTGGTCGCACCATTCAGATTGGCTACCGTTCCCGTCGTGCCCGTCTTATGACCGACCACCGTACCGGCCGGTAGCAGCCCTTTAATCCGGGCACTCCCGGTGGTCGTCGCATTGAGGATTTCCATCAGTCGCCTCGTCAGCGCAGCCGGCAGCAATTCCCCACGAAATGCCTTCCGCAAAAGCCGGACCGTGCCATCCGGGGTTCCCGTATCGCGCGGGTCGGCCAGAAACCGGCGAAAGGCCGCCATATGTTCTGCGGGCGTGATCTTGGCCGTCAGTTCGTCGTACATCCGCGGGGTCCACTGGGACACTGGTGGAACGTTCTTGACTCCCGCCGCCGCGAAACCGCAATCGCGCTCGCTGCGATCTACCCGAATGCCCTCGATCTGCCACTGGCGAATCCGGACGGACAGTCCGGCACTGCCACCACCCATGCGAAACAGCGTCTGTACCGCGGAGTTGTCGCTCTTTGCCACCATCAGTTCCAGAAGCTCGTTGAGGGGGAAGCGCTTTTGCCTCGCCCACCGGTCCGCCACTTCGCTTATACCCGGAACCACATCCTGAAGTGGAATCTCGACGTCCTCATTCAGCGACAACTTGCCTTCGCCCACCATCGCCAGTATGTGGATCGCGATCGGCAATTTGCACACGCTGGCCAGCGGAAACCGGTCGCTGCCATGAAGACTGACGCTCCGTCCGGAGTCCACATGCAACGCGGCCGCTCCGACCATTACCGTCGGTCTCCTTCGTGATCTGTTGCCAGTGGCCGATCAGCGTGTTTTCCGCGCCGCTCGAAAGACCAGCGCCCAGTAGACCGAGAGTTTGCCGCCGAGTGAGCTTCATCGACAAACATTTTATCGTACCGATGGTTTTGCGAGATCCTCTGACGCTGCCACGCCGCCTGAGCCTCGCTGGGCCCGCCCCAATGATTTGCTAACGTGGTTCCCAGGGAATCCTTATGAACGACACCAGCCAGCAGGCTTGCGTAATCATCCATCGCGGAGAACCCCACCGCGGGAAGCAGGCTCTCCAGTATTTCGAAGGGGTCTCCAGCGAAACCGCGGGGTCGAAGGGACTCTGCATGCACCTGGTCACCATCCCGCCCGAGGGCCGTGCGAAGCCGCATCTGCACCGGAGCCACGAAAGCGCTGTGTACGTTCTCTCTGGCGAAGCCGGCATGTGGTACGGCGATGGACTTCACGAGCACGCCTGGATGAAGGCAGGAGACTTCGTTTATATTCCGGCCAACCTGCCGCACCTGCCCTACAATCCGAGCAGCACGGTCCCCTGCGTGGGCCTGATTGCCCGCACGGACCCGGATGAACAGGAAAGCGTTACGCTTTTGGAGATTGCGGACCCGGGCATCGGCCAGCGATAAGCACGAGGGCGGGGTGCTTTTCGCCCTACACGCTTCGCCAAAGAGAACAAAAAAACACCTAAAACTGCGACCTCAACC
Organism: Bryobacterales bacterium; assembly: GCA_003167275.1. Taxonomy (GTDB): domain Bacteria; phylum Acidobacteriota; class Terriglobia; order Bryobacterales; family Bryobacteraceae; genus JAIQFL01. The sequence continues at coordinate 3,651 of PMTT01000907.1, read as the reverse complement.
GTGTTACATCCTGGTAAACTATTAGCGATTATGCGAAGAATCCTGTTTTGTGCGGTCGTCGGTGCATTGGCGGTGGTGGCTTGTGGCGCCCAAGGATCCACTCCCCCAGCCAAGAAAGCGCCTGCCAAGGCGGCGCTGCCCACGCCCGTCCATTCCACTGGTGCCGCAACCAGGAAGCCCACGGTTTCTTCCCACACTGCCACTTCCAATTCTCGGCCTGCCACTTCCAGAACGGCTCCAGCGGCCAGGACTACCGCGTCGCGTGGAAGGAACGCCCCACCGCCTCGCGCCACATGGCGTGCCCGGCAGTTGGCGCCGGCGCCGGAACGCTACAAGGAGATTCAGGACGCGCTGGTGACGAAGGGCTACTTGAGCCCCGAAGACGCCAATGGCGCATGGAACCCGGCTTCCACCGAAGCCCTCAAGAAGTTCCAGGGCGAACAGAATCTCGATTCCAGTGGAAAGATCAACTCGCTCTCCCTGATCGCGCTGGGCTTGGGGCCGAAGCATGACACCGCTGCGGTGAAGCCGCCTGCCCAACCGGTGCCCGCCCAGGAGTTGCCCGCTTCCGACGGTAAGTAACACGGGGCATTCTTGCCCGTCGTGGCACAGGCATTCTTGCCTGTGTTGGTTTCCTGCCCCGCTAATTCGATAGTGCCGTCTTCTCGGCGTGGTCCACCACAATCACCTCCATCGGACCCTTGCGCATCTCTAACTTCAGCCCAAGTTGCTCCTGCGCCGCCTCAAAAAACGTAAGACCATCAGCGACATCCGCCGCGACGGCCCCGCAGCGTTGAACTGTCAAGACGCCACCCGAAAAGCGCTTGACAACCGCGGCCATTTCCCGCATACTCCTATCGGTAGTCGATAGTAACGACGGTCGAGAGGAAATGCCCAAACCCAATCCTGCTCCGGACTTCCTCCCGGGAACTCTGGAGATGCTCATCTTGAAGACCCTGTGCCGCGGGCCCAACCACGGCTGGGGGATCGCCCAACATATTCAGCAAGTGTCCGAGGACGCCCTCAAGGTTGGAGAGGGCTCGCTCTACCCTGCCCTGCAGCGGCTCCTCTTGAACGACTTCGTGGTGGCCGAGTGGGACCTCACGGAGAACAACCGGCGGGCGCGATACTACCGCATTACCGCCGCGGGCCGGAAACAGCTAGAGGCCGAGAAGCGCAGCTTTGCCTTCCTGCTCGCAGGGATCGCCCGCGTGATGGAGATGCCATGAAAATCTGGAAACGCATTCGCCAGTGGCGCCGGCGCCAGGAGTTTGAGGTCGCCCTGCAGGAAGAGATCGCCTTCCACCGCGAAATGGCAGGCGGCCCGGCATTCGGCAGCGTGGCCATCACGCTCGAAGACAGCCGTGCCGTGTGGGGATTCGGCTGGCTGGATTCGCTGATGGGGGACATTCGCTACGCGCTACGAGGCTTCCGCAAGTCGCCGGGATTTGCGCTGGCGGTGGTTGGCACCATAGGCGCGGCGTTGGGACTGAACACTACCGTCTTCACGGTGTTCAACGCCTATGTCCTCCGTCCGTTCGCGGTGCACGATCCGTGGTCGCTTTATCGTTTTACCTGGATGTCGAAAAATGGCGCCGGGCACCGTTTCTCGTGGTCGCAATACCAGGACGTGGCCGGCCGGAAAAGCCCGTTTTCAGACGTGATCGCACAGGAGGGACTGCAGGCCGTTGTGGAGGGCCCACCCTGTTCGGCGTCTTGGTTTCCGGGAATTACTTTACGATGCTGGGGGCTGGAGTCGTGGCCGGCCGCCCTCTGCTTCTGGCCGACGCGGGCGCGCCCGGGTCCGTAGCCGTGATGGTGCTCGCCTATGACGCATGGAAAAACCAATTCGGAGCCGATCCCAATCTCGTGGGCAAGACTCTCCACCTGCGCGGCCATGCGTTCGAGGTGGTGGGAATTGCCAACCCGGGATTTGGACTTCACAGCTTCTGCAGCTTCTGGATTCCTCTCAGCATGGAAGGGGCGGTACGAAATGACCCCGACCTGCGGGCGTTACCAAAGGCAGAGCGGCTGGAATTGATTGGCCGCTTGCAGCAGGGCATGGACACGAACGCCGCGAAAGCCGACCTGATCGTGTGGTCCAGCGGATTTGGCGCGGATCTGCCTCTCGAGAAGCGTCCCGCGGGAGTGATCCTGCAGTCCGCCGCGATGTCGGTGCCTTTCACGCACGAGACGATCATGACCTTCATCACCGTCTTTACGGCGTTCGGCCTGGTGCTGCTGATCGCCTGCGCGAACGTGTCGAATATGATGCTGGCGCGGGCATTGGCCCGCCAGCGGGAGATCGGCATCCGGGTATCGCTCGGCGCGGGACGGGCGCGGCTCGTCCGCCAACTGCTGACCGAGAGCCTGCTGCTGGCCGTGCCCGCGGCGGTGACGGGGTTCGCGTTGTCGAACGTGACCATCGAAGGCGCGCGGCGCGTGCTGTTCGCAACCGTCCCCGCGGCATTCGGCCGGATCCTGGTGGTGGCGGATCTGGCGCCTGACTGGCGCGTATTCGGCTTCATCCTGCTGGCTTCCGTGATCGCGACCCTGGCGTTTGGCCTGGCGCCCGCAATTCAAACCACGCGGTCGCGGCTCGTCGAAGCCAATCGCGGCGATTTCAGCAGCGACTACCGCCCCGCGCGATTGCGGAGCGTTCTCCTGGTTACTCAGGTGGCGGTTTGTTCGCTGCTGCTGATTGTCACTGCGATCGTGCTCCGCAGCCAGGAACGAGTGTCCGTGCGCACCACCGGTCTGGACCTCAACGGTGTCTGGGATGTCAAGATGCCAGAGAAGTATCAGGCGGAAGCTGTCGAGCGACTGGCCGCGATGCCCGGCGCCGAGGCGGTCGCAGCGGCCTGGCATGCGCCTCTCTATGGAAGCGACCGCCGGGCCGCTGTCCTGCCCTCGGGCAGCGGCGCGGCCGTGCGGATTGCGTACAACCTGGTCTCTCCAGGCTACTTCCCGGTATTCCGCATTCCAATTCTGCGCGGCCGCGGCTTTACGGATGCCGAATCGGAAACGGATGCGCCGTTAGCGGTGCTGAGCGAGTCCGCCGCCCATCGGCTCTGGCCCGGCGCAGATGCCATTGGCCAGACTATCTCAATTCCGCCCACTGACTACAAGGATCCATACTACGAACGGGTGCCCGGCTTCACCGAGGCGCGCGTGATCGGTGTGACTCGAGACGCGCTCGGCGGCTATCTGGCCACTTCGGCCGGTCGCGATGGCGCCATGATCTATTTCCCGAATCATCGGCGGGCGGCGCATAACGATTCCGTCCTCGTGCGGATCGGCGGCAATCCAGGTGCGGCACGCCAGCGGATCGCGGCCGCGCTGGACGGGATCGCACCCAGCATCTACGACATGATCAACCCCATGGACGACGTGCTGGCGGTGCAGGTCTACCCGTTCCAGGTGACCCTTTGGATTACCGCTTTCCTAGGCGGCCTGGCGCTGGTGATGACGGTGTCGGGCATTTACGGCGTGATGTCGTACCTGGTGAACCAGCGGACCAAGGAGATCGGTATCCGCCTGGCTTTAGGCGCGGCGGCCGGGGATGTGGTGTGGATGGTGCCGAAGCAGTCCACGCGGCTGGCGATCATCGGGGTTGCCGAAGGGGTGGTGCTGGCCTTGGCCATCGCGCCG
>PMTT01000345.1 GCA_003167275.1 Bryobacterales bacterium | reverse complement strand
TGCTGCTTTAGTAGCAATCCTATGATCATAGATGGCCAACTCCTAAAATGGACCGGGTGTTTATTAGCCCTCTCATCTGCCGTGGCCTTCGGGCAGCCCACGGCATTCGAGGCCGCATCCGTCAGGGCGGTGCCGCAATCGGACAATCGCGGCCGGGCCAGCATGCGAGGCGGGCCCGGCACTCCCGACGCAGGGCAGATTACCTTCACCAACGTCACGCTCATGAACGTTCTGCTGCGCGCGTACAATGTGAAGTCTTATCAGGCGACCGGGCCAATGATGCGAACGCATCATGGGAAACGGCCTTCGGCGAATTAGGCAGCAGGGGCCGGTACGGTGGGCAAGCTAAAGCATGCCCCACGGGGGTAATATCCCTTCCACAATGTCGTCTAATAGTATCAAGGAGCATCTTGTGGATCGACAGTTCGCGGCGCTTGAGAAGAGCATTCTGATGGCGAAGGGGTTGACGGCGGAGCAGTTGGAGGCGCTGAACGCCGCTGGAGTGGCGTCCCGGGATGACTTGAAAACGGTGGGCGATGCGGAAACCCTCACGGAACTGGTCAGTGACATCGCTCCAGCCATCGCGGTGAAAGTCATGGATTGGGCTGTCGGCCGCGTTGCCCAACAGCCTGTGACACAGGCCCCCGGTCCTGCGAGCGTGTTGCTCGATAGCGCGGACATCGTGCATTGCGTGTATTGCTCCGCCCGGCAGCCCAAGGACTACAAGAGCGGCGACCTCTGCATAGCTTGCGGCAAGCAGGCGGAGCCGGTTCTGACCTGCTTCTGGTGCTCGGCCAGCGGTCCTGGGAAGTTCTGCCGGTCGTGCGGCGCGGAGTTCGTTCCTACCGCGGAACTGGACCTCGGGATTCTGCTGCGGCATGAAGGACTGCCGAAAGAGGAGATCCCCAAGAGGCTCAAGTCGCTTTCATCAGAGGAAAAGGACCTTCTTTGGGGGCGCGTGCGCAAGCTGCGGCGATAGGGGACGGGGTTTCCTGCGGCGGAGATTTGAGTCTCTGCCGGAGGCTGGCTGAAAGCCGGATGCAGGATGAAATCCTGCCCCACAAAGACACAAAGAGATGCCGCGCGCCATTTGCGAAATCTGCTCCCATCCCCAGCCTGTCGACTGGAAGCCGGGGGATCTTTGCACGGAATGCGGTCAAGCCGTCCGGCGCGAAGTCCGGTGCTTCTGGTGCGCCAAATGGACTCCCGCGGGCAAGTTCTGCCGCCGGTGTGGGGCCGCGGTGCTGGAGGAGTCGCTCTACGGTGCGGCCCGCATGCTGCGCGACGCCGGCACCGATCGTTTCCGGATTCCCAAACTGATCGTGGAACTCGACCCCGACCAGGTCGATAACTTCACCCGCATCTACCAGCGCCACGCCGCCATCATGCATCGCCACGTGGACCACGTGCGGTTTCTGGAGAGCTTCCTTCATCAACACCCTTGGAGCGAACAGTTGGAAGAGGAGCTCATCGTGGAGTTGCCATGGCCGGACGCGCGATTGGAGAAGCTTTCCGCCGCCATGGGGCCGGAGGTTCGAACCACGGTGGGACCGCGCAGGCGGGCTGAAGATCTGGAGACCGCGCGGGCCATCCATTCGGCAACGCCCTTCAGCAACACACGATGTTTGGCTGTGATCGTGAGGTTGCTGCTGGACGACTGGTCGGCTCAGCGCGACACGAGCAATCTGCTTACCCCTGGGAATGAGCCGTTGCGAACCGAAGCGGCCCTGGCCCTCGCCGGCTGGCGTGTCCTCAACGCCATTGGCATTCTGGAACGCTACCGCGAGCTAGTCCAGACTCTTCGCGACTGTCCCTTGCGGGTGCCGTCCGGAGTTCGCCTGGCCATGCTCCGGGATTGCGAGCTGCCCCCGGAGGCGATGGCGTCCGAGGATCCCGAAATCCGATTTATGGCCGCCCTGGCCAGCGGCCATCGGGACACGCTGCTGGCATCGCTACGGAGTGAGGATGAGTTGCAGCAGTTCGCCGCCGCCAGCCGGCTTATCGAACTGGAAGTGTTCTCACCGCTGGGCGAGGCGATTCGCCGGGCGTCGCCGGAATGTCAACTGAGGCTTCTGAAGGCGATTGCCAAGCGCGCNNTGGGCCGCGGTGGGGGTTCTATGCTGTGGATGCCCTCCGGAAGAAGTGGAGCGCCTCGCCGAGGCTGCGCAGGGGGATTCGTCGGCGTACCAGACGATTCTGCAGAGGGCCGGTCTGCCGCCCGAGTCCCTGGGTCGGCTGGGATGCTACTTCCTGCGCAAGGGGGTTTTTCGCGCGGGCCAATACGGCATGAACGACATTGCCAAGAAGGGCCGCATGCCCGCGGACTTCGTTCCCCGGCACTGGGACATGGCTGATGACCAGGGGCGTAAGGAACTCTGCGGGTTTGCCGAGTGCCAACTGCTGGAATATGCCGACGAGGGGCTTCATCGCTTCCTGGTAGGCGTCGCTTTCGGAACCGGCAGCGTCCCCGTACGGGCAACCGTGTGGACCGCGCTCTACCGCTGGTATCGCCGGCTCGACGCGTCCGGCAAGTCGCCGATCTTGATCCAGACCGAGTCGATCCGGCGCTTTTTCGGATCGGTTCCGGAATTCCTGGCCGTCTACACGCGCTTCCTGAAGGACCCGTCGCTTCCGGACTTGCTTCGCGAAACGGTGCTCGGCGACCCGGTGTTCGGGTTCCTGCGCTACCCCGATCCCGATGTGCTGCCGGCTCTGGCGGCCCAACCCGCCGCGGTTTCCGAGCTGGCGGACGCGATTGCGGGAATCGCGCGGAATCGCGCCGTTTTCGGGTTCTACCTGGGGACGGAGTGCATTCGGTTTCTCGGCTGGCTGGGGACGGTGCCGGAGTTTCGGGAGCAGATGCGGGCCCGCATCGTGGCTTTCCAGGGTACTGACCTGGATCACGCCTGCAATACGACGCTGGAACGGCTGTGACACGGTTCCGTAACGGAGTTGCCATAAGAAAAAGATAAGCTAGGTAGATGCACAAACTGCTCGCACTCGTTTTTGCCGGCGCGGCAACGCTGGCTGCTGCGGATAAGATTGTCGGAGGGCCGATGGTGGTGAATCCGACCCCGCGGACAGCCACTGTCGTCTGGATCGTCCAGAGCGACGAACTCACGGTCCAGCCCCCTGCCGGGCCGGCGCGCAAATCGCCATCTCTGCGCGTGGAACAGACCACGCTCACCGGCCTGCAGCCCAATACCAGGTACGAGTACAACGCCTCCGGGCAGGACGCCGGGAAAGGATCGTTCAAGACCCCACCGACGGGAAACGAGCCGTACCGTTTCGTGGTCTATGGCGACAACCGCACGCGCCACGATGTGCACCGTCAGGTGATCGATACCCTGGTGAAAACTGGCTTCCCCGACTTTGTGGTGCAGACCGGCGACATGGTCGAAAACGGCCTCGACAACTCGCTGTGGCCGATCTTCTTCGATATCGAGAAGGAGCTGCTGCGCCACACCGTCATCTTTCCCTCATTGGGCAATCACGAGCGCAACGCCCACGATTTTTTCGAGTTCTTCCAGGCAACCTCACCCTACTATTCGTTCAACTGGGGCAACGGCCATTTCATCTTTCTGAACAGCGACATCGGCAACGCCGCTCTTACCGCCCGGCAACGCGATGCCTTCTGGGCGGAGCAGGTCCGCTGGCTGGAGGAGGATTTACAGAACAGTCAGAGCTCCGACTACCGATTCATCGTGGCGCACCACCCGCCGTTTACCGCGGTATCCAACCGGCAGGGAAACAACCCCCACATGACGGCGCTGGTACCCATGTTCGAGAAGTATCACGTCTCGGCCGCCTTCTTCGGGCACGACCACAACTACCAGCACTATCTGAAGAACGGTATCCCGTACCTGGTCAGCGGTGGCGGTGGGGCGCCGCTTTATGACGTGGACAAGCCCCCGGCCGACATCACGAAAAAGGTGGTAAAGATCGAGAATTTCCTGACAGTCAGCGTGCAAGGGAAAAAGGCGCACATTGAGGCTATCGCGATCGACGGAAAGAAAATAGATGAGATGGATCTAGAGGCAAAGTGAGGAAGCGGGAGAGAAGACTGGACGCGGAGACGCGATGTCGCGGAGATCGGAACGCGGAGAACATCCTCAGAACTTTCTTCTCTTTTCTTTTTCTTCTCCGCGTTCGGTCTCCGCGACTCCGCGTCCAGTAAACTCCGCCCCTCCTACTCTGTCTTCGAGTAGTAGTAAGTATACTTGTTGTACAACTCCGACGCGCGCGCGCCGTTGGCCACGATCCCCAGCACGTTGTTCTCACAGAGGGACTGCATGGCTCGGGTCACGTTGTCGAATGTCGTGGAACCGATCTTGACCACCAGAATCGTGCCGTCGGCCAAGGTGGCCAGCAGATTGGCATCGGCGGAGAATAACAGCGGCGGGGTATCGAAGATGGCCCAGTTGAAAGCCCGCGGCAGCTCCTCGAAGAGCACCTTGGACTGTCGCATATTCAGGAGTTCGAGCGGATTCTTAACCGGCGAACCGGCGGGCAGTAAGTAGAGATTCCGGCCCTCAATGCGGCGCAGCGACTGCGCAAAGGAACACTGGCCGGTAAGGAAATCGGAAAGGCCGGGGGCGCGTTCCACCTGAAACAGGTTGTGGATGATCGGGCGCCGCAGATCGAAATCGGCCAGCAGCACTGAGCTTTCCGCCAGATGGGCCTGTGCCAGGGCCAGGTTCACCGCGGTGAAGGTCTTGCCCTCGGCCGGGGAAGGGCTAGTGACCAGCACGGTATGCAGCGGCTGAAGGGTCTGCAGATGGTTCAGCCGGGTACGCAGTGTGCGGAACTCTTCGGCGGGAGTATCGTGCGAGTTGTTGAGATCCAGGAGGTGGGACTCGGGCGCAGGTTGGAATTCCACCAGGGGCGCATCGGCCAGCATGCCCGCGTGAACGTTCAGGCGGACCGGCGGCAACTGGGCAGGGGAATTATTCACCTTCAGGAACTCGGGGCCCCGAGATTCCCCGGGCAACGTTGTCAGCGGCGTTCCGTCCTCTAGTCCGCCGCCGTTTTCGGCCCGCCGCAACGCATCGTGTACTCTGCTCATTTTGTCTCCTGTAACCGTTTCCCTTCCAGAATTCCTAGTGCTAGTTCCTAGTGCGAGTTCCTAGCTGCTCGACATGTAATAGTACATCGACCCGCTCATCAAGGTGATTCCCACGATGATGGCGCTGGACCACGCCAGCCAGACCAGGCGCCGCTTCCTTCGAACCAGCAGAGCGTTTTCCAAAAGTGGAATGCTGCTGAGCACCGGCAGATTGGTATAAGCGCGGACATCCTTCAGATTCTTGAGCGCGGTATTCTTCACTTCCTTGGCCGCCGCGAGAACCAACCCGAACATCAGGCCCCCGAACAAACCCAGTGCGGCCCACTCCAGACGGTTCGGATCCACCGCCTTATCGGGCACATTGGCCGGGTCCAAAACCTCGAGATTCTCGCCGGCCTTATGTTCTTCCAGATTCTGGGAAGTTTCGGACTGCTCCTGTTTCTTGACCATGTCCTGATACGCGATCTTGGCCATTTGGAAGTCGCTCAGCAACTGGGCGTACTGTTGTTCATTGAGGGGGGCTTCGTCGATGCGCTTCCGATAGACCGCCTCCTGCTTTTCCAAATCCGCCTTCTGCTTGCTCAGTGCATCGATCTCCAAGGTCTTCGAGTCCAGTTGCGTCTTGGCGTTCTTCATCTGGGCTTGATACTCGATCAACTGTCTTTCCATTTGCGGGTTGGTCACCGTCCTGGCAACAGTGCCGCCACTGGAGCCTGGCTGCGTGGCCTCCTGCTTTTGGAGTTCGGCCTCGTCCGACTCCAGCAAATCGATCTGCGCCTGCATGCGGGCGATGTCGGGATAGTTGTCCCCGTAGGTCTTCTTCAACCCGGCCAACGTCATCTTCTGGTCGGAGATCTGCTTGCTCAAATTCAGGAGCTTCTCATTTTTGATCGACATCGGGGCGCTGCCGGGTATCACCGTCTCCAGGTTGGCAGTCGCGTAGTTCTGCTCGGCGCGGAGATTGTCGAGAGTGGTGCTCAGCGTCATCTTGTCCTGCGAGTCGCGGTTGATCGAACCCTCGATGTTCAGGATTTGCATTTGGATCTGCAACAACGCCTGCGTGTTTTGCGAGGCCTGTTGGGGGAGGCGGCCCTGATTCTCCATCTCGAACTTGGTGATGGCGGTAGCCAGCTTGTCCATCCGATCCTTGGCTTTGTCTTTTTCGTCGGTCAGGAACGTGTTGGTCATGGAAGCCGAACTGCGCAGCACGGTCACGTTCAGACTCTCGAACCGGGAGACCAGCTCCCGCACTACCGCGGACGCTTTATATTTGTCGGTGTAGCGGAAGTTGATCTGGAACGCGGATGCCAGGCGGCGATCGCCTCCGCCATTGAGCGGAACGATGTGGATATCGCGAGTCTTCATCGTCTGCACGACGTCTTCTATGGGGAGCCTATTCCGCTCCTTTTTGTACAGGTCGAGCGACGGTTTCTGAATGATATCCACCAGATTGTTTCGGCTGAGGATCTCCGTCTCCATCTGGCTCACCCGCTCGGCCAGTTGCGATGAATTCATCACGCTGGCGATGAGCTTCTCGGGGACCTGTTGCGGGGTAATCCGCATCACCGCATATGACACGAAGGTGTCCGGCTGCAGGAATCCCGCCACCACTGCGACCACCAGTCCGGCGAACATCGGCGCCACGATCCATGACCGGTACCTCCTGGCCATGTCGATATAGTCTTCTACATCGGGGGGCCGTCGGGAAACGCCCTCGAAATTCTGTGCAGCACCCATAACTCAGTTCCTTCTCCTCTGCTCCTCTAAGAAAAAAGCCACCCGTGACTCCCTGGTCACTTCACGATGATCAAATCGCCCGGTTCCAGGTAAATGTTCTGCTCTCTGTGTTTGCCGTTGACGACCTGTTCGTAGTTGAAGTAGAAGGTCTTGTCGCCCCGCAAGATGCGAATCTTCTTTCTGTTGGCAAAGTCCTTAAATCCACCCGCGTTGACCAAGGCTTCCAAGACCCGGGTGGGTACCACCAGTGGGGAGGGCCCTGGTTTGAGTACTTCCCCTTGAATGGAATACTTCTTGCTGTTGAATCCGGTTACGTTGACGGTGACGGTGGGGTCGCGGAGAAAGCCCCCATCCTTCAGCCGCTTAACGATTTCGTTTTGCAACTGCTCCCGGGTCAAATTCGCGGCCATAATCTCGTTGATCAAGCCCATCGAGATCCGGCCATCGGGGGCTACGATAAACTGGCCGGAGAGCGGTGCGTTTCCCCACACATTGATAAACAGTTGGTCTTCGGCTCCGATCACGTAGCTCTTCTCGGAAGGCGAAAACGGCGCGGGCTTCGTTCCGTTGGCGGGCGCAGGCGCGGCCATTTTGATCGGGTCGGTTTCAGTTGATGTGGGAACCAGGTTCTTCCCGGCCGGCTCAACCGGCAGACCGGTTGGGATGGTCGCCTTTGGCGATTGCACGGCAGGCTGGCCTTCGGCCCCTTTCTGTGGCGGCTGGGCCGTCTGCTCTGCCGGCGGTTTTGGTTTGGGATCGTCGCCCGCATATAACCATACAGGGATGACCGCCAGAAGTGCGGATAAGATCGCCGTTCTCATCATGTTCCTCTGCGAATGCCTCAGACTCGAATCTATGGTCCAAGTGATTTCCTACTTGGCGCCCTTGGGCTACTCCGTGGACGCCTTTCAGCCGATGAACTATAGTGTACAGCATTTGGCGGCAATTCCAGATAGCCGGTGGAGTACTAGGACCGGTACCATTTGGGTGATATCGCTCGGTTGCCTTTCAGCCATTTCGTAGACATTGTGGAGTGAAACGCAACAGCTTGCGGAGGCAATCCTGGACCGTGCCGGGGCGGGAGGATACACTTCCGCGTAGTGGGATTCTCCCAAAAACCGGAGGAGCATCCCGGGGCAGCTTGTAAGTTATAGATAAAAAGGCTACTGTGAATATAGGATTGCGAATTTTTCGCGGCATTAAACGTGCTCCGCGCACCCCAGGACTATTGTCTCGCTAAGCGGCGCCAGCGGCCACCATGTTTCAGGAACTGAAGTTCCAATTATCGACTGCCATACTCACGATCCTGACGCTCGTTGCAGGTTTCGCCGCCATACTCAATCTGGACGAGCAGTACCACTTCCGCCTGCACGAAGACGGCGTGATCTGGGTGGATCGCAGCGGCGGCGTGGAAGCGCTTTACGTGCCGGCGCACAGTGTGGCTGCCACCAAGGGTATCCAGGTCGGCGACCATCTCATCAGCATCGACGGGGAACCGGTCGAGAAAGCCATCGACGTCACTAAAATTCTGACCGGCATCATGGCCTGGGGAAGCGCGGACTACCGCATCGCCAGGGGACAGGTGGAAATCCTGATTCCCAAGGTGATCGTGAGCGAAGTGCCCATGGATCGGGCGGTGCTGTATCAATACATGGTGGGTTTCGCCTACCTGGTCATTGGCCTGTTCGTTTATTTTCGCCGCGGCAGCGCTCAGAAGGCCCAGCATTTCTTCATCCTCTGCCTGGCATCGTTCATTTTCCTGACCTTCCACTACACCGGCAAACTCAACTTTTTCGACAAGGTCATCTACTTCGGCAATCTGGCGGCTGGCCTCGCGGCGCCGATGGTTTTCCTGCACTTTTGTCTGATCTTCCCCGAGCCGCGGGCGTGGTTTCAGTCCCGCACGCGCCGGGTCTTGCTGTATCTTCCCGCGACACTTGCGTTCCTGACCTACGTGGCCTTCACTTCCGAAGCGGTAAAGGTGGGTATCTCGCTGGTCGAGGTGCGCTGGCTGCTGGATCGCGGCTGGACCCTGTTTTGGACGCTGCCATACGTAATCGGGGGCGTGGCCCTGAGCCTGGAATACCGCAGAACCGAGGATCCGATTGTCCGGCAACAGCTCAAGTGGCTGCGCAACGGCACGTTTTGCGGCATTCTGCCGTTCGCGTTTCTGTATGTCCTCCCTTACGCCATCGGGGTGGTCCCGGGTGCCTGGCAGAAGATGTCAGTACTCTCGCTGGTGCTGCTTCCGCTCACTCTGGCGTATGCCATCGTTCGCTACCGCCTGATGGACGTGGATATCATTTTCCGGCGAGGCTACGCCTATACGCTAGCCACGATCTGCGTGCTGGCGTCGTTCTATGGAATTGTGTTTTCGCTGGGCACTCTGGTCAAGCAGAACTTTAAAGACCTGGGCAGCGGCGGCCTGATGGTAGTGATGCTCATCACCGCCTTCCTCTTCCAGCCGATTCGCAACTGGATGCAGGAGTGGCTGGACAGGCACTTTTATCGCGACCGGTACGATTATCGCCGCACCCTGGTGGAGTTTGCGCGCGAGCTGAGCTCGGAAACCGACCTCGACCGAATGCTTGCTTCGGTAGGGGAAAGGCTGCTGCAAACGCTCTGCATCAAGCACCTGGGGTTCTTCCTGGCCGAGGAGAAGTCGGGCGAGCCGCAGTTCCGCCTCAAGAAGGCCATGGGTTCCAATCCCCGGCTGGCGAGCGTCAACTACGAGGAACTGGACCTGAGCTTCCTGAACTGGAAACTCCCGGAGGGGTATCTCTTCTTCGAACGGACGCGCCACCAGTTGGACGCCGTCTCGCGCGCCTGGCCCCTTTCGGTGCGGCGGACCATCGGGGATCTCGACTTGACGTACTACCTTCCCTGCACGACGCGCGGCCGCACCATCGCGTATATCGGGGCGAGCCGGACGTCCGACGGCGATTATCTCTCAAGCGTAGACGTGGAACTGCTCCTGATGCTGGCGGGCTACGTGGGAATCGCCATCGAAAACGCGTCGTTATACCGGTCCCTCCAAAGGAAGGTGGAAGAGTACGAGCGGCTGAAGGAATTCAGCGAGAACATCGTGGAATCGATCAACGTGGGCATCCTGGCGGCCGACCTGGACGACCGTGTGGAAAGCTGGAACACGCAGATCGAGCACCTCAGCGGAGTGCCGCGCGACCAGGCGCTGGGCAGGAAACTATCGGAACTGTTCCCCGCCGCACTCACCGATCAATTCGACCGGGTGCGCGGGGAAACCGGCATTCATCACATTTACAAGTTCGTCTTGAAGCCCGTCCCTGCCAATGGCGGTGGCCACGGGAATGGGAACGGCAATGGGACTGGGAATGGAAACGGGTCCGGGTCAGCCGTGCCCAGCCTGTTCCGCGAAGCCACTTTGAATATTGCGATCGCTCCGCTGGTTTCCAAGGAACAAGAGCAGATCGGCCGCCTGGTGATTTTCGACGATGTCACCGATCGCGCCGAGTTGGAGCAACGGCTGGTGCAGGCTGACAAACTGTCGAGCATTGGCCTGCTCGCGGCCGGCGTGGCGCACGAAGTCAACACCCCTCTGGCGGTGATCTCGACGTACGCCCAGATGCTCGCTAAGCAGGTGGCCGACGATTCGCAGAAGTCCATGATCCTCGACAAAATCGCCAAGCAGACCTTCCGGGCCAGCGAAATCGTCAATTCCCTGCTGAATTTCTCGCGCACGTCGACCACTTCCTTCGGCAACGTGAACCTCAACCGTGTGATCCAGGAGACGCTCTCGCTGTTGGAGCATCAGCTTCAGAAGTCCGGCATCCAGCTCAAAACCGATCTGGAAGCGGACTTGCCGCCGGTCCACGGTAATGCCGGCAAGCTTCAGCAGGTCTGCCTGAACCTCTTCCTGAATGCCCGCGACGCCATGTCGGGGGGCGGGACTCTGGAAGTGCGCACCTGGTCACAAGGCTCCGGAGCCCGGATCGAAATCGCCGACACGGGAAGCGGCATCGCGCCCGAGCACGTCCACCGCATCTACGATCCGTTCTTCACTACCAAGGCCGCTCGCAAGGGCACTGGTCTGGGCCTTTCGGTGACCTACGGTATCATACAAGAGCACGGTGGTTCGATCGAAGTCTCCAACCGGCATACGGGTGGCGCTGTATTCCGTTTGGAACTCCCTCTGGCCGTGCCCGGCTCGGCTAGGAAGCCGGTGAATGCCGCTTGAAATGATCGCTCCGTATCATACAGTTGTGGAAACCAGGGGCCGCGTGCTCGTCATCGACGACGAGGTAGACATCCGCGAAGGCCTGGAGCTTTTGCTCACTACCGAGGGCTATTCGGTGGAACTGGCCCAGAATGCAACCGAGGGACTCCATAAACTGGAGACTCACGGCTACGACCTGGTGCTGCTCGATCTCATGATGCCGGACCGTTCCGGCATGGAGGTGCTGCAGGAGGTCCGCGAGCGCGACCGCGAGACTCCCATCTTCATGATCACGGCGTACGGCTCGGTGGAAGCCGCGGTCGATGCTCTGAAGCTGGGCGCCAACGACTATTTCTCCAAGCCCTGGGACAACGAGAAGCTGATCATCGAGATCGACCGCATGATTGCGCGGCGGCGGCTCGAATACGAGAACACGCACCTCAAGCGGGCACTCAAGCAGCGCTATAGTTTCCCTAACATCATCGGGAAGAGCGAGCGCATGGTGCGCATGCTGGACCTGGTGGGCCAGGTGTCCTCCAGCCGCTCCACCATCCTGATCACGGGAGAGACCGGCACCGGCAAAGAGCTGGTTGCCAAAGCCATCCATGCCAATTCACCGCGCGCCGATCATATGTTCGTCGCGGTGAACAGCGGCTCACTNNGCGTTTACCAGCGCGATCCACACCAAGAAGGGATACTTCGAGGTCGCCGACAAGGGGACTATTTTCTTCGATGAGATCGGCACCATCGGGGCCGAGACCCAGATCAAGCTGCTGCGCGTAATTCAGGAGAAGGAGTTCACCCCGTTGGGAGCCACCGACCCCGTCAAGGTGGATGTGCGCATTCTGGCGGCGACCAACGCCGATCTCCTCCAACTGGTGAAAGACGGAAGATTTCGCGAGGATCTATATTACCGGTTGAATGTCATCAACATTGCGCTTCCAGCTTTGCGCGAGCGCAAGGAGGACATTCCGCTGCTGGCGGAACATTTCTTCACCTACTACTGCCGGGAAAACAACAAATTCCTGGACTCCGCGGGCAAGTCGATCCTGCACTTCCAGCCGGAAGCGCTGCAGGTGCTGATGGAGCACAATTGGCCGGGCAATGTGCGCGAACTGGAGAATGTGGTGGAGCGCGCGGTGGTGCTGGCCGCCGAGCCCTCGGTCCCGGTGGATGTGCTGCCGGACGCGCTGTTACAAGCCAACGGCATCCGCCTGAACCGCGGCGATGGGGCGCCCCTGCCTCCGGACGCCTCGCTGTTCGAGATCGTCAACGATTACGAGCGGCGAGTGATCATCGAGCGGCTCGAACACTGCGGTTGGAGCCAGACCGAGGCGGCGGAAAGCCTGCACGTCCCGCTTTCCACGTTGAATCAGAAAATCAAGCGCTTGGACATCAAGATCCGCAAGAAGTCGGATACGTAGTGTGGCACAGGCATTCTTGCCTGTGTTGGTTTTGCTTGTGTGAGATTGCCAGGAACCCCAACACAGGCAAGAATGCNNCCTGGCAAGAATGCCCGTGTTACCTCGCACACCAGCCGCCGTCGATCAGGATGTCCGTACCAGTGATGAAGCTCGCGTCCTCGGAGCACAGGTAGAGCGCCAGTTGGCCCACTTCCTCGACCTTGCCCCAGCGAGCCAGCGGCACGTTGGCCAGAAACTGCGCATTGCGCTCGGCATCCTCCATCAACGGCCGATTCATCTCGGTGCCGATAGGTCCGGCGCTGATACCGTTGGCCGTGATACGCTCCCCAGCCAGTTCCAGGGCCAGCGTGCGTGTGATTCCGAGAAGCGCCGCCTTGCTGGTGGAATAGGCTCCGCGGCCGGGCAGGGAAACCCAGGCCATCGTCGAGGTCATATTCAGGATGCGGCCATATCCCTGACCCATCATATGCGGCACGAAGGAGCGGCACATCAGGAAGGCCGCAGTCACGTTGGTGTCCATCACCAGATTCCACTCCTCCAGTGTGAATTCGGTGATCGGTTTGCGGATGTTGATACCCGCGTTGTTGACCAGGATATTCACTTTGCCGAATTCCGCCACGATATCCTGCTCCACCTGCCGCACCTGCGGCTCGCTCGTGACATCCGCCGGAAAGACGTCCGCCTGACCGCCGGCCGCCGCGATTTCACCCGCCACTCCGTTTAGCAACTCGCGATTCCGGGAGACCAGCGCAATCCGCGCGCCCTCTGCCGCCAGCGCGAGGGCGATGGCCTTGCCGATCCCCTTACTGGCGCCCGTGATCACCGCCGTGCGTCGAAGCAATTTGCCGCTCATGCCGGTGTCGGTCCTCTCTGAACGCGATTCATCAGTTCATCCGCGAGCGCCTGCGGACTGTCGACGTTGTGGATGGTCAGACGGCTGGCCTCACCGGCGGTCTCGATGGAGAGGTCGCCGATGTCGAAGAGTCGCTGCAACAAATGCTGGTCCACCCGCACGTCCTGGATCTTGGAGATTTGGATATTGCGTGTGGACTTGGTCGCCAGCCCGGTCTCATATCTCAGCCGGTCTCCGGTGATCGTCGTCTTGGTCAAGCGGCGGCGGAGCGCGCGCGCACCCGGCCAGGCCAGCAGCAGCACGGGAAGCGCCATCCACCACCCGGTAGGGGCCCCTATCCAGACGGTCATCCACGCAACCTCGATCGCCACGATAACCAGGAATGTTAAGATCGCACCCGCCTTGATGAACTTTGCGGTCGGCTGAATGGTAATGTCTGGCACGTCTCGATCCTCCCGATCCATATTGTATCGCGACGGTTCTCGTATTCTACAAAGAGTGACCAAGGAGGTCCTCTATGTTTCGCAAGTTCGTAACGATTGCAGGAATTATGACGGTGGCTGCCTCCCCTATGCTGGCGGATTTCAGCTACCAGGAGACCACTAAGATCACGGGCGGGTCCCTCATCGCGGCACTGAAGATGGCAGGCGTCTTTTCGAAGCAGGCGCGGCAGGCGGGTGAACCCATCCAAACCACGGTGGCGCTGAAGGGCGACCGGATGGTGCACCGCAGCCCACAGCACGCTACCGTCATCGACCTTGGCAGCGAGACCATCACCAGCATTGACCTCCAGAAGAAGACCTATACCGTCATGACCTTCGCGGAGATGAAGCAGATGATGGAGCAGATGTCGGAGAGGATGCAACAGGCACAACAAAAGCAGCAACAACAGAAGAACGGCGACCAGGTGGACATGAAATTCAAGGTGTCCGCCAAGCCGACCGACGCATCGAAGCAGATCAACGGATTCGACGCCCGCGAAATGTTGATCAGGATGGAAATGCAGGGGACCGATCAGAAGAGCGGGCAGACCGGCTCCATGGTGATCGTCGCCGACACGTGGATCGCGCCCGCCGTGCCGGGGTACAAGGAGGTCCGCGAATTCCAACGAAGGATGGCGGAGAAGATCAATTGGACGCCGGGCGGCAACATGTTCATGAACCGGCCCGACGTGATCGAGGGCATGGCCCAGGTCTACAAGGAATCCGCCAGGCTCGATGGCATGCCGGTGTTGCAGACGATGACCATGGGAGCGGAAGGCACAGTTCCGGCGGATGGTGCCACGCCGCAGCCCGCTACCCAGCAGACACAACCGGCGCAGGACAAGCCTTCCGTGGGCAGCGCCATTGGCGGAGCCTTGGGCGGACGATTCGGACTGGGGCGCAAGAAACCCCAGCAGGATTCCCAGGCGCCGCCTCCCGCCGGGAGTTCGCAAGCCTCTGGCACACTGCTGGAGACTACCACGGAGATGACCAGCTTCTCGTCGAACCCGGTGGATGCTTCGCAGTTCGAAGTGCCGGCAGGGTTCAAGAAAGTGGAAAGCGAGATGAGGCGCGGAGTACAGTAGAATCTAACTATGGGCGCCGTCCGCACGCTATTGACGTTCGAGCAATTCGAGCAGCTTCCCGACATAGAGGGAAGGCGGGAGTTGTTGGAAGGAGAGCTGATCGAGTTGCCGCCACCCTTTATTGAGCATGATGAGAGTGCCCACGAGTTGCTCTACTGTTTCAATGTGGCCCTGAAGCAGTTGCGGGCGCAAGGACTCGATGTACCGCTGGGAAGGGCCTACCTCGCCGTGGGCTACCATCTCGGCGCGCGCTCCTACTTGATTCCGGACGTAAGCATTTCTCACGCCAACCAGCCGCGCGGTCGTTACCTGGAAGGTTCGCCGGCTCTGGCCGTGGAGGTGGTCTCCGAAAGCAACACACCGGCAGAACTGCGACGCAAAGTGCAGGCCTATCTGGCAGGCGGGGCGAGGGAAGTGTGGGTGATCCATCCGGACGAGCGCTTGATCTGGATTCACCGATCNNGACGAGATTCTGGGGGCCTGACGCGCCCTACTTCTTCCGCGGCGGCGGCGCCTTCTTCGTGACCTTGGGCGGTGTCTCGGTGTTCTTGATAATCTCCCCGATCTCCGTTGCGAGGTCCTGATAGATGGGGTTCGGCGGATCCAGCGCCGCGAACGCCCGGCGGTAGAGCGCCAGGGCGGTCTCCTTGTTGCCCTCCGCGGTCTGCTCCGTGGCCGCCACGGAAAGGCCGGTGGCGAAGAAGTGCGCGCGGATGGCAGTCGCCCGGTCCTGCGCTTCCTTGGCCTGATCGAACTTCTTCTGATCCGCGTAGAAAACGGCCACCTTGTCGAGCGCCATCGCGACCATGGGGTGGTCCTCGCCGACCGATTTGACCCACAGCCCGATCAGGCGCTGGTAGATCGGCTGCGCCTCGTCGTACTTCTTCTGGCCGAAGACCGAGTAAGCCAGCCCGTCCACGGAAGCGATCAGGTCGGCGTCCTCCTTTCCGAACAAGGTCTCGCGGATGACCAGGGAGTGGCGGTACGCCTCTTCGGCCTTATCGTAGGCGCGCATCACGATGTGCGCTCCGGCCAGGCGGTCGAGGTCCGGCACCAGCGACGGGTCGAGTTGCGATACCGTCTTCAGGCGGATCGTCAGTGCCGCGTTAATAGAGTTGATGGCGGCTGGAACGTTGACCTCCTGCATGTAGATTTGCGACATGCGGCTGAAATCGTCGGCGACCGCCGTGCTATCGCGGCCGAAGGCCACCTGGTGCAATCCCATTACCCGTCCCAACACCAGGCGGGCGCGGTCGAAATTCTTCATGCCTCGGCAGAGCGAGACGGACACCAGCAGGTCGTCGGCGATCTTCGGATCGTTCTGTCCAAGCATCTGCTCGCGCCAATTGATGGCCATCTGCAAGTAATTGTCCGCATCGGCAAACTCGCCCACGGCGGCGCGGATCGAGGTGAGGCGCTTCAGAATGTCATACCGCAGGGGATTATCGTTTGGAGTCTGCTGGGCCAACTCCCAGGCCTTGGTGAAGGCTTGGCGGGCGGCTTCATAGTCCCCCTTGAGATTGCTGGCATTCCCGTCCTTCAGAAGGGTGGGAATGTCGGGTTCGGGCTCCTGAGCGGCCAGGGTCCAGAGGCTCAGGCTCGCGAACATCACGCAAAGGGCCATGCCGTAACGGCGAACAAATAATCGCATGCTACAGTTTGTAGTACTAATTCGTTAGTGTTGTCAAGCCCCTTCAAGTAACAGACGACTTGAAAGGTGGGTTGCACCGCCTGGCGATACCGTGCTCTTCTGAAGAAGGCCACCGAAATGACCAACGACGAGATGAAGTTCTTCGAGGACATGTTTCGCTCTTTTGAGCGGGAGGTCCACCAGGTTAAAGACAGTGTCGAGCGCATGGAAGCGCGCCTGGACAAAATCGCGGCAGGCGCGCACTACGTGACCCGTTTGGTGGAATGGTCTGAAAAACAAGACAAGTTCCAGGCGGATGCGGTGCGCCGATTCAACGAAGTCGATGAACGGCTGCGAAAGCTGGAGGAAAAGGAGACAGAGGAGCACAGCCCAGTGCGCTAGAGACTGCGGTGTCCTTCTCCGCGTTTTTCCTCCCGTGTCTTCGCGTCTCCGCGTCCAAAGGTCTCTCCCTCCGAAAATAATGGAACTCCCCGGTCTCCCCACCGTGCTGGAAAAGGCGCATCGGGAAGCCCTAAACTGATGTCTGGAGCTTCCATGAAATTTCGGGCCGTTGTGGTGGTGTGCGCCTTCTCCCTGCCTCTAATAGCGGACGAAGGCATGTGGCTCTTCAATCAGTTTCCGAAGGACCAGGTCAAACAGAAGTACAGCTTCGACGTGACCGACACGTTCCTGGAGCACCTCCGACTGGCGTCCCTGCGCGTGGGCAGCGGGTCGGGGTCGTTCGTCTCGCCCACTGGCCTGATCTTCACCAATCACCACATCGTTGCCGAGTGCCTCTCGAAAATCGGTTCTGCCGGACACGACTATCTCAAAGACGGTTTCTATGCCGCCGCCCAGCCGGACGAAGCGAAGTGTCCCGGCCTGGAGGCCGAAGTCCTCCTCAGCATGGAGGATGTCACCAAGCAGGTGAAGGAGGAAGCCAAGCCCGGCGTGAAGGCCGCCGAGTTNNGACCGGAAACCACTGCACCGTGGTGAAGCTTTTCTCCGGAGAGCGTTACGACCTCTATCAATACCGGAAGTACACGGACCTCCGCCTGGTATTCGCGCCCGAGTTCGGCATTGCCTTTTTCGGGGGCGACGCCGAGCACTCCACCTATCAACGCTACGACCTCGACATCGCTTTTCTGCGCGCCTACGAGAACGGCAAAGGGGCGGACACGCCCCAGTTTCTGAAATGGAGCATCGAAGGCGTCAAGGACGCCGATGTCGTATTCTCGGCCGGCAACCCCGGCGCCACGTCGCGGTTGGCCACTGCCTCACAGCTCGCCTTCTACCGCGACTACTCCCTGCCAATCACACTCGCGCGCCTGCAAACCCGCATCGAAGCGCTGCGCATCTTCGCCGCCAAGAGCCCCGACAATCTGCGATCGGCCGGTCGGCTCCTCTCCGACTACGGCAACGCCTACAAATCGAACGCCGGCAAGCTCATCGGTCTGAAAGAAGACCGCCTGATGGCGCGCAAGCAGAATTTCGAACGGAAGCTGCGCTCGTCCGTGGAACACGATCCGAAATTGGGAACGGAGGCCGGCAAGGTGTGGGATGAGGTGGCCACGGCCTACAAGAACTGGACCCCGTTCGAGAAGCCCTTTGAGGTCCTGGAGCGTCCCGCCGCCCAGGGCTCCACGCTGTTCCAGATCGCGCGCCAGGTCCTGCGCCTTTCCGAGGAGCGCGCCAAGCCCAACGAGCAGCGGCTGCCGGAATTTCGCGATAGCGCGCTGCCGTCCCTCGAACTCTCTCTCTATTCGCCTGCGCCGATCGACGAATCGTTGGAAGTTTCGATGGTCACCCACTACCTGGAGGAACTGAAGGTCCTCGGAGACAAGGAAGCGCCGCTCAAGGCCATCTTGGGTGCTAAGACGCCGCAGGCGGCCGCCGAAGAGTTCGTGCATACGTCGAAGTTGAAGGATGTCGCCGAGCGGAAGCGCCTCGCCGCCGACCATAACCTGGTGCTCAAGACCGAGGACGGGATGATTCGACTGGCGCGACTGCTGGAGGACCCGGCCCGCAAGCTGCTGAAGAAGCACGAGGAGACCATCGAGGCCCTGGAAACCTCCAGCAGCGAGCGGATCGCGCAGTACCGCTTCAAGGTGTTCGGCGTCAACGATTATCCCGATGCCACGTTCACGCCGCGCGTGACGTTTGGGTCGGTGAAAGCATACAAAGACAAGACGGAAGCGCCTGTGCCCTTCGCCACCACCTTCGGCGGCCTTTACCACCTGGCGGACATTCTGGAACCTTACAAGTTGCCGCAGCGATGGATCGACGGGAAGCCATCCCTCGACATGGTGATGCCCTTCAACTTCGTCAGCACGTGCGACAGCGCTGGTGGGAATTCGGGCAATCCTGCGGTCAACCAGAACGGCGAGATCATCGGCATCAGCTTCGACGGCAATATCGAAAGCCTGGCTCTCACGTATCTGTACAGCGACGAACAGGCCCGTGCCGTGCACGCCGCAACCCAGGGAATCGTGGAGGTCCTCAGGAAGCTCTACAAGACTCCGCAGCTCCTACGGGAGTTGGGCGTTCCGGCGACGTAACACGGGCATCCTTGCCTGTGTTTCTTGCTTTCCCCATGCGTGGCTTTAGGCTTTCCTTAGCTTCCCCACCTGGCAGCCGTGCTGGCAGTCGTCGCTCTCCGGCAGAATGGTTGCCCGTTCCGGCACGCTTCTCGCTTCGACCCACTGGTGGCGCTACCGCCACGAGCAGGCCGGACGAGTACGGCAGTTCAGGCCGGTTATTCTCGAGATCGGGCGTAAGTCGTACGTGCCCTCAACTTCCGTCCCTATTGGTAATTGAAAATGCTGATCACTTCGGCGGATGTTAAGGCCCGGTTGTATAAACGGACTTCGTCAATCGCCCCATTAAACGCATTCCCGTAGATCGAGTGCCCGATATATAAGGGTTGGTTAGTGTTCCCCGGGGCGGTGAACGTGTCGCTGCCGATTAGCGCATTGTCCACATACAGTCTGGCCGTCG
>PMTT01000164.1 GCA_003167275.1 Bryobacterales bacterium | reverse complement strand
CCATCGGGCAGCGGGGGCAATTCGGCCCGCCGATCCAGCTTCGCCTGGATGCGGGCCTGCTCCGCCAGTTTGCCCCAGAAAGCGCCAGTCGTTGCGACCGGATGCGCCTGAAGGTCGAAGAACACGCAGATGGTGTCGGGCAGCAGGCGCGGCAGCATCTTGAGGAGCGAGGTCTTTCCCGCCCGCCTGGGCGCGAGCAGTTGTAGGGAAGCGCTGCGGGTGGCGTCCGATAGGATCTCCTCGATATCGCGCACCGCGTTTTCGCGGCCTCGGAAGAGTTCAGGGCCCTCGGCGTCCGAGAGCGGATCTCCCGCCCGGAAGGGGTTCAGGATTAGCCCTTCGGCGTCCTTCTCCGCGGCTGCGCGCATCTGCTGGGCGACGTCACGAAGAGCGCGAAACGGCTCCTCGAAAGGCTGAGTGAAGGCGTCGCGGTTGGAACGGAGCTGGTTTTCGGTAGCGTTCCACTGTTCGGCAAATCCTTTTAGATGTTTCAGCCGGTGATATGGGTTGAATGTCGCCTCGGTGGCCACGAGGTAGCGGCAGCTACCACTGAAGCAAAGCAGCGCCCGATCCGCCCCCTGGATGCCCGGCAACCACAATCCACGAAGTTCTTGAATTGCCTGGAAGTCTTTGGCTTTGGCGAGGCGATCCAGCTCTCTCGCCTGAAGCTTGGCCTCCACCCTGCGGCCCGTACGGCGCTGGCCTGGAGAGACAGAGCAGGCGTCCAGGACGCGCCGGGCGAGGGCGGGATCGGCATCCGCTTCGGCGAGTATGTGGCTTGCAAGAAATGGATGTGGCAGATAGCTCAATTCGTGATACAGCACCGGAGCCCAATGCAGGGTCCGCCGCCCAGTGCTCGCATTCCAGTAGCGGGCCACCGTCTCAAAGACCGTCTCGATTAGAAGCACAGGAATCCGGAGACAGCCGCCTACGAAAGCCACGCCAAATGCCACGCCAAAAACCAAGCCGCCACCAGCCACGCCAAAAACCACGCCAATAATCATAGCGTCGCCCCTTGCCGCGCCCATACCCAGCACGGTCATGGCGAAATCCACGCCAAGAACCACGCCGAGAGCCACGTTACCAGCCGGGCCAACAGTCACGCCGAGAGACGTGCCAACAGCCACCACGGAAGCAGTCACGCAAGCAGCCACGCCAACAGCCACGCAAGCAGCCACGCCAAAAATAAGGTCAAAAGCCACACCGCCAGCAACTCCTACAGCCACGCTACCAGCCACGTACATCCAGTTGACGTGCTGGCCAAAGGAGGCCAGAGTGGCTTCAACTGCCACCAGCGTTCCAGGAGCAAAAACCAGCACTGCCTGTGCCGACCGCAGCAGCCACCAATCTTCTTGCGGAGAACGACTACGCCGAAGGCTCTTCCACAACGACTCCTCCGGATCCACCCGGACGCTGCGAAGCAGCCGGTGCAGCGTAATCGGCTGCATAAAGAACAGCCACACGAAGCGCCAGAAACCCGGGAGGGGAGCGTCCGCCGGACTCATTCCCCAATCTCTCCCCGCAGCCACGCCGCGAACACTTCTCCGAAGGGCCTCCCCTCCTCCGTCAACAACCCGCGCTGCCGCAGCACTCCCATCTTCGGAGGCACTCCACGCCCCGCGTCGCGCAAAGGTATCCGCCACTCCGCCGGCATCACCTTCCACATCTGCCGGAAGTGCATCGCCGCCTGTCGCTGAAAATCCCTCAGCGCTTCTTCCGGAGATCCCAACCACCGAGCTTCCACCAGCGACCAACCGAACAACTGCAGGAAATAGCAATGCCGCCCGCACCAGCGACGCATCAGGTCGGCATCGCCACTCCCCAGTTGCTCCCCGCCCAGCCGGATCGTAGCGTCGTCGCCCTCCGACTCCAGCAGGCCGACCACCGCCGTCTCCATGCGATTCGTAATCGGCGAAGCCTTGTTGAAATTGCCAAAGACTTCATCGGGCGCCTCGCGCGACGAGAAGACCAGACAGACACGTCCCAGCAGGTCGCGCAGCCGGTCGAAGAATCGGACGTCGCAAGTCTGCACAACCGATTCCACCTCATCCACCAGCACCACCGGTGGAAGCCCCGAGGCGGAGACCGCATCGATCCAGGCGGTTAGCCGGTCGGCCGCATCGTCCGCGCCCGGAGGCGAATCCAGGCCGGTCACGGTCTCGACGAACTGAGCGGCGGAGACGCCCGCCGGGCCCTGGCCCGAAACCAGCTTCACCACCACGCCGCGCTCGCGCAGCCGCTTCTCCCAGGCGCCCAGGATGGTGGTCTTCCCGATGCGCCAGTCGCCCACCAGCCACATGCTGCGGCGTTCGTCGAAGGCGGTTTCCAGGCGTCGGAAGAGGCCAGCGCGACCGAAGCAGTGGTCGGGCCGTGGCGTCCAGGGGCTGAACGGGTTCGGGCTTCCTGTGCGTGGCGGGCGCGCCAAACGTCCAGGTGATGCGACCCGCCTGGCCCTCGCGATATAGGCTGTTGTCGTCGAACCAGTGGCCGGCCCGCGGAGAGAAAGTCCGGAAGCGCACCATGGCCTCAATGGGCCGCAGGTTCGAATCCAATTCCAGACGCACGAACTGGCACGAGTTGCCGTAAGTATCGGCGAGCCCGCCCTCGTAGAGCGAACCCGAGGCCAGTTCGCGCAGGCGGCGGTCGGGGTCGATCCATTCCACCACTTCGGTCTGATGGAGATGGCCGCGCAGGACCAGGTCGGCGCGGTCGGCCAGCAGTCGTTTGATCGAGGGGCCGTCGGCCAGCTCATGCAGCGGGTGATGCATCAGGACGATGCGCAGGCCGGGCAGCGGATCGCCGCGGTCGTCGTTCAGGTGGCGGCCCAACTGGTTCTCGGTGAGCAGCAGACGGCCGGCATCCGCGTCGTCGCCGCACAGCCACGCGGTGTCCAAGCCCACGATGTGAATCGGCAAATAGCCGGGAAGGAGCACTTGCGCCCGGTAGCCGAGCCCGTCCGGAACGAGATCCGCGCGGTGGAGTTGGCCTTTGACCCAGGCCCGGTACCCGAGTTCCCGATCGAGGATCGCGGTCTTCCAGGAGTCTTCGAAGCCCAGTGGGGGAGGACTGATGCCGTTCATCCAGCGGGAGACGCCCAGCAGGTCGTTGGTGGCGGCCAGTCGCCAGCGCATTGACTTCCACACGTCCTGCTGCGCGCGCCGGTCGACGTCGTGATTTCCTGGGACAACAAACAGGCGGTCGGGCTTGAGGTCGAGCTCTTCGAGCAGCGAGCCCAGGAAGTCGGTGACCTCGGCGTACTCCTCGGGCTTGCCGGATTGCGCCGCATCGCCAGTGAAGAAGACGAAGTCGATGTGGCCTTCTTCATTGACCAGCGTCTCCAGATTGCGGAGCCAGGCATCGCCCAGAACACGTCGCCGACGCCACGCCTCCTCCTCTTGCGGACCCTTGGCGTGGAGGTCGGAAATGTGCAGGAATTGCAAGCGATATTGGCCGGACGCCATGGCTGGCATTCAGTCTAGCGCGGAATCAACTGATCCAACAAGAACGCGAACACGTCCGCGTCCTGTTCAATCCGCTCATTGAGCGCCGTTCCGATCCCATGCCCCGACCCCGAGCTCGTTCGCAAAAAAATCGGCCGCCCGGAATGCGTGGCCGCCTGCAAGCGCGCGGTCATCTTGCGCGAGTTCATTGGATCCACGCGGCCGTCGTTGTCGCCCGTCAGGAAGAGCACCGCGGGATAGTCCGTGCCGTCCTTCACATGGTGGTATGGCGAGTAGGCGTAGAGCGCCTTGAACTGGTCCGTCTCCTTCACCGTGCCGAACTCCGTCACGTTGAACGCGCCGTTGGGGAACGTTTCCACCCGCAGCATGTCGTAGATGCCCACGTGGCTCACCACCGCATGGAACAACTCCGGCCGCTGCGTGAGCGCCGCGCCCATCAACAGTCCGCCGTTGCTGCCGCCTTCGATGGCCAGTTTCTCGGGACTGGTGTACTTGGCCTTGATCAGGTATTCCGCGCAGGCGATGAAGTCGTCGAAGACGTTCTGCTTCTTGGTGAGCATTCCCTGCTCATGCCAGCTCTCTCCGAACTCGGCGCCGCCGCGCAGGTTGGCGATCACGAAGACGCCGCCGTGATCCAGCCACACGCGCCGGCGGGCGGAGAAGTCGGGCGACAGACTGATGCTGTAGCCGCCGTAGCCGTACAGCAGCGTGGGATTGCTGCCATCCAGTTTGGTCCCCTTCCGCCGCAGAATGTTCATGGGCACGCGCGTGTTGTCCTTGGAGACCGCGAACTGGCGGATCACTTCCACGTCGCCGAAACTGGCGGGCGACATCGTGAACAACCCCGTCCGCTTCACTGCGCCCGACGCCGGATCGTAGGTGTACCACGCCGAAGGTTCCACATAGCTCTCGTTCTCAAAAAGCAGATGATTGCCCTTCACGCGCACCATTTGCCCCACCGAGGAAATCTCCCCGACCGGCACCATCTTGTCCGGCTTCCCAGCCTCCTTGGCGAGCAGCCGCGATGGCCCACCCGCCATGTAACGCACGTAAAGCGTCCCGCCCGCGGCGACAAAATCGTCGATCGATGAGCGGCCCGGCGTCACTACCACCTTCGCCTTGTCCAGCGAAAACGAGGGCGCGGAAAGCGCCAGCAACTGCCCCATGGGCGCGTCTTTACGCGAGAGCATGTAGAGCGAATTGTCGGGCCCGAATGCTGCCTCCGAGACCCGATCCGAGAGGCGCGTGACCTGAGTCCAGCGGCCTTCCGGACCGTGCATGTAATGCAGGAACTCGCCGCCATCGCCGTTGGCCATGCGCGCCATGACGAACTTCCCGTCCTCGGACGACTGCAGTTGAATCTCAGCGATGCGCGGGAAATTCTTCCCGAGAGCATATTCGTCCTGCGCGGTAGGCACGCCGAGGCGGTGGAAGTAGATCTGCTGGAAAAAGTTCAGGTCCGCCGGTGGCCGCTCGCCTGCGCGCGGATAGCGGGTATACCAGAAGCCGCTGGCATCGCCATTCCACGCCACGCTGCCTCCAGCCGTTGCCCCGTTGACCCTTGGAACGTCGTCGGCGAACCGCTTTCCGGTAGCGACTTCGAACACCGATACCGATCCCTCTTCGCTGCCCCCTTTGGAGAGCGACACGGCAACCAGCTTGCCGTCGAGCGACGGTTCGTAGAAATCGATCGTCGTGGATCCGCTCGGGTCCATCGCATTCGGGTCCACCACGACGCGCGCCGAAGCCGCGTCGTCAACCGAGGCCAACGTCACCAGGAAGGGCTGCAGCTTGGGCGGTTGCGACTTGATGGCGAAGAGCATCCCTGCGCGGGAACGGAGTGCGGCAAAACGGCCCGACTGGCTGGCTGACAGTTCGGTGAGCCGTTCCACAAGCGCGGGCCGCATGGGCAGATGATCCAGGTAGGCGCGCGTGACGGCGTTCTGGCTGTCGCTCCACTTCCGGACCTCGGGATCGGCAGGCGGTTCGAGCCACCGGTAGTCATCCACCACTTTGACGCCGTTGTAGTCGTCGGTGACGGGCTTCTTGGGAGTTGGCGGGATCGGTGGCATATCGGCAGCGGCGCAGAGGATCGTAGCGAAGAGCGTGGCCCCAATCGCCCGCGTACGGGCCTGGGCCTGTGTGATGCGCATGGCGATAGGATACACCAGAGCACCGCCATGGCGACGGGCAAAAGCGCCCGCCGTCCACACCCGGCGCCCTGCCCGCGGCCCAGGCGCACGCCGAGTCCAACACGGCCTCGCTTGGCTACGCTTCGGTCACCCTTGAAACACCGTGGCACAGGCATGCTTGTTGTGTTGCTTTTTCTTGCCCTGGAAGCCAACACAGGCAAGAATGCCTGTGCCACGGTCTTTTCATGCCGATCCTTGCTCGCCGGCGGGCCGGGAACACCCTTGATTGCGTGGGCCGCCCCTTCACAGGAGTTGTCCTATAAACCACAGCCTCCGCCGCCATTCGTCGTGAGAAAATGAGGTATGCGTTACCGTCTTCTGGCTGCTGTCTTCGCCACCTGCCTCGTCGCGATGGGTCAGAGTCTGTCCGTGGAAAAGTTGGTCGCCTTTCTCCAGTCATCGGAAAAGCTCATCAAGGAAGGGAAGATGACGGACCGCGACCTGGCCAACTATCTGACCAAGGTAAAGCTCACGGAGCGCCTGGATGACCGCACCATCGAAGAGATCCAGGGCTTCGGCAAGATCGGCCCCAAAACCCTGCAGGCACTCGCAAGCCTCCGGGACCGGACCCAGGCGCTCGCCGCGGCGGCGCCCATCGTGGAACCCCCTAAAGCCACGCCCATCCCGCCGCCAACCTCCGAGGAACAGGCCGCCATCCTCGATGAAGTCCGTGAATACGCGCTCAACTACAGCAAGAATCTGCCGGACTTCATCTGCACGCAAGTCACGCGCCGCTACGTGGCGCCCGCGCCCGGGACCAAGAATGGCGGCCCCATCGACAGTGAGCCTCACTGGATGTCGCAGGATACCCTGCAGATCCGGCTCAGCTACTTCGAACAGAAAGAAGATTACAAGCTGATCATGGTGAACAGTACGCCAACTTCACAGGACTACAAAAACGTAGGCGGCGCCACATCCACCGGCGACTTTGGCAGCATGATGCGGGAGATCTTCGAGCGCGCCACCGAGGCGCGGTTTGAATGGGACCACTGGGGCACGTTGCGCGGCCGCCGCGTGATGGCATTTTCGTATAAGGTGGCGCAGCCCCGTTCGCAGTGGCACATCAACTACGATAAGCGTCTGGATATCGTGCCGGGCTACTCCGGCCTCGTGGAAGTGGATAAGAATACCCACGAAGTCATGCGGGTGACTCTGCATGCCGACGACATCCCTGAGACCTTCCCAGTGAAAAAAGCTGACACAATCCTGGATTACGATTACCAGGACATTTCCGGGCACACCTTCCTGCTGCCGCTAAAAGCGCAGATCCTCATGGCCGCCGACAACTACCTGAGCCGGAACGACGAAGAATTCCGCATCTATCGCAAGTACTCCGCGACCGCCGACATCACCTTCGACACCGACGACAAGACCCCGCCGCCGCTGCCCGACGACAAGACCAAGGAAACCAAGGACCCGAAAGTCATCAAGAAGTAGCGTGGGGCGGCCAATCATCGCCGAACCGGTGTAAGACCAGCCGTCGCAAGCGGTAGTTAACTAAACTCCGGTCGCTCCTACTTCGCCCCAGGCCGCGGTATCTTCTGGTCCGCCATCGCCGTATTGTACGCGTACCAAGCCATCACGATCGCAGCCTGCCGGATGTCTTTCACATCCAGGCGGTCCACCGTGTCCATATTGGTGTGGTGCGTGCGGACATCGTAGTTGACGTAGTCCTGTATCGGGTTGAAGCCCGGCACTCCGGCGTCGATGAAGCTCAGATGGTCGGTCGATCCGACCGGTTCAATGATGTTGCGCCGCGCGCCAAAGCTCTTCAGCGGTTCCAGCCATGGATCGAAGAGCGGCCGAACAGCTTCGCTGTTTTGCAGGTACCAGCCGTAAATCGGCCCAGTTCCATTGTCGATATTGAAGTACGCGTCGAACTTCTCGCGGGCCGCCTGGTTGGCGTCGCCCGCCAGGTGCGCAGTGACCCATGCCTTCGATCCCAACAGCCCCTGTTCCTCTCCACTCCACAGCGCCACGCGAATGGTGCGGCGCGGCTTCACGCCGATCGCCTTCAGAATTCGCATAGCCTCCATCACCGTCGTGGAGCCGTCGGCGTTGTCGGTGGCCCCTACGCCGGTGTGCCACGAGTCCAGATGGCCGCCGATCATGACCACTTCATCGCGCACCGCGGGGTCCGACCCGGGCAGCTCCGCGATCACATTGTAGGAGTTGCCGCCATCCGCATCGTAGAACTTCGACTGCACGTTGATCCGGAGTTTGACCGGAACATTCTGCTGCAGCATGCGGACGATCATATTGTAGTGCTCGGCGGCGAGCGTCACGGCGGGCACGGCGGAGTCGCCCGCATCGCGCCCCGAAACGAATACCGTGCCGTGCTCGCCGCGGCTGGGCTTCAGCAACACACCAGCGCCGCCCTCGCGAAGGGATTGCGCGATCCGCTGCGCGCCACCCGCCGGCCCGCCCCTGCCAGCCGGGTTGGAGCGCTGGCCCACGCTGGTCGCATACGCCGCGGACATTGGCTGGTAGCCCGGATCGCTGGGCTGGGGCCGATCCGTCCGCACGAAATTCGTCAAAATCGGCGCGGTCATGACAATGGCGCCCTTCAGTTGCGAGCGGAGCCCGTCGACCTGCTCCGGCGTCTTGCCGCCGAGGAACAAGGGCGTGGTCACAATTTCACCGCTGGTCGACGGGGACCACGCATCCGCATAACCGATCAGCGGCAGATACCGCGGCTCGATCATTTCGACCGTCAACTTTTCGAGCGTCCACCCGCGGCCGAAATGCCACGGCTC
>PMTT01000577.1 GCA_003167275.1 Bryobacterales bacterium | reverse complement strand
GCCGACGGCTGGTGCTGTTGGGCGATCGAGAGATGCGTTCCCAGTCCCCGCCGCTCCAGGGCTTGGGAAGCTACCAGGCGGACGATCTCCGGATGATTGTTCTGCTCGCTGAGATGTCCCAGCACCAGGTTGGCGGTGGACGAGCCCAGATCCTGCATCAGGAAGTCCGACACCACCAGGTTCGAAAGGTGACCCACCCGGCTCATCACCCTCTGCTTCACCGACCAGGGGTAAGGACCCACCTTCAGCATATCGAGATCGTGATTCGCCTCCAGCAGCAGCAGTTCCGTGCGCCGCAGGTGGTACTTGATGGATTCGGGAATGTAGCCGAGGTCGGTGGCTATCCCGATGCGCACACCTTCCGCCTCGAAGCAGAACCCGACGGGATCAATGGCGTCATGCGGGATGCTGAAGCTCTGCACCTCGATGTCGCCAATCTGGAAGCTGGCGCCGGCCTGGAAGGGCTCCAGGCGCGGCCGCGATTCGCCCCAATCGATGGCCGGCGCCGTGAGGCGGGTCATGTAGATGGTTGCCTTCACGTTTTTGTTGCGAGCCAGCACCGGCAGGCCGGAGACGTGGTCGGAATGCTCGTGGGTGATGAGGATGGCGTCAATGCGCGCGAGGTCTTCGCCGATAGCCGCCAGGCGCTTGCCGAGTTCCCGCATGCTGAGGCCAGCATCCACCAGGATACGCGTGTTCTCGGTGGCCAGCAGCGAGGCGTTTCCGGAACTCCCGCTTGCCAGAACGCAGAATTTGACGATGTGCGGCCTCCTGAGTCTTTAGCATACACAAAAACAATCGGAAACAGAATAGGGTAGGAATGTTTGTTAGGACAGGTGTTGTGGCGGGCGTAGGTCGGGCCTTTCCGGCGGTGTTCCCGGGCCTTTTTGACGGTAGGGCTTGGGGCTGGCGACGCGCGCTCACGGCTCGGGATAGAAGGGACCAGGCACACCGGCAGGACTGCCCGTGTCACCGGGGTGTAACAGGCGTGCCTCCGAGGACACTATGGACGGGCGCTAAGAATCGTGTTTTCAATAGGTAGCGGACGGCATGGAAAGTGCTTGATGAGGTCCTATGAAGAAGTATTGCAGTCTGCTGCTGCTCCTGGTGGGGGCTTCGACGTTCGCTGCGGAACCGGCCCCGCCGGATCCCAAGGAGCGCCTCTATGACCGTGGGATTAAACTGACCGAAGAGGGCAAACTGCCGGCCGCCCGGCGGGCTCTCGAGACCCTGCTGAACACCTATCCGAAGAGTGTAGAAGCTACCGAGGCGCAGAACGCCATCGATGCCCTGCTTTTGTTTGGAGACGGCCAGGCCCGACTCCGGGCGGGAAAGTACGGCACCGCACGTCTCGCCTTCCAGACTTTGATCGCCGTCTATCCGGAGAGCCCGCTGGTGCCCCGAGCCACCGATGCGATGCAGGAATCGGAGAGGTTGGAGCAGGTGCAATCCAACCAGCGGATCGTACGCTCGCTCCGGTTTGAGAGTATGCCGGTGGTAACCGTTGAGCAGATCCTCCAGCGATTTCAAGATCGGGAGATCGACCTGGCCGTGGAGAAGCCTGCGAACGCCCGGATGCTGGAGGAAGCCAGGACGGCCTTGACGGAGCTGCTGGCGGAGCGGGGTGTGGTAAACCCTCGGATCCAGGTAAGCACGCGAGAGATTCCACCAAGGAGCCTGGAGGTTACCTTTCGGGCAAGTAAGGATTAACCGAAGCCTCGCCTCGGGCTATTGCGAGCGACCGTAAGCGTAGCGATTCGCCTGCTGGGAAGCTTGCCAGCGTTGTAGGGTATGCTTCAGCTTGCCCACGCATTCGTTGGTAGAATGACAACAGCCGTGAGGGGACGCGTGACCAAGAAGCCGGTAGTGCTGCCGATCGCTCTGCTGCTGGCCAGCAGATGAGAGGGACGGCATGGTGTTTGCTCTGGGTGTCAGTCTTCCTCGGGGCGATTCACGCTCAGGACACCAGGCAGAAGCCCCCCGACGATCAGTCCAAACAGAAGCCCCAACCCAAGCCCCAATCCATGGACGACATGGAAGGGATGGACCATTCCCAGATGAAAGGCATGGACCACTCGCAAATGAAGGGCATGAATATGCCGGGCATGGACATGCCGGACGATGATCCTGCCAGTGCGCTTCTGATGGACCAGGCGTCCGGCACCAGCATGGGCCCGAAGTCGTGGCCCATGCCGATGCACATGGTGCAGCTCGGCTCGTGGCGCACTATGTTCATGGGCAGCGTCTTCCTCGTGGACACGCAGCAATCCGGCCCGCGCGGCTCCGACAAATTCTACGCCCCCAACTGGTTCATGGGAGCGGCGGAACACAGCGCCGGCAAGGGAAGCTTCCTGTTCCAGGTGATGCTCAGTCTGGACCCGGCGACCATCACGGGCCGCAGCTTCCCGGAACTGTTCCAGACCGGCGAGACGGCCTTCGGAAGGCCCCTGGTGGACGCGCAGCATCCGCACAACTTCATCATGGCGATAGGCCTCAACTACGCGCGTCCGGTCGCGGAAAACACCATCCTGCAGCTCTACTTCGCGCCGGTCGGAGACCCGGCCTTAGGTCCCGTCGCTTTCCCCCACCGGGCCTCCGCCGCGGAGTTGCCGCAAGCCCCGCTCGGCCATCACTGGCAGGATTCCACCCATATCGCCGATGAAGTGGTCACCGTGGGCGTCACGCACAAAATGGTCCGCCTGGAGGCCAGTGGATTCTATGGGACCGAACCCGGCGAGAATCGCTGGATCATCCAGACCGGCCCCATCAATTCCTGGTCCACGCGTTTCTCGGTTTTCCCGGCGAAGAACTGGATGGCGCAAGTCTCCGTCGGAAGGGTGGCCCACCCGGAACGCCAGTCGGCGGGGGATGTGGTCCGGTCCACCGCCTCGCTGCACTATACGAGGCCGTTGCCCTGGGGAAGCTGGTCGTCGAGTCTCATCTGGGGTCGAAACCACGACACCTTCA
This sequence comes from Bryobacterales bacterium, assembly GCA_003167275.1. Lineage (GTDB taxonomy): Bacteria > Acidobacteriota > Terriglobia > Bryobacterales > Bryobacteraceae > JAIQFL01. The sequence goes on along the minus strand of PMTT01000577.1, from coordinate 4,056 downwards.
CGCATCGGAATCTGAATTCCTATCTGGCCGAGTCCGAGCTTCCGATCACGCGCCGCAATTTCCTGACGGGGCGCGTGGAGCTGGTGGATAAGGACGAGCTTTTCAGCGATCAACCCAGCCTGGAAGAACTCCTCGACCGCACAGTCGGAAGCACCTTCCGGATCGGCGCGTACACCATCGGTTACACCCGCGACGTGGCGGTCTCCCGCTACTGGGAAACAGGCGTCGGCGCCAACCTGACGGCCTACACCGTGCCCGGCGCGATCCAGCCCTACTACGGCGATCACCCTTTAGGTGTCAGCGTCTATTTGCGAGTGCGTCTGAAGTAAGGCGGGGCCATTCGGATGAAGGTGCACAATCTTCCTCACAACTCCGCTCATTTTATGCGAGAATCTCTTGAATAGGAGTTCAGTGAATCCGGTGCGCCGAGTCTTCGCAATGCTGCTGGTGGGTCTCTTCAGCTTCTCGCTGATCAGCCCGGCCGTGTTTGCATCGGATGCGGAGTTGCGGGTTCCGGCGTGCTGCCGGCGTGCCGGAGAGCATGGGTGCGTGATGAAGCCGAGCCAATCGGCGTCGTCCGGTCCTTCGGCGCAGGCGGACAATTGCCGTTTCTTTCCGCCCGCGAAGGCGATTCCACCAGGCCGCACTATCAGCTTGCCCGGGATTTCCCGGTCGATCTTCGCCGGACTCCTCAGTCATCCAGCTTCCCGCCCGCAGACGGAAGCCCTCTTCCGAATCTCCTATAGCCGCTCCCGTCAGGAACGCGGACCTCCAACTCCCCTCTCCTAGCAACCAATTCCGTTCGGGCATCGTCGTGCGACCCGCGAAGGCTCTACCTTCCGGTGTGTGCGGGCCCGAGAGTTACTCCCGGCTCTCTAATTGGGATCATGCCTTCCTCTCGCGAAGGTATGAGAGGGCCGTTGAGTCACTCTCTCAGGCGATTGCAAAGACAAGAGGGGATATCCAAGTGAAAGTATCTTTTAATGGCAGTGTTGTCTTCGTGCTCCTGGTACCAGCCGCAATATTGGCCGCGGTCTTCGGAACGGTGCGCGGTGTGGTTCATGATCCTGACCACCGCCCAGTGCTAGGAGCCGAAGTCGTGGTCAAGTCCAGTAGCTCGGACTACGCTCAGAAGCTCAAGACAGACGCCGATGGAGGCTTCGACGCGGCTGCCCTCCCGGTCGGCGCGTACCTCGTGACAGTGAGCAAGGAGGGCTTCGCGCCCTCCGTCCAGGAGATCGTGATCGCCTCGGGCAGCGCTCCCATGCTCCATTTTCAACTCACCATCGGAGCGCGTGCCGAGCAAGTCACCGTCTCCGAGGGCGCACTGGCCGTAAACCCGGAGCAAATGACCCCCACCACTATCATCAGCCGCAACCAAATCGCCATGACACCGGGTGCAGACCTGAGTAACAGTGTGACCGCGATCACGAATTACGTTCCCGGATCGTGGATGACGCACGATCAGCTTCATGTGCGCGGCGGACACCAGGTGACCTGGGCGATCGATGGCGTTCCCATCCCCAATACCAACATCGCCAGCAACATCGGGCCGCAAATCGATCCCAAGGATATCGACTACCTGGAGGCGCAGCGGGGCGGTTACTCCTCGGCCTATGGCGACCGCACCTACGGCGTGTTCAACGTGGTGCCGCGAACCGGCTTCGAGCGGAACAACGAGGGGGAACTGTTCACCACCTTCGGTACGTTTCATCAAACCAATGACCAGGTGAATTTCGGCGGCCACACCGAGAAGTTCGCCTATTTTGCCAGTGTCAACGGCAATCGGAGCGACTATGGCCTGGAAACCCCCGGTCCGGATGTCCTGCACGACCGTGTGTGGGGGTTCGGCGGCATGGCGACGCTGATTTACAATCGCGACGCCAACAACCAATTGCGTTTCGTCACCTCGCTGCGCCGGGACGATTATCAAATCCCGAATGACCAGGACGCGGAAGCGGCCGGCGTCCGTGACGTGGAGCGGGAGCGCGACGCCTTTGCGAGTCTCTCCTGGGTCCACACGTTCCAACCTGGCCTGATACTCACCACCTCGCCTTTCTATCATTACAATCGCGCGAACTATGACGGCGACCCCAATGACACCCCCATCGCCACCACCCAGCACCGCGGTTCTCAGTACGCCGGAGCGCAGATCGCCCTCAGCGCAGTGACGAAGCAGCACAACGCGACCATGGGATTGTACGGCTTCGGGCAGCACGACGATGAGTCAGTCGGCCTCATCGCCAATGACGGCTCCGGAATTTCACTCACGCAAGGCAAGGTCGCAACCGGCCACGTGGAAGCCGCGTTTCTGGAGGACCAATACAAATTGTGGACGTGGCTGACGCTCACCGCGGGAGCGCGCCTTACACACTTCAGCGGCGCGATCTCCGAGAATGCGGTTAGTCCTCGCGTCGGCGCGGCCATCCGCATCCCGCGCCTGAACTGGGTCCTGCGAGGTTTCTGGGGCCGATATTACCAGGCTCCGCCACTCTCCACGGTCACGGGCCCGCTGCTCGATTATGCCTTGTCGGCGGGGCTCGGCTTCATTCCACTGCGGGGAGAGCGCGACCAGGAGCACCAGTTTGGGCTCACGATCCCCTGGCGTGGGTGGGATTTGGATGTGAACAATTACCACCAACGCGCCCAGAACTATTTCGATCACAACGCGATCGGCAACTCCAACGTCTTTTTCCCGCTAACCATCGCCAATGCGAGACTGTACGGGTGGGAAGTCACTCTCCGTTCCCCGAAGATTGCGCGGCGGGGAGAGGTCTATCTCACGTATGCCAACGCGCACGCCGAGGCGTCGGGAGCGATCAGCGGGGGCCTGACGGATTTCTCCCCTCCCGACAGCGGTTACTTTTTACTCGACCACGATCAGCGAAACACCCTCCACACCGGATTCAATTTCAGCCTTCCCTGGCGGGCATATGCCGGCGGTAACTTGTACTACGGCTCCGGATTCACCGACGGATCGAGCGATGTGCCGGCGCATTTGCAAGGGCACACCACGTGCGATTTCTCTTTCGGCAAAGCGGTCGCTGAAAACCTGACACTCTCTTTCACCGCGCTCAATCTGGCGAACCGCCGGTTCCTGCTGGACAACAGTCAGACGTTTGGCGGCACTCACTACGCCGAGCCCAGGCAGATCTATCTCCAACTCAGATATCGATTCCGCTTGTAACGTGGCTCCAGGCATTCTTGCCTGGATCGCCCGCTCCCGCCCGCCACGCGCATCGTCCGGATCTTCAGCCGCGTCTCCATGTCCTTGGCGAAGCGCGCCAGCGGCGTGGCGGGAAACGTGAACAGGCGCGGATTTCTGCGCATCGGCGTTCTTCTCCCATCCCAACTCGCGCGCCATCCCCACGGCAATTCCATCGGGTCGATGGGCGTGCCAGTGATCGTGGAAGCGGAACACGACCATACTGTTCTTGCGCAGGAAGTCGGCNNTTCTTCCCCGCGGCCGCGGCGCGCTGGACCACATCCAACGTGGCCATCATGGTAGTGGCGATTCCCTTCACCGCCGTCTCCGCTTCGCCGGCAATGATCTTGTCGACGGTCTGCTCCCGCCACGGGACACCGACGTTGCTCTTGATACGGTCGATCACCTGGGCCGCGGTGAGGGCTGGCTTGGTGTCCTGGGCGCTGGCCAGGGCGGCGAGTGTGAGTCCGGCGCCGGAGAGCATGAGATTCCGTCGTGACAGGTGGTTGTTGTCCATCGTTCTTGGTCCTCGATCGTTCATCCCTCATTATCGTCGGCGAATGCTTCGATGGGTAGCCACATGGGCATTCCCGTTTCGTCGGGAATCACGTAGCCCACGGAGCGCCAGGCGTCCTCGCCGTAACCCAGGAGGCGGTTATGCACCGGATCGATGGATGCCCACGTGGGTCCGCTGTGGGGAGGCTTCAGGTGATAGCAGCGGGGTCCGGTCTCGGTGAGGGTGGCGGCATCGAAGAGACTGATTGAGCCATCGGCGAAGCAAGCCATGACCTGCCGGCCGTCGGGGGACCAGGCGCAGCCCTCGACATAAGAGGAGTGGCCGGCGAGCGTGA
>PMTT01000453.1:11913-15473 GCA_003167275.1 Bryobacterales bacterium | reverse complement strand
AGGGCATAGGGACGCTCCAGGAGCCGCGCCGCCAACGAAACCCGTCCCGCCACAATCAGTTCGCGGATCGCGCTCGACGAAACCACTCGGCCCCGGCAGGTGACCGGGGGAATGACCACCGTTTCAAAACCCAGCCGCTGGCCCAATTCCGCGAGCACCTGGACGTTACCGGCCTGGCGATGGCCAAAGCGGAAACTGTCCCCAACCAGCACTGCCCTCGCGCCCAGGCGCTCCACCAGCAGATTCGCGACGAACTCCTCGGCAGAGAGTTGGGCCAATTCGCGGGTGAAGGGCAGAATCAGCACCTGCTCGATGCCCTCCTTTTCCATCAACTCCGCGCGGCGGCCGGGAGTCGAGATCAAGCGCGGCGCGCGTTGAGGCGCCACGACACGCGTGGGATGCGGGTCAAACGTAAGGGCCGAGGCCTTCCATCCACCCTCGCCGGCCAGCGCCCGAAGATTCCGCAGAATCCGCCGGTGGCCCACATGCACGCCATCGAAATTGCCGATAGTGAGGGCGCTCGGACCGAAGTCGGGAGGCACATCGGCGAGGCTGCGGTAAATCTTCATGACACCTGGATTTCAAGGCCGTCGTAGGCCAGCCGGATGTGGGGCGGCAGAAGACTCTCGGCGCGCTCGTGCCCCAGGTCGTGGCAGATGTGGGTGAAGAAAGCCCGCCGCGGCGCCAGTTTCTCCACCGTCTTAATGGAGCGGTCTACCGTCGAGTGGGTGGGGTGCGGCTTGTAGCGCAACGCGTCGAGAAACAGCACGTCGAGACCGCGCAACTGGTCCATGGAAGATTCCGGAATGTCGCTATGGTCGGTGAGATACGCGGCGGCGCCAAAGCGAAAGCCGTAGATGGTCTGGCGGCCGTGCAGGATGGGAACGGGCACGAACTCCAGGCCGAACACCTCGAATGCGCCGCCGTGGATCAGCCGCGCATCCAGTTGTGGCACGTTGGATTCCCTCTTCACATTGTCGAAAATGTACTGGAAGCAGCGATGGATCGACGCCATGGTCTCGGGCGAGGCGAAGATCGGGATCTGCCCTCTCTGGCGGAAGTTGAATGGCCGCACGTCATCGAGCCCCATGATATGGTCGGCGTGCGAGTGNNCCGACGCTCGTGCCGGAGCCCAGCACCGTGATCTTCAACGAAGGATCCGGCATTCAGTCTTTCTGCGCCACCGTTTTGCCGACCTCGTCCGTCACCTGGACGAAACGGAAGCGCAGTTCGGTCAGGGAGTTCTCCAGGAGCCGCCGTTCGTCAAGCTCCAGATTGCCCCTGGTCTTGTCGAGCAGGATGCTCATTAAGTCGATGGTGTGGCGCGCCATGCGGAGGTCGGGCCCCGCCTTCTCATCTTCCCCGAAGTTCATCAGTCCAAGCTGCATCTGGGCCTGCGCCCGCAGGGAGAGCACGATGAAGGTAAACGACGGGGGCGGCAGCGGGAATTCAAAATCCTCCTGCGTTTGGGGGTTAGGATCTGCTTCGCTCATCAATTTGTATTCTAGCAAGACGGTGTCGTGGCTTCTCGCCGGCGCGACTCCCCGATCGGTTCGGTCCGACCCACCGGTAAGCGGCGGCCTCCATCCAATCCAAGACCCCCTGATGCGGTTCCACGCTGACGTTACTTGGCTTGGCCGTTGCCGTGGACCCTGGTGTCTTGAGTCCAGTTGCCTTGAAGCACGCCGTTGGGATTGGCGTTAGGATCGTTGGTCTGGAACCACTGGTTCTGGCCGTTGGACCAGGTTTGCGAGTACGCGCTTGAGACCTTCGCGGTGCCGCCTGACCCGGTGACGGTCTGCTGGTCGAGCGCGTAATCGACCCAGTCGGAAGCCGCCGTGGTGCGGGCGTTCATGGCATTGTTTGCGTTGTTCATCGCGCTGCGGAACTGCGATTCCTGCTGGGCCATAAAGGCCGCGTGGTTGCGGTTCATGGTCTCCTGCATCTGCTCGTACTGAGAGCGGAGCATGCCCATCTGGCGGCCTTCGGTTTCGCGCAGAGCCGCCATCCGGTTGGCGTTTTCTCTTTGCTGCCTTTCGAAAGCGGCTGCCTGCCACTGCGGGTCGCCCGTGGGTTTGGTGAGATCGTGGGCGTCGACCAGCGCCACCAGCGCGTCAAGTTTACCCTTTGGCGCGCGCAGTACGTCCACATGGGCGGAGCAGCCGCCTCCGCTGAATTTGCCCGCCTGGTTGTTGGTGCGGCACTCCACCCAGGCGCGCACACGCTGTTCGATGACGAAAGACCCGTTGACCGTCTCCACGCGCAACGCGGCGGCGTCTACCGTGACGTGGACGCCGGCCTTGTTCGCGTTCATGCTGGCGCCGACCTTCTCCACGCGCTCATGGTAGGCCGGCGGGATGCTCATAGAGCCAACCACGTGCACACCTCCGGGAATCAGCTCGATAAAGTGGTCCAGAAACTGCGCTGCGGTGAGTGTCTGCTGGATCGGCAGGCATCCGGCGATCGTATTCATCTTGATCGCGGGATGGAAACTCCAGTTGAACGCGGGCAGCAGGCGCATCTCAGTGAGGCCGTCGGGAGAGTAGGCGCGGAAGACTGCAAAATAGATCGGGTTGCACTCCGGGCCGCGAACCACCGTGCCCTGGAACTTCCAGCCGGCTGGGATGTCTACGGTGAAGGCCTTCATGTTTCCCAAGGAAGGGTCCGTGATGGTCCCAGTATTAAGGGATTGGGCGTCGGCGGGCTGGGCGAGGAAGGCGCAGCCAACGAGAATCGGAGCGAAAATGCAGGCTCTGCGGCGCGCACCGTGAAGGTTCATAAAATATCTCCAACTCCGTTGCGGACGCCGCGCGCCAAAGTCGCGGCCTCCATCCAATCCAGGACGCGCTGATTCGGTTTCACGCTGACCAACTCGCAAACCGTGTTCGTGTCGATCAGGAAGCCCTTCATAGCTCGATCTTGCGCCCGGTATCCTGACTCCGCTCAAACTTCATTTCCTCTCCGACAAACGGCGACTCTCGAAAAAATTGGACTATGCTCTTTGGCTGACGGGTTTTGTCACGCAGCGCCGCCAAAGCGCGATCGAGCACCTCGTCTGGGGTGTGGAAGTGGCCGCTTTGGATTTCCTCCAGGATAATGCGTTCCTGCTCGGGCGTGAGTTGGATGGTCATAGACTTGATGGCGCGTCTCTATCGCGCAGGCGCCGTGGCGGGCGCCGGATTGATCCGGATCCCTGACTCCTTGCCTTTTGGCGTCTCCACCTCCACGATCCCTCCGGGGTCCGCCGTCGCTTCGAACATCTCCTCGTCGTCGACCTCAATCAGGTAGACGCGGCGCGGCTCGAGTCCCACGATGAAGACCGCCTCCCCTTCCTCCTGCTTGACGCGGAATTTCCGCGCGGTCTGCCCCAGGCAGATCACGGCCTCTTCCATGCCGATGGGCGGCCCCGCCGCCTGCGGGTTGACGATGGTGGCGCGCCCGTCCTCGAACATCTGCATAACGCCGTCGAAATAGCCGAACCACCTGGCCGAATCGTCCCAACTAGAGCGCACGAACAGCTTGCCGACATCCGGATTGTAGTAAACCAGCGGCGCGAGATA
>PMTT01000453.1:0-11803 GCA_003167275.1 Bryobacterales bacterium | reverse complement strand
GGGAAGACCGCCGGATAATAGGTCAACAGATGCTCGATGGGGAAGTCTTTGAAGAAGCGCGGGAAGGATTCCCGCAACTCGACATTGGTGTTGTCCCGCATGGCATGAAACAGCTCCAGCAAGGGGTATGCATCGTCGCGGGCAACCACGTCGCGGCCGCCCTTGAGGGCCACGATCAGCTTACCCTCCCACCAGGAGCGGACCACGCGCTCCAATTCGCGCTGCGGAGTCTGGGGGACGTGGTCGAACAGCGCGATGGCTGCCAGCACCCTCGACCGCGCGGTCGCGATCGAGTCGTCAGCGGCCGGAGCCGCGATGGCCTTTTCCAGGCGTGCCGTGAGATCGCGCCGTTGGGTCTCGCTCAGAAGGTCCTGGCACCAGTCGAACACCAGGGCCTGCTGTCGCAGGTCGCTTCCCGGCGCCAGCGCCCATGCGATGGCCTGCCGGCCGGCGTCGGCATCTCCGGCGACCTGGTAATACAGCGCCTGTGCAAAGCCCCGCTCGGGCATCGGCGCATTGCCCGCGATCAAGGCCTCAAACTGCTGCCACCGGGGCGACATCCGTTGCCGCTCGCGCTTCAGCAGGCGGAGCCGGGCAGGCCTCAGGAACAGGCGGGGATGCTCAGCCGAGACCGTTATGGGGTCGTCGGCTGCCTGGGCGTTCAAGAATGCAGCGCTGAGGACCAGCAGCAGGCAGATCCACATCGTCTTCCGGACTGGCGCCATTGTCCACACGGTCCAAAGGCGGGGCGGTGGGACGCCAGTGCCCGTCCCCAAAACCCCGTGGGTCTGCCCGCTGGATTGCCGGATGCGCCTCATGTAATCCTTGATTGTGTCATAGCGACACAGGCCTTGCCCACCCGTCCACACAGGGGCCCTCGGCATGCCCAAGAAAATATTTGATTCAAAAGGGCTTCTAAGGATTGACAGTTGGGCGTCCGATTGCTATTTATAGATCTGAATTGGCGAAGTACCTTTCAAACCTGCCCTCTGCTGCAACAGGCAGGCGGAAGAAGAGGGAGCCGAAGAGACAGCGTGCTTGCGGGAGCCGGTGTTGGCAATAGTTTTAGCTCACTAATCTTCCCTTGTTGGTTGCTGCAGAGGGGTTTTTTAAATTTCAAACGTTTTCAAACGATCTCTCCGGGGGATCACAGGTAGCGGTAGTTGTCTGGCACTTTTGGTAAGGAGAATAATTGGACGCGGACCTAGCCAGGAGTGGATCTACATAAGCTTTATAACTAGACAGCCCGACGCCGGATTCCAGCCCAACCCTGGGCGGGCCGCATCGGATTCAATCCCGTATGTCTTGGGAGGGTTCCGATGCGGTTTTTCTTTCGAACCGCAGGCCTGTCCGTCAGGAGACTAGCCTGGGTTTTTTCTCTCTTCCAGCCGGGCAGGTGAATCCAAAAGGATCGCCTGCCCGGCTCCTCAAGTTAATCGTGTTTCCCCCTTCGGTCCTTCAGCTCGAGATTGGGCAGTGCCCATTGACCCCCAGTGTTTTGGATGGAGCGATTCGCCGGTCTCCGACCTGGCTCTGGGCAAGCTAAAGCATACCCCACAACGTCAATAGCTGAGTGTGCCGGTCCGGGGCTCTTCTTGCGGATTTGGCAAATATAGAGTTTTGCAGTGCTCGCATCGATAGACCTCGACGTCCGCACCGAACTTCTTCTTCACCTCGTCGCCGAAGAAATACCAGCGTTTCAGATGGCCCGCGCAGAGTTTGCCCTTCTCGTCCTTCTCGTTGCAGGCCCGCATGCGCGGGGTTCGCCGCTTGACCTTGGTGCCGTCGCTGAGCGTATCCACGAGTTCCGCGACCGGAACCGGCTTATCGGAAACCGCATATTTCGGGTTCGCCATAGGGAGAATGACGAGTATATCAGGTAGAGGATGGGCGCTGCCCACCCCCTACTTCAATGGGATGGTCGCCGCCGTCGACGTCTGCCCGCCGATCGAGACGCTGATGTTCGGCGTCCCGGCCGCCACACCCGCCGGTATCGTCACATTGACTTGGTAGAGCCCAGGGAAGCCCGGCGCCAGTCCGCTGAACGAGACGTTCGCCGCCGTTCCGCCGATCGTCACCGTGGGCTGGGTCTTGGTGGTCGCCAGGGGGCTGGACGGAGCCGGCGAGCCACTGGGAGGTTGATTGTTCACCGGGCCCAGACCATTAGCGAACAGTTCCACCACGTCTCCGGCGTGGACCGGCGTGGTGGCCGTAACGATGTTCCCTTGCGTCGCATTGATCGCGGCCACAATGTTGTTCCCCACAAAGAAGGCCGGCGAATAGTCCGCCATAGGCACCGTCACCACATTCCCGAAGAATGGAAATCCAAATTCCTCATCCATGATGACCTTGATCTGCACGGATGTGATGCCCTGCCCCTGCAGTTCCCACGGCATCTGCAGATTGATCTGGCCGGGGCTCGCGAAGGTCAGGTATCCAGGAACGCTGATGCCTTTAGACGGCACATCGAAGCTGACGGTGACGGCGTCCAGCGACAACGGAAGGATCGGGGTGGTCTCCGAATCTCCTGTGGCATTGGTCAATACGTCGGTATCCACCATATTCGAGCCGAAGATGGTGATATAGGAACCCGGTGCGACGGGGCCTTGGAAATTCGCCGCGTTGACCACTCCACTGGTCGCCTTGATGGTCGGCTGCGGCAGGATGAACACACCGCCCTGGAACGGCGTGCGGGCCGCGGTGACAGTGATCGTTTCAATGCCGGTTTGCGATCCCAGGATCACCTCAGCCCAGGCAATCCCGTAATTGTCGGTATTGCAGACCGTGGAAGTGGTGGAATTGGCGGGTGAACAGGCGGGCTCGCCCGTCACACTCTGGAAGGTCACGGAGCCTCGCGGGCTGATCGAGAAAGTAGTCGGCACACCCGCCACCGGAACCCCGAATTGATCCACTACCTGCAATGCCTGGGAGCCGCCATCCGAGCCAGGTGTACCTTGGGCGCCGAGGGAGAGGGGAATAATGTTGTAGGGAACGCCGTCGCCCACCAGGAAGAGATACGGAAGCCTGACCGAAATCCCCGTGGCCGCCAAAGTAACCGCGCCTGAGTAGGAACCCACGGGGCTCGGGCTGCTGGGAAGCGTTCCGGATAGCGATACGTTGAGCGTGGCGGCAGCGCCCGCCGCGAGAGTGATGGTGGGCTTGTCAACCGCTACGGTTGCGCCCGGAATCTTGGTATTCGCGGTGACCGTCACCGCAAGCGTCACCGAGGCGGATCCCTTGTTGGTGATCGTGATGGCCTTGCTGGTGGAAACGGCCCCTGCTTTCCCGAAGCCGAACGAGAGAGTCGACGGCTCCGCGGTAACCGTGGTGCTGGCGGCGGCTCCTGCATCCAGCCGTCCCGCACCTAGCCATTCCACGTCCACGGTGTCTCCGAAGTCGTCAGTCGTGACATCCTGCACGGAGGGATTGACCAGCGCCGACTTGATCTGTGCCGCCGTATAACTGGGGTGGGCCTGCTTGACCAGCGCGGCGGCGCCGGCCACGATGGGTGTCGAAAAACTGGTGCCGTCGGCCGCCACATAGCGGTTCGTGCTGTAAACCTCGCCATTCGGATCGTAGTTCTGGGCCGCCAGATACATGCCATATGTACTGCCCAGCGCACCCGCGTCAAATCCTCCGGTGGCCACCAGGTCGGGTTTGATCGCGCCGTCCGGTGTCGGGCCAAAGGACGAATAACTGGCGAGTTGATTGGCGGCCAGCGGCGGGCTGATGCCGTTCAGTTGGCTGAAGGTTGCCAGATCCTGTTCGATTCCGGCAGTGTCGATCGTGACGAGTTGTCCCGGGTTGGCGTCGATGTAATTCTTCAGCGCCAGGCCGTCGCTATTCGCGATCATCACCACCGGTCCGATGAAACACGATCCTGTGTTGCAGTCCATACCCGACGGCTGAATCGTGGTGCTGGAGTCGGCCATGTAGAAAATAATTCCCACGGCGCCGGCCAATTGCGCGTTGCTCGACTTGGTAAAGAAGGAGCAAGGGCTGGCCGTCGGCCCTCTCTCGATCAGAGCGTAGGCGCCATTCAAGGAGAAAGCCGGCAGGGAAGTACATGCATACCCGTCATTCCCCAGCTTCGTGACGTCTACCAGCGGCGCCGCGTTGGCTCCCAAAAACGAGGGAGCGAAGATCGAATCGCTAAGCTGAGCGGCAAGTCCCTTCACGCTCGACGGCGCGCTTGCGGGGTTGGCGCTCACGCTCGGCACAAAGACGTGGGAGTTCGTGGTCGCTCCCACTCCGATCACCGAAGGCGCCGACGCCGGCGACGAGATGGAGTCGAAATACGGATACTGTTCTCCATTATTGAAAGCGGTACTCCCGTCGTTCCCGGCCGCCGCCGCGATCACCATGCCCGCCTTTGCCGCGGCCTCATAGGCGAACGCCACCGGATCGCAGGGCACGCCGGCAGGATTTCCGCAGGTCGGCCCGACATCCAGCGCTCCCGTCAGGGCGATGCCACCGATCGAGAGACTGACGACATCCATGCCATCGCTGACCGCGTCGGTCAGAGCGTCGATCAGAGACTGGTCGTCGGCGCCATCGTTAACCCCGGGACTACCCTGAACTTTATAGTTCCCCAGATAGGCTTTGGGCGCCATCCCCGTGAATGTTACGGCGCCGGTGTTGGTGTTTCCCGCGGCTGCGGACGCGGTAGCCGTGCCGTGGCCCACACGGTCGCGCGGGGAATAATCGTCCGGAATCGATTGTGCCGCCGGATTGGTGGGGTCCGTGATATATGCCGTGGCCGCGTCGCGAACATAACTGCGCGCCACGATGACCTTGTTATTGGTGTAGGCGCAGTCTTCCGGGTGGCCCGTGGTGCACTTTGGAAATCCGGCGGGTATGGCAAGCGAGGAGTCCTGAAAAGCGGGATGGGTCTGGTCGATCCCGGTGTCGATGATGCCGATCTTCATTCCACTCCCGGCGTTGCCCTGGCCGCCCACCAGGTTCCAGGCGGCCGGCGCGTTCATCAACTGGGTGGCCTTGTTGAGCGTGGCTTTGTATAGCCGCATGGGCCTCACGCCGAGAACCCCGGGGATGCTCTGCAACTCCGCCAAACGATCCGATGTGGTGGTCACAAAGATGGCGTTGAGCAGGTCGGAAGTGGAGCCGGTGATTTTGAAATTCCGCCGTACCATCTCCTGGCGGACGGCTGCCTGCTTGGTCTCAATCTGCTGGCGGTACGCCTCGGCGGGCGTATTCCGCATCTCCTCCCGGCTGGTAAACCGCGCGGAAACCGGAGGATCCTCGAGGATCACGGTGTAGCGATTGGGAAGGAACTGGGCAAACGCCGGGATACCGCATAGAAGGAGGAAAATTGCGCGTTGTGAGGCTTTAAGGGGCCATCTGGACATGTTCATGTGACGACAAACAAGTGTCCAAGGTTGCCGACAATCTGTGGGGTATGCTTTAGCTTGCCGAATCTTCCGTTTATGTTTGGTTCTTGTTGGGCAAGCTAAAGCATACCCTACGGCGACTAATGCACGGGAATCGGAAGCGGGCTCGCGTTCACCCCACCGATCGAAAGCACCACTGGCACGCTGCCGGCCAGTCCCGCAGGTATCTTGATGGCCACACCGTATTCGAACAAAAGGGGCGAATCGCCAAGCGCATAATCCAGCCCGCTGTAAGTTACCGTCGCTGGCACTCCGCCAACCGTGACGGTGGGCTGGGTGGTTGTGTTGGCCACGGTGGGAGAGGGTGGCAGGTTCGCGCCGGTCGCCGGCTGGTTGTTGACCGGCCCCAGTCCATTGGCGAAAAACTCCACGATGTCCCCAGCCTTGACCGGGTTGCTGGACGTCACCTCCGAATTGGTCGTCACATTGTACGCGTACGCGATGCCGCTACCATCCGGGTTCTGGAAAATCGACGGCGCATACGGCACCAGCGGAACCGTTACCACGTTGCTAGGCGCAAAAAAGTCCGTGGTCACCTTCACCTGCACAGACGACGCCCCCTGCATCTCCCAAGGGACCTGGACGTACACCGTCCCACCGTCCACGCTCACAAAGGTGACCGGGCCCGGCTGGCCGTTATAGTCGATCGGATTCCCATCGTACGATCCGGGGATGTCGAAACTCGCGCTCACGCCGTCCAGGCTGTAGGGTAGCGGTAGGAAATAGGCGTAATCGCCAATTCCATCGAAGGCGGAGATTGCCGCGGGATTGGCCAGCGCCGTTCCTTTGATCGCGATATAGGAACCCGGCACGGCGGAGGAACCGCCCGAACTGGCATCCGTGATGGACGTGATCGTCGGCTGCGCGATGACTGCCGCGGGGCAAATACCCGTATTGGCTCCAAAAGCGGTCGACATGCCCCCTCCCCTGACGGTGATCGAAGGGCTGGCGCCTACCAGTGACGACAACAGGACTTCGGTGTAGGCGATGCCATATTGATCTGTCTGGCAGGTGGCTGTGGTGCCTGTGCTCGCCACGGTGCAGGCCGTTGTCTTGTAGCCCACGGAATTGACCGGTGCACTGGCCAGCGTGGTGCCGTTACCGCGCGAAAGGGTGAACGTTACGGGCGTCCCGACCACAGGCGCCCCGGTTGCATCGATCAATCTTACGCCAACATATCCAGCATCCTGCCCAGGAATCCCCTCGACGCACGGATACGAGGTGGACGCCTGCTGGTATTGGATCGGAACGATGTCATAAGCCGTTCCGAAGGGCACCAGGAACATATACGGCACGCGCAGGGAGATGCCCGAGCCTTGCACCGTGAGCGCGCCAGAGTATTCGCCCGTGCCCGGCAGCGAGCCCGACAATGTCACATTGATGGTGACGGAACCGCCCGCTGGTACGGTCACGCTCGGTTGATCCACCGAGAGAGTAGCTGCGCTCTTCTGGTTCGCGGAGAATGCGATGGTGAGCGAAACGGAACTGGAACCGAAGTTCGTAATCTGAACCTGTTTCTTGATCGGAAGCGAGCTGCTTTTCAACGCGCCGAAGGAAAGCGAAACCGGGTTGGACCCATCGGCTGTCACCACGCTTACCGCCACAGTTGCGTTTGCGGCAGCGCCTGCGTCCAGCCGGCCTGCTCCTATCGTGATCACATCCACGGGAAAGCCGTACTCATCCTGGGTGGTGTCCTGGGCAGCCGAATTCATCAGGACGGCCTTGATCTGCGCCGCCGTCATTGTGGGATGAAGCTGCTTGAGGAGCGCCGCGGCGCCGGCTACCATTGGCGCGGAAAAGCTGGTTCCGTCGGCGGCGATGTACCTGGTCTCGCTGTAAAGTTCGCTGTTGGCGTAGCTTTGGGTGGCCATGTAGAGGCCTGACGCGCCAGCCAGAAACGTGCCGTCGGCGAAGCTCGGGTCGTTGTTCAGATCTTGGCCGCCAACAGCCACGATGTCCGGTTTGATGGCAAGATCACCCGCATCCGGCCCGGGCGAGGAGAAGCCCAACAACTGGTTTGCCGCCAACGGCGGGCTGAAACTCCAGAGTTGGTTGTAGGTCGAAATGTCGATCGCGCTTCCGACGGGATCGATCAGCGTATCGTTGTTCGGATTAGCGTCGACATAGGTCTGGAGCGCGAGGCCATCGCTGTTAGAAACTACCACGACTGTCGCTAAGTTTGGGAAGTTGCCGAAGGCGTCCTCGACCTCGGCGGGAATCGGCGCTGCGGAGGTCGCCATGTAGAAAATGACGCCGTAGGCGCCCGCGTCGGCAGCGTTAAAGGCCTGGTCCGAAAAGCTGCATGTGCTCGAAGTGCTCTGCTTGATCAACGCAAGCGAGAAGTCCAGCGAATCGGGTGGCAGGGCGCTGCACGCGGTTCCGTCGTCGCCCAGTTGGGTTACATCCACCAGGGAGAGGTCAAGCGCACTGGGGAAATCCGCTGTCAGGTCGCTGGTCTGGGCTGCTATGGATTGCAAATTGGCCGGGCCCCCTAATACGCTGACAGCGGGCTGCAGCACGTGCGAATTCATAGTCGCGCCCACCGAGATTACCGAAGGAGCGTTGCTCGGCGTGGAGATCAGGCTAAAGCTCGGATATTGCTGGGCGGAGAATTCACCATCGTTGCCGGCGGAGACCGTAATCACCAGGCCGGCACGGGCCGCCTTCTCGAAATTCGAGGCGATGAAATCGCAGGGAACCCCCGCCGAAAGGCCGCAGGTCGCTCCTGAATCCAAAGGGCCCGTAACGGCGAGCGCGCCGTACGAGAAGTTGGCAATGTCCATGTCATCGTTGAACGCATCGTTAATCGCCATGGCGGCAATGTCTTCGAACGTAGTGGTAGTAAGGCCGGTGCCCACGCCGTCCGGAGATCCGGAAATCTTGTAGTTCCCCAGAAAAGCTTTGGGAGCCATTCCGTTGAAGGTAAGCGCCCCGGTATTCTGATTGGCCGCGGCCACCGATGCGGCCGCGGTGCCGTGGCCCAGGCGGTCACGCGGCGAATAATCGTCGGGAAACGAAGTGGCCGCCACATTGTTAGGATCGGTTCCAGCCGAAATCAACCGAACGTAACTGCGCGCTACAATCACCTTGCTGTTGGTGTAGGCGCAATCCTCAGGGTGATTGTTCGTACAGATCGGAAAGCCCGCCGGAGGCTGCAGGGACGAATCCTGAAAGGCCGGATGAGTCTGATCGATTCCGCTATCCAGGATCGCGATCTTGATTCCGGCGCCCGCCTGATTCACGCCACCCAGCAGACTCCAGGCCGCGGGCGCGTTCATCAGTTGAACGGCGCGGTTGATCCGCCCCCGCATGGCACGCATGGGGATCACTCCCAGCACACCAGGAAGCGATTCGATCTCCTTCACCCGATCGGGAGTGGTCACAACAAAAACGGCATTCGAGAGCGTCGAAACGGAACCCAAGACGTTGAACCTGCGCGATGCCAGTTCGGTTTTGAGGCTTTCTTGCCGCTGCTCGATCTGGCGGCGGTAGCTTACGGCTGCATCAGACCGGGTAGCCTCCCGAGTGGTGAACCGGTCGGCGATCGCGGGGTCGGATAAAACGATTGCGTAGTGATTCGATATCCTTTGGGCATGAGCAGGTAAACCAAAGAAAGTAAAAAGTAAAATGGCGCTGAGTGCAGGGAGGGACCGACGAGACATGCTCATCTGACGATTTGAACTAGTGGAAGGTTTCGGACAATCTGTGGGGGGCTGGTACCGGGAAGGAAGGGCGGCGGACTAGTGTCCATTGCCCCCTTTGCTCATGGAATCGAGGAAGATCTTGAGGCTGGCTTGCATCTCTCTCAAACCCTGTTGAGTGGCAAGGGTAGAGTCGCGCAACTCCTGCGTAAGCCGCTCATTCCCTTCCATACGCTGCTCATTCGCTGCCAGACGCTGCTCATTCGCTGCCAGACGCTGATCATTCCCTTGCTGTGCTAATACCAGCGCGGTAATCCGCTGATCGGTCTCCTTGTTGGCCTCTCGATGAATCGCAAGCATCTCCGCACCGCGGATCAGCAGACGCTCGGCCTTAGCGAGCCGCTCATCGTGCTGCACCAGGTTCTCCTGGAACTTAGCCTGCTGTTCCAGCATGAACTCCATCGCCCGCTCAAGATCCATGGTTTTTATTCTATCCCCTTTTGCTGACGGGCGTTAGCCCCCAAACCCCACACAGGCAAGGATGCCCGTGTTACACCGGCAGCTCCATCTCCACCTCCAGGCCTGGCTCGGCATTCCTTGCGCGAATCTTCCCGTGGTGCAGTTCGATGGCGCGGCGGGCGATCGAAAGGCCCAGCCCGATGCCCCCGCTCGACCGGTCGCGGTCACTCTCCACCCGGTAGAACGCGTCGAAAAGCCGAGGCAGCGCCTCTTCCGGAACCCCCGGACCGTGGTCCCGCACATCCACTACCGCCGAGCCGTTATTCCGCGCCAGCGAAACTTCCACTGACGATTTCGGAGGCGCATACCGGATGGCATTGCGGATCACGTTCTCCACCGCGCGGCGCAGCATTTCCGGATCGCCCGCGACCGTCACCGGCTCGCGCTTCTCGTATTTCAACTCGCAGCCGTGCGCCGCCGCCTCGATCGCGGAATCGTCCACAAGCTGCTGCACGAGCTCGTCCAGGCGCACCACATTCTGCCGCAGCGAGCTCGGGTCGCCTTCCGCGCGAGTCACCTGCAGAAGCTGCCCCACCAGCGCGTTCAGCCGGTCGGACTCCTTCTGAATGCGATTCAGCGCGGCGTTCAAATCGTCGCCCGACCGCGCCAGCTCCACCGCTACGCCCAGCCGCGCCAGGGGCGAGCGCAGCTCGTGCGAGATGTCGAGCAAGAGACGCCGCTCGGCGGTCAGCAGGGTCTCGATGCGGTCCGCCATACGGTCGAAGGTGCGGGCCAACTGGCCCAATTCGTCGCGGCGATTCGATCCGGCGCGGGCCGCAAGGTCGCCGCGGCCGAAGCGCTCCACTGCCTTCTGGAGCGCGCGCACGGGACTGGTCAGGTGGAAGGCCAGCCAATAGCACAGCAGCACCGCCGCGGCCATCATAAAGAGGTGCTCCGGCATCAGGAACCACGACCCCGGCGTCTCCCGCGGCACGATCAAAAAGAACCAGTACCGGCCGTCATCGGCGGGCCGCGCCACCATCCCGTCGCCGGCCCGAATGTAGGGGAATGCAGGCCGCCTCCGTGCCCGGCTAACCAGATCGGAGCGATCTTCATTGGTCAAAAGGTCGCGGCCCTTCTCGTCGGTCAGGACCCCTTTGGCGTCATAGATCTTCTGCAGATTGTCGAGAAAAAGCTGGAGCGCCGGCCGCCCGCCGGTCTCGTACGTGACGCGCGCTTCTTCCAGTTGAAACTTCACCAGGCGGGCGCCGGGAGCCTGCTGGTCCGAAGCATTCTGGTTGACGCTGAGGGCGGAGATGAACGCCGACCCCACCACGAANNATCGTCTTAATCAAGGTATCACCGGCTTCCAGTTTCTTGCGCAGGTGGCTGATGTGCATGTCGATGGAGCGGTCGAACGCGGTGGCCTTGCGGTTATAGAAATTCTCCATCAGCGTATCGCGCGAAAGCACTCGGCCGGCCGAGCGCATCAGCAGTTCCAGGATGTCGAACTCGAAGGTGGTCAACTCCACATGCTTGCCGTGCGCCAGCACCTCGCGCGTGCCGGTATCTAACGCCACGCCGTTGATTTCCAGACGACCCGATGGCGCCGCGGGCCGCGGTTCGTACCGGCGCAGGATCGCCCGCATCCGGGCCGCCAGTTCGCGAGGATTGAAGGGCTTCGGGAGGTAGTCGTCGGCGCCCAATTCCAGTCCGATAATGCGGTCCACATCTTCGCCGCGCGCCGTCAGCATGATCACCGGCACCTTACTCTGGGGACGCAGCCGCCGCAGGATCTCGAAGCCATCGATACCCGGCAGCATCACGTCCAGCACCACCAGGTCGACCCCCGGCTGCAACGCCTTCTCGAGGCCGCGGTGACCTTCATGCTCGCATTCCACCGCAAAGCCTTCCCGCTTTAGGAACTCGCCCAGCAGGGAGCAGAGTTCCGCGTCGTCGTCGACCAATAAGATGGGCACGGTTAAAACTTACCACGCCTGGATTTGGCCGCGCGTAAGGCTTGGTGTAGCGAATGTAAGAGTTCGTAAATCAGCGAGATGACCGCAACCACCGGGCCCTTCTTCGGGTTCAGTCAATCGAGGCCACACTTTACACGGATTTACCGCGCAGACAAATCAGATTTACGGTAGGCCTTTACAGTCGATATTGAGAGGTGAAACAACCATGAAGACGTATTTGACGAGACTTGCAACAGTTGCCGCCCTCGCGGCCGGAATGGCATTCGCGCAGACGCCCGCGCCAGCGACATCCCAGCCCACGCCGGGCAAAGCC
>PMTT01000508.1:18699-22353 GCA_003167275.1 Bryobacterales bacterium | reverse complement strand
AGCGGCCGGCGTTGACCAACTGCGCGCCGGTTGGCTGCCATGCGGCAGCGGTGATTGCCGCGGCGGCAAGCAACACCGGCAGACGTGCGACCGTTCCCGTTTTGCAGCCTCCCATTTCGGTTCGATTCTACCCGATTTCGAGTTTGATATTCTTAGCAGAAGCGCAATGACACGCCGGAAGGTTCTCTCCGCAGCAGCCCTCGGCCTCGTCGGTGCCCGTTTCACCGCGGGGCAGCAGTACAGCGGAATGGCTTCCCGAGGCATCGCACCGGCGCCGCGCGGGAAACCATCCGGCCTGCCGTTCCATGCCAAATTCGTCAATGTCGCGGCCCAGGCGGGACTCCGCGCTCCCGTGATTTACGGCAATGAAGGCCATGTGGACTACATTCTGGACGCGATGGGATGCGGCGTGGCGTTCATCGATTACGATAACGATGGCTGGCTCGATATCATCACCCTGACCGGCCGCCGACGCAAGGGCCTGACGCCAAAAGATGCGACGATTCGGCTGTATCGCAATAATCGGGACGGCACCTTTCGCGATGTAACGGCGCAGTCCGGACTGGGCCGCAGCGTCTGGGCCGCGGGAATCACCGTCGGCGACTACGATAACGACGGCTTCGACGACGTGTTCATCACCTGTTGGGGGCAGAACATTCTGTTTCACAATAACGGCGATGGCACATTTACCGACGTCACCGATAAGGCCGGATTGATCCACGCCGGAACGCGCTACGGCACAGGTTGCACATGGATCGACTACGACCGCGACGGCAGACTGGACCTCTTCGTCAATCACTACGTCGTTTTCGATCCGGACAAGACTCCGATTCGAGGGACGAATCCCACCTGCAATCGCGGCGGGGTGCCCGTGTTCTGCGGTCCTGGCGGCCTTCCGCAGGAGCGCTGCCGCCTCTATCGCAACAACGGGGACGGCACCTTCACGGATGTGAGCGAGCGATCGGGCATCGCCGCCGTCACTCCGAACTACCCTTTGACCGCCGTGGCGGCCGATTTCGATGGCGACGGATGGCCGGATATCTATGTTGCCTGCGACACCACACCCAGCCTCCTGTTCCGCAATAATCGCGACGGCACGTTTACCGAGCGCGGCCTCGAAAGTGGTGTTGCCCTGAACGAAGACGGACGCGAACAAGGCGGCATGGGAGTCGGCCTCGGCGACTTCGATACCGACGGTAATCTCGATATCTTCAAGACCCACTTCAGTTCCGACACGCATGTGCTTTATAAGAACAATGGAAACGGCTCCTTCCGCGATGCCACCACGCGCGCGGGCCTCAGGGTGGAAACGCGCTTCGTCGGCTGGGGCGCGGCAATACAGGACTTCGATAATGACGGACTGCCGGAGATCTTTTTCACCACCGGGATGGTCTATCCGGAGGTGGAGGCGGCCGATCCGAGCGCTCCTTACAAGACGCCCAGCGTGATTTTTCGTAACCTGGGCGGCGGCAAATTCGAAGAGATCCTCGATCTTGCCGGCCCGGCCATGAGCGAGTTGCACTCCAGCCGCGGTGCCGCGTTCGGAGACTTCGATAACGACGGGGACATGGATATTCTGATCATGAATATGAATGAGCCGCCGTCGCTGTTCCGCAACGATGTCAGCGGGAACAATCGCTGGCTGAAGGTATTGCTCGTCGGCGTGGAGTCGAACCGCAGTGCGATCGGAGCGCAAGTCGTTGCGACGTACGGAGAGCGGAAGCAAGTCCAGGCGGTGGCGGCGCAGTCCTCGTACCTTTCCGCAAACGATCGGCGGTTGCACTTTGGCCTCGGAGGGGAGCAGTCCGCAAACCTGGAGATCCGGTGGCCGAGCGGGAAGCAGGAGAAGATCGCGGACGTCGCTGCGAACCAATTGGTAGTGATTCGCGAAGGTTCGGGAATTGTGCGGCGCGAGACTTTCCGCCCGGCGGCTCGGGCGGGGTTGGGGTAATGCGAATCAGAATCGCGATTCTTTTGACCGCCATTGGTGTCGTCGCGCCCGGCGCTAGGGCCGCAGCCGGCAACGCCTACGTGGACCCGGCTGTCTGTGGCCAGTGCCACGCTGACAAGGCCCAGACGTACCGCCAGACTGGCATGGGGCGATCCTTCTACCGGCTCACCCCGGAAACGGCGGTCGAGGACTTCAAGAGCGGCCTTCCGTGCTACCACCCTGCATCCGACACCTGGTTCAACGTGCTGGCGCGCGGCGGGAAATACTTCCAACGGCGCTGGCAGATCGGCTTCGATGGACGGGAGACCAACGTCGAAGAAAAACAGATCGATTTCGTTCTCGGTTCCGGCAATCATGGGCGTACCTATCTGCACCTCACGCCCCGAGGCACGCTCCAGCAGTTGCCGCTTGGCTGGTACTCGGAAAAAGGCGGCTATTGGGGGATGAATCCGGGTTACGACAGAGCCGATTACCAGGGCTCCACGCGCGTGATCCACTACGAGTGCATGTTCTGCCATAACGCCTATCCGCGCATCCCGGAGGGGCACGACGAACTGGGAGCGGAGGCCCAATATGTCGAGCCGCTCCCGCAGGGAATCGATTGCCAGAGATGCCACGGCCCCGGGCAGCAGCACGTGGAAGCCGCCGGAAGAACCGGCGCCACACCGCAGCAGATCCGAGCCGCCATCATAAATCCCGCTCGCTTGAGCCCGGAACGCGAGATGGAGGTCTGCCTGCAGTGTCATCTCGAAACCACAAGCCGCCTCCTGCCCCATTCCCTGCAGCGCTTCAATCGCGGGCCTTTCTCGTACATACCTGGCCAGCCTCTTGCCGACTTCCGCCTCTCGTTCGGCAGGGCAGCGGGCAAGAACGCGGATTTCGAGGTCAATCATGCCGGATATCGTTTGCGCGAGTCGGCATGTTTCTTGAAGAGCGCCGGGAAGCTTCGCTGCACGACCTGCCACGATCCCCACGCCATTCCTCGCGGCGAGAGTGCGGCGGCACATTACAACGCCGCCTGCCAAAGCTGCCACCAGGTTTCGCTGCAAACGAGGCCCGAGCATGCCGCCGGCGCGAACTGCGTGGCGTGTCACATGCCGAAGCGCCGGACCGACGATGCCGTTCACATCGTCATAACCGACCACAGAATCGTTCGAATGAAACCGGCAGGAGACCTTCTGGCAGAGAAGGCGGAAATCCATGAGTCTCCGGCGACCGGATATCGCGGTGAGGTCGTGCCCTACTTGCCGCCCACTCTGGCGCCCAACTCCGATGACCCGCTATACGGTGCATTGGCCCAGATCGTGGACCGAAGCAATCTGGACGCCGGTCTCAACCGATTGGCCACTCTGATCGGCCGTCTTCACCCCGCTCAGGCCGGTTTCTATGCGGGCCTCGGCGAAGGGTACCGTTCCGCGGGGAATATACCGGGAGCCATCGCAGCGTTTGAAGAAGCCGCGCGGCGCGCGCCCCATTCAGAAATCGTCCAGCTCGAACTGGGAGATGCGCTCATGGAATCGAGACAGTGGGCCAGGGCCGAGGCTGCCTTTCGTACGGCAACGAAACTCCGGCCCGGCGATCCGGCCGCTTGGGGGCTACTCGGTTGGGTCCTCTGGAAACAGGACAAGGCGGCGGAAGCGAAGAGCGGCCTGGAGAAAGCCATCGAACTCAATCCCGATGCCGTCGAGATGCACAACTACCTC
>PMTT01000508.1:0-18597 GCA_003167275.1 Bryobacterales bacterium | reverse complement strand
TACTTGCCAACCTGAATGATTTCGACGCCGCGGAACAGCAGGTCAAGGCCGCTTTGGCGTTGGATCCGAAGCTGGCTCCGGCACACGAATTGTGGGGATCGGTGCTTTCGGCCAAAGGCGATTCCGCGGGCGCCAAACGGGAACTCAATATCGCCCTGAGCTTCAATCCCAGTTCCGGCCGCGCACATTACGAACTAGGCGTGGTGATGAGCCAGTCCGGCGATTCCGCAGGTGCCATAGAGCACTTCAAAATGGCCGCGCGCGATGCCGATCCGAACATCAGCGCCAGCGCAAACGAGATGCTCCGCCGGTTGCGGCGGCTGTAGCGCAGAAATCGCGGGCAGAGCGCTTACGACTAACTCTTACCCTCGCCCTCTCCCTGTCTGTACCGGCTCGAACCATGGCGTCCCCGGCACCTGCGCCTTTCGTGCGGCCTCCTCGTTCATTTCTACGCCGATGCCGGCGCGCTCCGGCATACGGATGAAGCCCTTATCAATGATTTCTCCCTCCTTCACGAAGTTCCGCCACAAGTCGAGCGAATCGATCCAGTGCCACTCCTGGACCAGGAAGTTGGGAATGGCCGCGCACACGTGCGCGCTGGCCATCATGCCGATAGGCGATGTCACCGCGTGGGGCGCCACCGGCACGTAATAGGTGTGAGCCATGTCGGCGATTTTGCGGGCTTCGAGCAGGCCGCCGCATTTCTGGAAATCGGGCATGATGATATCGGCGGCGCGTTTCTCGAGAATTTCCCGGAAACCCCAGCGCATGTAGATGTTCTCACCGCAGCAGATGGGCGTGCTGGTGGAGGCGCGCACCTCGCGCATGGCGTCGATGTTTTCCGCCGGCACCGGCTCCTCCAGCCACAGCAGCTTGAACTTCTCGACTTCCTTGGCGACGCGCTTACCCGTGGTAGCGTCATAGCGGGCATGCATATCCACAGCGAGGTCGATACTTCTTGGATAGTTCTCGCGCGTAAACGCGATTTTCGCCAGCATGTGGTCGATTTCGCTGTTCGAGGCCGTCCAATTCACGCGGTCGAACCGCGCCGGATCCATGGCGTCGTCAATATCGATTTTCGCGGCGGTGAACCCAAGGTCCTGGATTTGCTTGATGCGCGCCAGGGACCGCTCGTCGCCGGGGATCATTTCCCGTTCCCCGGAATCGCAGTAGATGCGCACGCGGTCGCGCACCCTTCCACCGAGCAACTGATATACGGGCAGGCCCAGCGCTTTTCCCGCGATATCCCACAGCGCGGTTTCGACGCCGGTCAGCGCCGTCACATACTGGCCGGCTTGCGCCCCTGCGAACACGCCGGAAGTGCGGATGCGCTCGAAAGCAGCCTCAATGTTCAACGGATCCTGCCCGATGAGCATCCGCGCGAATGAACGGATGAGTGGCACGTTACCCTGCGCGGCGTCCGTGCTTTCGCCTTGACCGATGATGCCTTGGTCCGTGTGGATGTGGACATGCACCTGGTAGCCATGCACGCGCACTTCGGCCGTGCGGACTTCGGTGATCTTCAGTTTGGGCCGATTGTACGGAGTTGTGGCCTGCTCCACGGCGGCCGATAGGGATGGCATTCCCGCCATGCCCGCGATCGACAGCAGCCCACCTTTCAGCAGAGTTCTACGATCCGTTCGTTGCATCAAATCCTCCTTCCGGGAATGACTTTACTGCAAGTGCCGCATTTTTGGCACTCAAATCCGCTTCGTCGGGCTGCGCTTACTTCTTGGCTCCTGCGGCGCGAGCCGCCTTCAGTTCATCCAACTTCTTCTTGAGGTATTCCTGGTATTCCTTGCGAAGCTCTTCCGTGCGCGGCACGGAGTAGATGTCGGTCGACTTGTACTTACCTTGGTGGAACTTCATCTTCGTCCATTCGTCGTGGATGTGGGTTTCGTCCGCCTTATCCAGGATGCTCTCGGCCAGCGATGGTGGAATGAAGGATACACCTTCCCTGTCGCCGAATGCGATATCGCCCGGCATCACCACCACGTTTCCCATGCGCACCGGCACGTTGTAGCCGTAAAGGGTCGACCCGCCGAACCAGGTTGGCGTAATGGTACGCACGTACGCCGGCAGCTTGATTTCGCTGACACCCTCCAGATCGCGCAGAGAGCCGTTGATCACCACGCCGCCCCCCTTCGTCGCCTCCATAATGTAGTAGTAAAGGTTGTCGCCGATGATGCCGCCGCCGTCCACCTTTCCGTACATGTCGATCACCAGCACGTCTCCGGGCTGCAATTGATCGATCGGCCACTGGTTCGTCAGGGCTACACCCTTATCGCGCGCCTTGGCGAAGAGGATGGTATCGATATCGGCACGCGTCGGCATGTACATGGCGGTCACCACGCGGCCAGCCATCTTCAGTTCCGGGTGTAACACCTTGAACTTCCCGTCGAACTGGCTGAAGCTGGCGATGTTTGGCGGGCCACCGCCACGACCTGGCGGAATGATCACTTCTTCCTGTGACATCTCCTTGGCACGCTCGAGCCAACTGTCCGGAACTTTGGGCCGCCCGTCGGGAAAGCGTTCGCCCGTCCAGGCTTTGGTGTATTCCACCATCTCTTCCTTGTTCCAGGAAAACAATTGAGCTTTGGCGGCCGGCGCAGTGAGCGATGCCAGTAACCATGCCGCTGTTATCGTCAGACAACCGTAATTGCGAGTCGTTCGATGCATTTTTGACTACCCTCCCCCCGGATCCGTCCTGGACCCGGATTGCCAATAGGGATGACATACTCGGTCCAGCCCCAGGGATGATGTAAACATAACACCATGTCGGCCAGTGTCGCTAAGCCAAGGCCGCGATGCAGTTGTGGGCGGTCAAATCCGGGCTGAAGCAAGATGGCCGCCCATGGACAGTGCGAAGCTCCCGGCCTGCTATGCGAGCAGGATCTTTCGTACTTCACCCTCCGGATCGTCCACCATGCGACAGTGATTGTCGAACACCATCGTTTGGCAGCGTGTTGGATCGGTGGGGGTCCAGGTTAATCCGGGTTGGCTGGGGTTGCCGCTGCGGGCGAAATTCGCCCACGCCGTCGCCATCTTCATGGCGAGCGCCTGTGCCTCCGGCGTATTGCCTGTGCCCTGTTCGCAGCGCTTGGTATTGTCGAAACAGAAGGCGAGCTCGGCCGTGTGCCAAGCGCCCGCGTCCTCCAGCATCGGCGCTTGCCACGTGAAGTAATACTGATACACCGGCGCTCCCTTCAGTTCGTATTTCATCCTGGCCATGCGCGTGACGTTGTTGCGCACCAGAAGGCCGCTCACACCGTAGGACAGCGTCCGGATGCTCTTTTCCGGGTGCTCCTTCTTCATGGCGGCGATCAGGGCGCTCGCTTTGGCTTCGCCCACGGTGCCCGCCAGGGTAGCATGCCACTCCGCCTCGGTTGGCTTGGAAGACATGCGATTGCCTTCTTCGCTGACCGAGCCGATCAGCATCGGCACGTTCCTGGAAATCTCGGGAGCGCCTTCGTAGAAGGAGCGCATCGTTACCACGCGGCTATCGAGGGTTGGCCCCATCCCAACGCGCGGCGTGGACCCCGCCGGCGAACCCATCCCGAGGGAGCGCGGCGCAGGCCCATTGATCTTGGCGGCAGCGGCATTTGCGGCCGCATTCAGTTTCGACCACTCCATCTTCTGCAGCGAGGCGAGATCGTTGGGCGCCAATCCCAGCTCCTTCATGATCTGTCTGGACAACTCTCTGGACTGCTCGGCGCTGGGAGGGTTGCCGCCTCCGCCCGACTGCACCGAAGCGCGATGGAGCAGTCCCGCCGCCGAGGGCATGCCCATCAGGCAGGTCACCTTGGAGCCGCCGCCCGACTGGCCGTAAATCATGACTTTGTCGGGATCGCCTCCGAAATTGGCGATGTTGTCGCGTACCCAGCGAAGCGAGGCCACCAGATCCGTCATGCCGGCGTTTACCGAATCGGCATATGCCGGTCCCCCAATTTCGGACACGTCGAAGAATCCGAGGATGTTGAGGCGGTGATTCACCGTTACCACCACCACATCGTGATGCCGGGCCATCTGCGCGCCTTCCTGCGAGGGCAGCTCATACGAAGAGCCGAAGGTAAAGCCGCCGCCATGGAAATACACCATCACCGGCCGCTTCCCGGTCAGAGAGGATGTCCAGACATTCAGCTTGAGCATGTTTTCGCTCATGTAGCCGTCGTCCCAATCCTGCAGGAATGACTGCTCGATCGCGGTATAGTCGTGAAGTCGCTGCGGACAGTTGGCCCCATAGACGAGGGCGGGGTACTCGCCTTCCCATGGCTTGGGCGGTTTAGCCGGGAGCCATCGGTTTTCGCCGCTGGTATCCTGCCCGTACGGTATTCCTTTGAACGTGAACGTTCCGGCATCGACGTACCCGCGCACGCTGCCGTATTGTGTTTTCGCGACCGCGGAACGAGGCGTCGAGCAGTTGCCTGGAGCCTGGTGCGCCGCGGTCTTGGTGCTGTCGGACGCCTTGGCGGTCTGGGCCAGCGCGGCCCCCAACCCTGCTGTCGCCGGTAGCAGAAGTGCCTGGCGGCGATTCATTGCCGTGTGACTCTTGGAATTGGACATTGCGTCTCCTTTCAAAGCTCAAACTGTCGAAAGCCTGTCTCGCGGCAGGGCGCCACTATTCCAGCACCAACTCGGCCTTGGCGCCCTCCTTGGGGAGGCTCACGCGCACCGTCTTAGCCTTACCGCCGGCCTTCACTTCGATCTCGTAATCGCCCAGGAAACCCCGCGTCGCGAAGGTCCCCTGCGCGCCCGTCTTGGCATTGGTAGTCGTCCACCATCGTTTGAACACGAGATCTTTATAAACCTCACCATTTGGCTTGATGGACCAGTCGCGCCGCATCATGGCGCCCTTCGGAATCCAGTGGGAGCCCTCCCAGAATCCCCACATCAGAAACGCCTTGACCGCCGGCTGGCTGAAAGCGGCAGTCATAAAGTCCCGGGTGTAATCGGCCTGGGTAACTTCGTCGGACGTGTTGATATCGAATTCGGTGATCTCCAGTTCCTTGCCGAATGCCGCGAAACGATCGAACCGCTTCATCAATTCGTCCATCGGCGTGACCCGCGCCGGAAAGTGGCTCTGGAGCCCGATTCCTTCTACAGGTGCTCCCTCGTCGATCAGGTACCGGATGGTCGCGGCAAAGTCGTCCTGATGGGCCTGGTCTGTGCCTTCAATGATGTTGAAGTCGTTGATATACAGTTTTGCTGCCGGATCGCCGGCCCGCGCCGCCTTGAACCAGTCCACCATGGCATGCCGGCCCAGGATGTCCATGAAATCATGGTTGCTGAACGTCTCATTGATGACGTCCCAGTCCACCAGGCGTCCGCGGAGCGCAGTGGTGGTCTCGGTAATATGGTCGGTAATGACCTTGGCCAGCGCGGCAGGGTCGCTCTTGGCATCGACTGCGGCTTTCACGTTGGTGTTACGCCAGGAGGGCCACACCAGGTTATGGCCGCGCACCTGCAGTCCGCTCGCGCGCAGCCAGTCGATTACCGCCAGCGTCGCGGGGCGCGACGTCTCGTTGGCCCACTGCGGCCATTTGGTTTCGTTCTCCATCACCGCGAAGTTGAACAGCTCAGTGATCTGCTGCTTATACTTCGCCAGATTCTCCGCGCTCATGCGCCCGCTGGAGAAGGCGACGCCGCTCACCGCCGTCCCAAAAAGGAACGCGTGCTTTTTCATGCGAACCGCGACCTCCGCCCCGCGGACCGGCTTGCCGGCCTTGTCTTTGACTACCACGGTGAGATCGCCTTTTCGGAGTTTCTCGATCCGCTCTTCCGCAGCCTTGCGCCAGGCGGCGCCGGGTTCGCTACCGCCGTAGCCGAGCCTGGAGAACGGCAGGTCGGCCACCCGCTTGCTCGTGCCGTAATTCAATAGCTCGATGCCGCCGATTTCGAGGGTCTGCTGGCCTAGTCCAAGAGTAAAGAAAACCTCGGCTTCGCCCTTGTTGTAGGCTCGCGTCAGCGCGAAGGGGAGTTCGACCTTCTTCCATGCGCTTCCCGCCACGGCGGGCATGTTCAGGGGCGCCGGGCCACGGCCGCCTCCTCCAGGACGAAACCCTGCATCGAGTGTCGCTTCCCCGGACGCGCTGGACCGCAACCAGAACGAAACCATCAGGACATCGCCGCTGGCCATGGCGGCATCCACTGGAGCCGAGATCTGGACGTCCTGGGATCGCTCAGGCTTCCTGGACACTTCGATGCGTAGCGCGCTCTTGAACGGCTGGCCCGTAACTGCCGAGGTCGACATCTTCGCGAACTCGCTGGCGCTGCCGCTCAGCTTGAACACGGAGGCGGAGTCCGCCGGCAGAAGGGCGGTAGCTCCGGTGTCGTCGGCGTATGCCGCGCAGGCCAACACTGCCAATCCGGCACTCAGTAGGATCGTATGTACCTGGCTCATGATCGTTGCTCTCCCCGTGGGCTGCTGCCTCGGAACGCGCCCTTTGCGGCCAAGCAGCCGCGATCGCCAGGCATCCGGCGACGTACGCCCGCCGGCCCGGCCACGCGCAAATGACGTCTTGTTCGCGTTGTTCAGCGGCGCTGGCGCCAACCGTCCGTCGATCCAAACGCGAAAGGGCTCCCCGTTGCTTCGTGAAACGCGAAGTGACCATTGTAAGCGCTTGCCGTCCCAATGCCAAGGGGGCCACTGATCTACTTCGCCCACGCCTCACCTTCCGGCGTCCGGCGCCACGCGAAATACGCATCCAGAACCTTGAGCGATTCGGCGCTGGGCACCGGTCCCGTGTGAGGAGTCTGCGAGAAATCCATCACCATCGGCTTGGCGTCGCTGAAGGCTGGCCATGTGGGGAGTCCGCCACCGTTAGGATCGCCGCGCTTGGCGAAGTTCGTCCAATAGGTCGCCATGGCCTCCGAGATCGCCTCGTCCTGCTTCGTAATTTGCGGATTCGACGGATTGAGGTGCTGGAACACGTACGGGACATCCGCGCCATGCGGCGAGCCGTACCCGGCCCGCGGGGAATCGGCCGGATACTCCGGGTGCTGGTCGAAGTAGTAATAGTAAGCCTTGGATTTCCCCGTTTTGGCCTGAAGCCGCGCCCAAATCCAGGTATGCCAGCCGAACGCCGCATCGCGCGCCAGGTCGCGCGCGGTTTTAGGAACCGTGGTGGCCTCGGTGGGGTAGGCCTTCAGGAGACGGTCCGCGAACGGGCCGTAGCGGGCCTTCACGCCGGAGATGTAGTCCTCCGGCGTGCGCGGAGGCGAAAAGCTTGCGCCTTCGTCGGAGTTGTAGCCGACCAGGATCGGCGTATCGTTGTACCGCTTTGCCTCGTACAACTTGTATTGATCGTCCGGAATTACCTTTCCGTCGATGATCGGCCACGCCATGCCCCCGCCGCGGCCGCCCGCTGGAAGTTTGTCGGCGGAGATCTTACGCAAGTCCGCAATGGACGATGATCCCGCGTTTTTGGCGTAGGCTTCGCCGGAACGCTCGGCATCCGCCAGCCGTTTCAGATTTTCGCCCGGGAAGGTTGTTTGTCGAGGCGGGCCGAACGAGCCCCCGCTCTGCGATATCGCGCCGTGGAAGAGTCCCTTCGCCAGCGGCGAGGCGCACAGCATGCTGACTGCAATGCCGCCGGCCGATTCGCCGAAGATGGTCACGCGACGCGGGTCTCCGCCGAATGCCCCAATGTTCTTCCGCACCCACTCCAGGCCGGCGATCATGTCGAGCAGTCCGTAATTCCCCGAGACGTGATGCTTGTCCTCGGCGGTCAATTCCTGGTGCGCCAGAAACCCGAGCGCCCCCACCCGGTACGCGATGCTCACCAGCACCACGCCCTTCCTGGCCAAACGCTCGCCGCTATAGTTGGGCTCGGAAGTGGCGCCCGCGTTGAACCCGCCGCCGTAAATCCAAACCAGAACGGGAACGCGATCGTTAGGGGATTTCGCCGGCGTCCACACATTCAGGTACAGGCAATCCTCACTCGTTGCGGGACCCGGATTGGCGCCGGCAGGGTTTCCCATTCCCTGCACGCATCTTGGTCCGAACTTTGCCGCCTGTTTCACTCCGTCCCACTTCGCGGCGGGTTGAGGAGGCCGCCACCGCATGTCGCCCAGCGGCGGTGCGGCGAACGGGATGCCTCTATAGACCGTCAACCCATCTTCCGCTGTTCCGTTAATCGATCCGCCTTCGACTCTTACCGGTGCGGGTGTCTGGGCTACACACAACCCACCCCCGATGATTGCAGCCAGGAATGCTCTCTTCATCGACGTTGCCTTTCTTTCTGCCAGCCCTACGTCTTCCGCCAGGCTTCGTTATGATATGTCAACTTCAGATCCGATACCCGAAAACAGCCTACTTCATGTAGTGCTTCTCCTTGTAGTAACGGGCGGCGCCGGGATGCAGCGGGACCTCGTACCCGTTCCAAACCGTGTGGACGTTATACGAGAAGTTCAGGTGTCTCCACTGCAGCAGTTGCTGTTGTTCGTCCATCGCTTTCGCGACCGCATACGCGAAGCCGTCCGGCATGTCGGCCCTTCCATAGATCGCCGTACCCGTCCGGACTACGGTTGGGATCGGCCGCTCCATGCCGCGGTATAGCCCCACGGGGATGATGCCGCGGTCTTGTTCGCCCTCCCTGGCCAGTTCCGCCAGCAGATCGTCCGGCAACTCGATGAAGTTGAGGTCGAATCTCTGGCTGATCTCCGTCCAGATTCTCCATTCCGGAGCGGTCGTCATACCGCCGCCTCCTCCGATCGCTACGTCGAAGTTTTCCCGGTCCTCAGGCGTATTGCCGATGCGGCCGCCGGCAGCCTCAATGGTCTGTCTCGACAGGCCAAAGTGAGCCAACACGCGCGTGAAGTCACCGCCGATTCCCGCCGTGAGGATTCGGACTGGCCAGCGCTTCTGCCGGATCTGCGACAGGTCCGTAATGCCCGACGCAGCTTTGGCCGCGACGATGACATAACTGGGGTCCTGGATGTTGGCGATCAAACGCAGATTCGTCCTGGGTTTATCTCTCGCGTAGGGGCCAGTTCCCCGATATGCGTTTCGCAGGAATTGGATCGCCACCGCGCCGAAGTCGACGGCTCCCAGCCCCGGCGCATTTCGCGGCGCGAGGATCTCGGGCACAGCGGGATCCGGTTTATACGGAGGGGGCATTCTCGCTTCGCTGACGATGCGCGGAGCGTCGGCGGCGTTGCAGTTATAGCAAATCTGCACATCGTAGCCGTACGGCTTCATCGCCGCTTGCACCACTTCGGCCATCGCTCCCCAGGGACATATTCGGCACGCTCCGCCGAATACCGGCTTTTTCTCTTTAATTCCTGTCTGCGCGCCGGCGAAGTTCGAAGCGGCGAGTAGCGCAACGATCAGGGACGGAAATGAAACTCGGAATCTCGACACGGCCTCACCTCCTATACTCATGCGGGCAACCAGAGCCCGGCGTGTCCGCCACCCTGTTCTCATTCGCAAATAACTGGCGGCTTGCCGGCGCGTTCTGGTCTGCTTGCAGAACCTCGCCGTTGGCGTCGCCGAAAGTCCAGCCATCAGGGGCGCGACGAGAACGAACTCTCTTGTCGAGTTCATTTCAGCTCCTGATATCCCGATAGTGTACACCCAGGAGGCAGAAATCGGTAATCGCTTACAGAACTGGCCGCCCTATACGCCGGATCCACCGAAGAGAATTCAATGTAAGCTGTTGCAGGAAATGTCGCAGCGGCCTACAATAACCTCAAGCCGCTGGGCTCACAGCGCTTCTGTTGCATGTGGGCGCGCCGGTCTGCGAGCATCGACGTGCGCCCAAAGGGCCTGTAATAAGAGTATTCAAGGAGAGTGCAGCTTATGAAACGAGCAATATGCTTTGTTTTGTGCACGATCATTTTGGCCGGCGGAACCTGTTTCGCCCAGACAGACAAAACTTCGAACGGTTCTAAGGGCGCTGTAAGGCAGGAGATGGTCCCCGCGCCGGTGCGCTCGGACTCCGCGCCCGCCGTTCCGGCGCATCCTTCACCGTACAATTTCCCGGGGGTTCAGTATCCGCGGATTGAAGCCGACTCGCGGGTCACCTTCCGCTTCGTTGCCCCCGACGCGAAGAAGTTGCAGGTCGCCATCGTCAATGTTCCGTTCGACATGGTCAAAGGCGACGACGGCGCGTGGACCTACACCAGCGCGCCGCAGGCCCCCGGCTATCACAACTACTGGATGATCGTCGATGGCGCGATCGTGGTGGACCCGCACACCCAGGCGTTCATCGGTTATGGCCACATGTGCAATGGCTTTGAAGTCCCCGAGCCCGGCGTCGACTTTTATGACTTGAAGGATGTGCCGCACGGCAATGTGCTGATCGAGAACTACATTGCTAAGACGACCAACTCCTGGCGGCACATCTTCGTCTACACGCCGCCGGGATACGATCGCAACCTCTCCACGCGCTACCCGGTGTTTTATCTCCAGCACGGCGGGGGCGAGGATGAGCGGGTCTGGATCGAAATGGGCCGGACCAACGTGATTCTCGACAACCTGCTTGCCGCAGGCAAGGTCAAGCCCATGATCGTGGTTATGGAAACCAGTGCCGTGGGCGGCGCGGGCGGTCCGGGCAGTCCGGGTCGTGGCGCCGCTGCTGGGGACGGTGCGGCCCGCGGCGCAGCTCCGCCGGCCGGTGCGGGCGGCCGAGGCCCCGGGTTCGGCATCGGCGGTCCGGGAGGCGGCGCTTACGGGCAGTTTATGGTCAACGATTTGATCCCGTGGGTCGACGCCAGCTTCCGCACGCTGCCCGACAAGGACCACCGGGCCATGGCAGGCCTTTCGATGGGCGGCATGCAGACCTCAGCCGTCACCTTGGCCAACCTCGACAAGTTCTCGTACATCGGTTTGTTCAGCGGAGGCGCCGCGGCCGGGGGGCGTGGCCGTGGCGGCGCGACACCAGGCGGCGCCCCGCCGCCCACGCCCGCAACGCTCGACCTCAAGACGATTTATAACGGCGCCATGGCCGATCCCGCCGAATTCAACAGAAAGGTCAACGTCTTCTTCTTCAGTTGCGGTTCGGAAGAGAATCCCGACGCCTTAAAAAGACACCAGGAACAACTGATCGCCGCCGGAATCGCCAACAGCTATGTCTATATCTCCCCCGGCACGGCGCACGAATGGCAGAGCTGGAGAAGGAGCCTGTATACGTTTGCTCCTCTTCTGTTCCAGGGAGGCCCTTCCGGCTCGTCCGCAAAGCACCGGCGAAAATAAGACGGAACGTACGCCCAGGTCAATGCCCGCGCGCGGACGAGCGTCTATGTCCGGCTGGCTGTTCGCGCGGAAGAAGCGGAGCTGCCAAGCGTCTCCACGAGGTAGTATGAGCCGGAAGAGGTATTGAACAGCGATGGATCTATCTCGACGGAGAATGCTGCAGATGGCGTTGGCGCCCGCGGCTGTGGCCGAAACGCAGGTGGATGACCTTGCCCCGACTGTTTCCAGAGTCTATCCCGGCTCGGATGGCAAACTTGTTTACGTTCCCGATGAACAGGGAAACACGATTTCCGATTGTTCTCACGCCGGATACGGTGGCGGGGGCTTGCCGATCCCAACCGTACCTGTCAAGGAGACGATATGGCCGGTGGCCGGCGACAATACGGAGACCGTTCAGGCGGCCATTGACAAGGTGTCGGCCTTTCCGGTTGACAAGAATGGTTTCCGGGGCGCCCTGCTCCTAAGGGCGGGCTACTACAAGATGGCGACTCCGGTGAAGATCCAAGCCAGCGTCGTGGTGCTCCGCGGCGAAGGCATGGGCGATACCGGCACCATTCTCGTCGGCACCGGAACTGGCCGCACCGGCAGCAGCGGTGGTCGCGGTGGTGCGGGCGGCCAACCCACCCTCGTCAGGATCGCCGGAGCCTCCGGTTGGACAACGAAGGATGACACCAGGCAGGTCGTCCTCGACGACTACGTGCCGGTCGGCTCACGAACCATCCGTGTGGTTTCCGCCAGAGACTTCAAACCGGGCGACACCGTGATCGTGCGGCGTATCGGAAACCAGGACCGGGTCGATGCGATGGGAATGAACGGAGAGTCCCCGGCGAGTCGCTGGCGGCCTTTCAGCGTCGATTGGGACCGGGTGGTGGTGGATGTCCAGGGGAACACGATCACCATCGACGCTCCTATCACCTGCGCCATCGAGAAGCGTTGGGGCGGGGGCGAAGTGATGAAGTACGAGGACCCCGGACGCATCGAGAAGGTCGGCGTGGAGAACCTGCGGGGCATATCCGAGTTCGACCCAACGAAGCGCACGAAGGAATACGGCAACATGGACCGCCCGAACTACGTCGGGGAGGAATACTACGCCGACGAGGACCACTACGCCAACTTCATCACCTTCGACAACATGAAGAACGGCTGGGTGCGCAATGCGACGGCCCTCCATTTCGTCTACAGCATGGTGGGCACCCAGCGGGGGTCTAAGTGGATCACCATCCAGGATTGCGTCTCCCGCGAGCCGGTCTCCCGCCGGATGGGCGCCAGGAGGTTCACGTTCGCGCTGCGCGGACAGCTCGCACTGGTGCAGCGATGCCACTCCGATAAAGGACGCCACGCGTTCATGATGGGCCAACCCACGGCGAGCGCAAACGTGTTCCTGGATTGTAGGGCGACGAACCCGTACTCCTCGAGCGAACCGCACGAGCAGTGGGCGACAGGCGGCCTTTATGACAATGTCCACGCGCCCTTGACGGCGCGGTTCTGGAAGAACATCAATATCGGATGGGCGGGCGCGAACACCGTGTTCTGGAATTGCGAGGGATACTTCCTGGTTCAGAAGCCGCCGACGGCGCAGAATTTCGCGTTCGGGCAAGTCGGAGTCGACGCGGTTGTGTTCAATATTCCCCTACAGGATCCGGCGAAGGAAGGCGGGTATATCGAGTCATTGGACAGGCACGTGACGCCGCGCAGCCTGTATCTGGCCCAGCTCCGCGAGCGGCTGGGGGAGACGGCGGTCCGGAGTATTGCGGCTTCCGGCCAGAGCGCCTGATCATGCCGGCCCGGACCTCGAATCGACGCGCTACACGCGCATGGACGTTGGTGAGCTGCCACTACTTGATGGATGGCGAGAGTACCGCAGTTTCGCCGCATTACGCCGGGCGGACACGAAATCAGCCCCTTATGAGGAGATAGCGACTTATGAATAAGAAAATCACGTGTATCGCAGCGACCGCAGTGCTACTGGCTGGCTGCGCCAGCGCTCCGCCGCCGGAGCCAGCAAAGCCCACGATCGGCAGCATCGTCCGGTTGGATCCGGCGTTCGATGCGCTGGTTTCGAAGGACGCGCAGATTGAGAAGGTCGCCGGCGGGTTCTCGTTCGTGGAGGGCCCGTTGTGGCGGCCGGACGGTCGCCTGTGGTTCAGCGACCTGCTCGCGAACAAACTCCGTTCGGTGACGCCGGACGGCCAGGCAACGGTGGTGATCGACCAATCGGGCGGACCGACCACCGCGCCTCCCGGATCGTACGTCGGGTCGAACGGCATGATTGCCGACAAAGACGGCGCCGTGCTGGTCTGTCAGCACGCCAACCGGCAGATCGTGCGAGTGGACAAGGACCTGAAGATGACTCCCTACCTTGAGAAGTTCGAGGGCAAGCGCTTCAATAGCCCCAATGACCTGGTTTACAAATCCGATGGCTCGCTGTACTTCACCGATCCACCATACGGGCTGGTGAAGCAGGATGACGACCCGGCGAAGGAACTCAAGTTTAACGGCGTATTCCGCTACGCACAAGGCAAGCTGCAGGCGATCGTCAAAGATCTGTCTCGTCCCAATGGGCTCGCCTTTTCGCCCGATGAGAAGGTGTTCTATGTCGCGAATAGCGGACCGAAAAGGTTCTGGATGCGCTATGACGTAGCGGCGGACGGCTCCGTCTCGAACGGCCGCGTGTTCGCCGACGTCAGCGACGAGAAGGAGTCTGACGTACCGGACGGAATGAAAGTCGATTCGCTGGGGAATATCTACGCCTCCGGACCGGGAGGCATTTGGGTCTTCTCCGCGGACGGGAAGCACCTGGGTACGATCAAGACGCCGGAACCCCCGGCCAACTGCAACTGGGGCGACGATGGCAAGACGCTCTACATCACGGCTGTGACGAGCGTGTACCAGATCAAGTTGGCGGTTGCCGGCGCGAAGGCGCTGTATCGGTAGATTCGACGATTGGGGGTTATCGGGGTCCGTTCGCCACGCGGGTCTTTAGTTTCGTAGCAATCCGCTCCCGCTGCTAGCCTTGCCGCACGATATCGTTGAGCCAATCGAGCTGCTGTTGCACGCCGTCGTGCAGCTTGAATTTGTGCTGCACGGCCTCGGGTCTTTCACCGCGGATGTCGATCTTCTCGAGGTCGTATTGCCCGACTCCAAGTTGCGCGGCGTATTGCAGGTACCCTACGGCATGATGCGGAATTCCCATCACCTCGAGCGCGACACGGTCGGCTGCCATCAGGTCGGGGGAGGCCATGGCGACGTGAACCGGAACGGCAGTGCCGCTGGACGGGCCATTCCCTTCCATTCCATTCCTTCAAAACCGTCGATCAGGGCACAACCCCAGGCGGTACTGAGTCTCTTGGCAACGATCGCCAGATTGTAGTTCATGGCGTGGAACATGGCTCCCCAGTTTTGCATCGCGCCGCTTCCGGCAGGACCCGCACCCCCGCGCGCCAACTGCGGCTGAGCGCCCGCGCCGACCGGTGGAACTACGCCGGCCGGTGAAGTCGCACCCACTGCCGGCATCGCACCACGCTCCGCGGGCGCCCTGCCGCCGCGTCCCGTCGGCATGCCCATGGCGTGCATCTGGCGCTTGTCGTTCCAAGATGGGGTCTGGCCGGGGACCGTGTGGAGCGGCTCCCCCATCACCATGTTCTTTACGCTCATGGTGGCGACCACCGAGTTGTGCGTCTTCAGCATCGCGGAACTGATGATGAAGGCGTCTGGGTCTAACAGGCGGGCGGCCAGCCGGACCGGGACTGGGCGGATGTTCCGGTCGATGATGCTGGCGATTTCGTATTTGCCCTCGCGGTTCAGATCCACCAGTTTCGGGTCGAAGCGCTTGTATTCGGGGATAACCTGCGCGTACTTGTAGAACTCGAACCCATCCAAGCTGTCCACGGCGCTGGATTCCACTATCATGACCTGGCCCTTGAACCGGGGCCCCAAGTATTCGAGGATGCCGCGCAGCGCGTCGACGTGAGTGGCCGCCAACTGATTGTTCGTAGAGACGTTGTTGATCTTGATCTCGTCAGAAGAATTCATGGGTCTGTTCGGGCTCGGGTAGCTTTGCAAGTGAGTGATACAGGGCCAGTTCCAGAACTCTGTAGGTCCGGAATCCATAGGATTTTCTCATGGTGACTTTGGCTTTGTTGTTCAGCCCCTCGACCACCCCGCTGGAAAGCAGTTTTTGGGCTCGAAAATAGTTGAGGATCAGTTGGCGATGCTGTCGTAAGGTGCGGGCGATTTTCTTCATCGGCTCGATGCGAGAGCGCATGGTCTGACGGCAGCCGACGTTTTACTACTGTTCTTTTCGCGTTTCATATTGGCCCTGCCTTTACTTGTTATTTGCTTCATCGTTATTAGATCCGTGGGACATGAAGACCGGCGCTAACCTCAAGCTCCGCGCCGTTGCCATTGACGGTGGGGTAAATTTGGACAGATCTAGCTTTGACGAGCCCTCCCAGGTTGGCGATGACACAGTGATTGCCGATCTACTGACACAGCGTTTCGTCCGCAAGTTCCGCGGGAAGCAGTCCCCGCAAGCCTGTGCCGTAATTGAGACCGCCCCCGGCGAAGAAGCTCAGGTGGATTACGGTACGGGCCCCATGGTTCGCGATGCTCGCAGCGGCAAATACCGGCGCACCGAGCCGTTCCGAGTGAGCCTGTCATCCTATCAGGAGTGTTGTTCAGAACGGCCCGGAGCTGTCAAGGGCGCGCCGTTGTTGGGCGCGGCGAAGCGAACCCTTGACGGCGAGGACCTTCTGAGATGATCGCTGGGGAGGGAAAGGCGGGGCGAAAAGTGGTCCGCCATTTGGTACCCTGGCTCGCCGCCTCTAACAGACTTTCTTCTGAAGCGGGGGTACGAACATCGTCCACGTCACCTTAGGCGTTGAGCCGGCGCAGGCGCCGGAGTGGGCATTCGTAGTCACCATAAACCCCGAGGCAAGCGCTATGCTTTGGATTCAGAGGCTCTTTACTAAGGAGCAGACGTGAACGAGCGGCACGCGATATTTATCAGCCACGCTTCACCCGAGGACAACGAGTTCACGATATGGCTAGGCGCCAAGTTGGCCTCTTTGGGCTATGCGGTTTGGGCAGACGTTCTCCGTCTGAATGGCGGGGATGACTGGCAGAGAAAGTTGGAGATCGCACTTCGGGAACTCTCCTGCAAGATGCTTCTGGTCGCTAATGAGAGGTCGGTCAAGAAGCAGGGCGTGCGAAATGAGATCCAGATTGCCACCGATGTCAGCCGCGAGATAGGCGACACCAATTTCATCATTCCGCTTCGCCTTGGACCGTTTGAAGCGCCTTTTCTTATCGCACACGCCCAATACATCGATTTCAGCCGCAGCTGGGCGGGTGGGCTGCATGAGCGGATGGTACTGTTGGAAGACGAATTCAAGGTCCCTCGCGAGCATGAAACTGAGATAAAGCCATGGATTTATCTTCGAACTCTTCATGGAAAGCGCCTGGTCAGCAGCCCGGAGCGATTGATCTCGAACTGGCTCAGAGTGCGCCGCATCCCCGAGAAGCTGTTCTATTACACCAAGGCGGAGCTGAGGAGTGTCGGCGTTGACCTGACGTCCCCCGCTGTGGCCTTTCGGGAGGGCTGGATTAGCGCAGAAGACCATCACCTCGAACCACCGGTGAGTTCTGATGTCTCGGAGTCTCTCGCCGCCGGCTGGAAGGACCTCGACGTTCCCTATGAGCAGTACCGCCGGATGGTGACGGACCTCGTGAATCAGGCTATCGATCTTTACCTGGAGAGCAAGGGGCTTCGCGAATACGAAATGGCCAATGGCCACAAGGCCTGGTGGTTCGGCGGTGATTTGCCAAGCACAAGGATCGGGTTCGCGTGGGGCCAAGACAAGGGGAGCCGGCAGCTTCAAGGCATTTCTGCCAAGCGGAAAGTCCATTGGCATTTCGGCATCACCACATCCTACAGAGGTGGGCCGATAAGGCACATTAGAATCAAGAGCCGTCTCATCTTCACGGAAAATGGGCTGGAGCCGCTGGGGAGCAAGCCGAGAATGCATCGCCTACGGCGCTCCTTTGCAAAGGGCTGGCGGAATGCGCGCTGGCGCGATCTCCTGTTTACCTTCTTGTTCTGGCTCTCGGGAGGAGAGACGGTTATCTCCATATCGATGGGGCCGGATCAGGATGTGCTTGTGGAGTTTCCGACGATTAGCTACACGAGTGACATGAGTGTCCCCGAAGACTCGGTGCCGGAGGTTGATATGGACGATCCAGATGTCGGGTTCGTTGAGGAGGAAGAGATTGAACCGGAGGAATAAAGAGGGTTCTACCAGATCGGGATCGCCGAGACCGCCGCGGACCACAGGGCCTACGTTCTACGTCAAGCACATAGCGGAACCGGAACTGGAATTCGCCCATGGGCAAACGGTTGCGTATCCCAGAGACGGCCTTTTCCTGTTTGGGCCGGTTGATGCGAAAAGGCAGTTCTCGGCCACCCGTTACGGCGTTATCGGCACTCCGGCCGGAGTGGATCGATTCCGGCGCTGGTCCAAGACGTTAGCTGGATACATTCCGATCCCGGCTCCTGGGCCAAGGAGCCGTAGCATTGAGCCCAGCACGTTCCGTTTCCGGGTTTCAAGGAGGCGTTTCACAGCGACTGGCCTACAGAACCTAGCGCAATCATCTCAGACATCACCCTCCAAGAAATCAGCGACACGCTACATATCGAGAATCGGCACGAGGCCGTCAAGGGATGCGTAGACCTCTTCGTCACGCGGCTAGTTCGTGAGGAGAACCGTCTGGAGGCCCCGCCGCAGTTTTGGTTTGTGGTCATACCGGAAGTAGTCTACGAGTTCGGCCGGCCACAATCGAGGTTCCGCGGGACCAGCAGATCAAGGGCCAGGTGGCTATCTCCCAGCGTGCAGCCCAAGCACTCAAGTCGCAAGGGGCGCTGTTCGTCGAGGATGAGGTGGATGCGGAAATCTATGACTACGCAACGCACTTCCGGCGGCAGATGAAGGCGAGGCTGCTGAAGCATAAAACCGTGACCCAGATCGTCCGGGAAACGATGCTGGCGCCTGAGGATTTTCTCAAGCCGAACGGTATGCCCTTGCGGCGCCTCGAAGACCCGGCGACAGTCGCGTGGAAGCTCGGAACGGGAGCCTACTACAAAGGCGGCGGCAAGCCCTGGCAGCTAGCCAATGTGCGAACAGGCGTCTGCTATGTGGGGCTGGTTTACAAGCGGACCGACCTGACGACCGCCTCCAAACACGCCTGTTGCGCGGCACAGATGTTCCTGACCGACGGTGAGGGCGTGGTCTTTCGTGGCGCCTTGGGTCCCTGGTTCCACACCGATACCAAGCAGTTTCACGTCGATGAGGCGGCAGCCGAGCACCTAGCCCGGATGGTCATTCAGGAGTACCGACAGCGACACAACG
>PMTT01000427.1:3005-14091 GCA_003167275.1 Bryobacterales bacterium | reverse complement strand
CAGCACTTCCTCCCCTCGAAGCCGGACCCGCAACAGGCCATTCCGATTCTGGCCAACGTGACGATGATGTGCGGCTGCCCGATCGGTGCCACCACCACCCCCTGGCCCTACACCGATTTCGAAGTCGTGGCAACAGTTCTCCACAACGGAGTGACGACCGAGTTCCCGCTCGCATTCGAGACGGCCGCTCCGGCCCCCAGCCAGTTCAGCACATCGAAATGGACTCCCGGTGCCTACGGCGTATTCGAAGTCACCGTACACGCGTACCAGCAGAGCACCGGCAACACCGGAGTAGACCACACCACCGTAAACCTGCAGCAGCCCGCCTAGCCGACCGACCCCGTGGCGCGGGCACTCGTGCNNGCGTCGAGACTCATCTCGACGCGTTTGCGCGTACCACGTCCCTGCACGGAAGGTCTTCGACGCTCGACTAGTTGCGCGCGTGGCGCAGGCGGTCGCTCGCCTGCGCATCTGGATTCTTCTCGACACCCGCGTGTCTAGGGGTTTGACGGATCACCTTTCCGTCTGACTCCGACGGATTTCCCCGTAAGTGATTGAAACTGCAAGGCAGCGCCCGTCGGAGTCAGACGGGTGCCTTTCCAGCGTCACGCCGCGTCGCGGACCGCGATCTCCTTCTTCAGCCACCGCTTCGTTTCGCTCGCCTCCCACACCGTATCTGTCGTCTCAGACTATGCCGCAGGTGCTTCGAGATAATCCGCGAGGCTGGTGGGTTTCGGGATGGGGTCACCGTCCTCCCGCATGGCTTTCAGGTGCATGGCGATTGCGCCGCGCATCAGTTCCGCCGTCTCCTCCAAACTGCGCCCTACCGCAATACAGCCGGGCAAATCCGGCGCATATGCGCCGTACCCAGTTGAAGACTTCTCATAGATGATCAGATATTTCATTTTGTTTTCAACCCCGCCTGCTCCAGAATACTCTTCAAGGTCTTTTAAGGTCTTTGTAGGGGTCTCGTCGGAAG
Organism: Bryobacterales bacterium; assembly: GCA_003167275.1. GTDB lineage: Bacteria > Acidobacteriota > Terriglobia > Bryobacterales > Bryobacteraceae > JAIQFL01. The sequence goes on along the minus strand of PMTT01000427.1, from coordinate 13,112 downwards.
GATGCCCCGCAACCGTGACCTTACCCTTCTTCGTTGGGTGCTCGTACTGCCGATGGCTCCCCGCTTGAGAAACCATTCGCCAGCCGTCAGCCTCAACCATCTTGATGATATCCCGTACCTTCACCCCTTCTGTTAGAGCATCAAGGCTTTACAACTAGAAGGCTGTTTTGCCTACCATCGAGCCTTGTTGCCATAATCGAAGAAGCCGTACTCAACACGGGAGGGCGTACATGCGTCGACGATTGCTTCTCTTGCTTTCTGTGGTTCTTCTGGCCGCCTTGGCCGCGGACGAAACCCGCGAATCCGCCGTTCGCGCCACACTCGATAACGGCCTGCGCGTGGTCATCGTGCGGGATCCACTGGCCCCCGTCGTCACCGTCGAGGAGAACTACATCGCGGGCGGCAACGAGACGCCAGCCGGCTTCCCCGGCATGGCCCACGCCCAGGAGCACATGGCATTCCGCGGATGCGCGGGCGTCACCGCCGACCAGATTTCCGCCATCTATGCGCAGCTCGGCGGCAGCGTAAACGCCGACACCCAGCAGAACATCACCCAGTACTTCGTCACCGTACCCGCCCAGGATCTCGAAGTCGCGTTGCGCCTGGATTCGGCCTGCATGCAGGATGTTCAGGACTCCCAGGAGCAGTGGGCCCAGGAGCGGGGAGCCATCGAGCAGGAAGTCTCCCGAGACCTCTCGAACCCCACCTACAAATTCGTTTCGCGCCTCAATGAGGACCTCTTCGCCGGCACCCCCTACGCCCACGACGCGCTCGGCACGAGGGCCTCCTTCGAGGCCACTACCGGGGAGAGGCTTAAGAAGTTCTATCAGGATTGGTATGCGCCCAACAACGCCATTCTCGTGATCGCCGGCGATGTCGATCCTACGGCGGCGCTCGCCAAAGTGAAGCAGTTGTATGGCCCCATCAAGCGCAGGCCAGTTCCCGCCCATCCGGAAATCAACCTGCAGCCCGTCAAGGGGGAGAGCTTCACGCTCGACAGCAATCTGCCCTATGAGCTGGTCTTCGTGGCCTTCCGCATGCCCGGCACCTCCAGCCCCGACTTCGCCGCCACCCGCATTCTGGCAGATGTGATCGGCAGCCAGCGAGCCGACCTCTACGGCCTGGTGCCTCAGGGCAAGGCGCTAGGGACGGAGTTCGGCATGACCGAAACCTATCCCAAGGCCAGCGTAAGCTATGCCGTCGCCGCCGTCCCGACCGGAACCGACCCGGCGCCCATCACCGCCGAGATGAAGAAGATTCTCTCGGGCTACGCGGAGAAAGGCGTGCCTCAGGCATTGGTCGAAGCCGAGAGAAAGGGCGAAATCGCCAGCGCCGAGTTTCAACAGAACTCCATTCCCGACCTGGCCTCGACCTGGTCGCAGGCGCTCGCCGGCGAAGGCCGCGATTCCCCCAACGACATCGTTGAGGCCATGAAGAAAGTCACCGTGGAAGACGTCAACCGCGTCGCCCAGGCCTACCTGTTAATTCCGAGCGCGATCGTGGCGACTCTGAAACCATCGGCATCCGGCGAAGCGGTTTCCGGCAAGGGCTTCGGAGGCGCCGAGTCGACCATGGCGGCCCCCACCAAACCTGTCACCCTGCCCGATTGGGCGGAAGCCTCGGTCAAGTCACTGAAGGTGCCGCAAGCCCCGGCCCGCCCCACGGATGTGGTTCTTTCGAATGGCCTGCGGCTGATCGTCCGGACCGAAAAGGCCAGCCCCACGGTCACTGTGATCGGCTCCGTCAGGCACGAATCCGCGCTCCAGACTCCTGCGGGCAAGGATGGCGCCGGCCAAGTGCTGGAGGAACTGTTCTCCTACGGGACCGAGACCCGCGACCGCCTGGCCTTCCAGGAAGCCTTGGACGATATCGCCGCCTCCGAAACCGGCGGGGCGAACTTCAACCTGAAGGTTCTGAAACAGTATTTTGCCAAAGGCGTGGAACTGCTCGCGGACAACCAACTCCACCCGGCGCTGCCCGCCGAGGCCTTCCAGGTGGTGCGCGATCAGTCGGCTCAGCTCCTGGTTGGGACCCTCGCCAGTCCGGGATACCGGACCGGGCGCGCGCTCGAGACCGCGCTGCTGCCCAAGAACGACCCGGCGCTGCGGGAGGCCACGCCGAAATCCGTCTCCGCTTTGACCCTGGCCGACATCAAGGACTATTACGCCAAGGTATTCCGCCCCGACATGACCACCATCGCGGTCATTGGCGATGTCACGCCCGAGGAAGCCAGGCCAGTCTTCGAGAAATGGTTCGGTGGCTGGAAGAATGGCGGAGCCAAACCCGTTGTGACTCTGCCCGCCGTCCCGGCCAACCAGCCGGCCGCGTTCAACGTCCCGGATTCTGCTCAGGTGCAAGACTCCGTCGAACTCGCCATGCAGGTCGGAGTGAATCGTTTTCATCCCGACTACTATGCGCTGCAGCTTGGCGATCACGTGTTGGGCGGAGGCTTCTACGCGACGCGGTTGTATCGCGATCTCCGGCAGAAGGCGGGGTACGTCTACAATGTCGACAATTCCCTGCAAGCCACCGAGACCCGCGCCACCTATTCGGTCACTTACGGTTGCGATCCGGAGAACGTCTCGAAGGCGCGGCTCCTGGTCGAGCAGAACATCACTGCCATGCGAACCACCAACGTGACCCCCGCCGAGCTCCAGCAGGCCAAGGCGTTACTGTTGCGCTCGATCACCCTGAGCGAATCGAGCGAAGACGCGGTGGCCGGAGGCTTCGTGGCGCGTGCCTTGATCGGCTTGCCCTTGGATGAACCCATCCGGTCCGCCCAACGATACTACGCGCTCACCGCGGACGAAGTCCGTGCGGCCTTCGAAAAATGGATCCATCCCGCCGCCTTCGTGCAGGTCGTCCGTGGCCCCGCCCCCAAGTAGGTCCGTGGCGCGGCCACTCGTGGCTGCCGCGTCGAGACTCATCTCGACGCATTTCCGGGGCGCACGTCATCCGGTTTTCGAGGATGCCGCATCTAGATTCGTCTCCAATCGACGTAAAGTAGTTGGGAGGCACCCCAATGAAGAAACTCCGATGGTTCCTGCTCGGCGCGCTCTCCCTGTTGATCGTCCAGGCGCTGGCAGCGGCAGTCGTGCTGTCCCGAGCCCACGGCTTGAGCGCGCGCGAAGAGCCGATGCCCATCGAGCGCTGGATCGCAAGGCAGGCACGGGATGCAGCACTCCCCTCCGGAGCCAGCCAGACCATCAACCCCGTTTCCAGTACCCCGGCGATTCTGGCCGACGCCCGCGCGCATTGGGCCGATCATTGCGCCACTTGCCACGCAAACGACGGCAGCGGCGACACGATGATGGGAAGACGCATGTACCCACCGGCCCCCGATATGCGGGTGCCCGCCACTCAAAACCTAAGCGACGGCGAGTTGTTCTACATCATCCAGAATGGAATCCGGCTCACGGGGATGCCGGGTTGGGGCGGCTCGGATCACGACACCGAGGACTCCTGGAAGCTGGTTCGCTTTATCCGGCATCTGCCGGACCTGACGGTGGAAGAACGAAGCGAAATGGAGAANNCCGGACGAACGGAAAGAAGAAGAGGAAATCGAGAACTTCCTGAAAGGAAACACCAATGAACCAACCGAACAGCACCACCATCACTAGACGTTTGCCGCACGGCGCATGGCTCCGGGTGGCCTTCGTTTTGGCCGCTCTTGCGGCCCAAATGATCGCTCATGGCGGCTTCGACCATGTGATCGGAACCGTCGTCAAAGTGGAGAAAAACGTTCTGACCGTGAAGACGGCTCAGGGTAACGTAAACGTCAACCTGAACGAGAAAACCGAGATTACCAGCAATGGCCAAAAAGCCCAGGTTGCCGATCTGAAACCCGGATCGAGGGTCGTGGTTGACGTGCCGGAGGGCAGCAAGGACAAAGTCGCGCACTCAGTAAAGATTGGCGTCGCCGGAGCGGCCACCGCGCCTGCGCCGCCAACGAAGCACTGAAGAAACAGCCCACAAACAGCGAGGGGCAGGTCAATGACCTGCCCCCTTTCTGCTTCTGAACTCGTCGCGAACACTCGCTCGTTTGCCGCCTCGAGACTGTTCCGCCTGAGTCGATTAGTTGCTGCCGCCGCCGTCGCGGCGCTTCAGCGTGGGGCGGTCGTCCTGATCGGTCTTGGGCTTCGTCCCGTCTTCGTTTTCATCCACGGGACCAGTGCCGGTACCGGGAGCGCGGCGCAGTGTAGGCCGGCTCGGATCGGTATTGTCCACCTTGCGCTTGCCGTGCAGCATGGCCAAACGGGCCTTCACGTCGTTGAATTCCGAGGTGTTGACTACGTATTCCGGCTTCGGCGCCAGGTCCTTCTGCATCTCGTTCTGGGCCGCTTTAATACGGTCATCCGTCATGGGATGCGTCGAGAAAACCTTGGCGACAGCGCCAGGCTTGCGCTTTTCCAGGCTCTCGATCTTTTCGAAGAAATCGACGAACGCCGTGGGGTCGTAGCCGGCCTTGTACATGTACTGCATGCCCAGATGGTCGGCTTCCCTCTCATTGGAGCGCGAGAAGGTCAGGAACCCCAGCGGGATAGCTAAGCCTGCGCCCTGCCGGATCGCGTACCCAGTCCAGCCGTACGGAATGGCGATGGACATGGCGATCATGCCGATTTGCGCGATCTGCCCTTTAGTGGCGTTCTTCGTGCCGTGCCGGGCCGCCACATGCGCAATTTCGTGCGCCATGACCCCGGCCAGTTCGGCCTCGCTTTCCGCCTTCAGAATCAGACCCGAGTTCACGAAGAAGAAACCGCCGGGCAGCGCAAACGCATTCACCTCTTCGGTGTCCAGCACCTTAATGGTGAACGGCACTTTGGCGTCGGAATTCCGGACGAGGTTCTGACCCACACGATTGACGTATTCCGCGATGGTGGGGTCGTCGATGACCTTCGCCTGGCGCTCCACCTCCTGGGCCAACTGCTTGCCCAAGGCGATCTCTTTCTCCAGGGAGAAAAAGTTAACACCGTCACCGACCTTGCGGTCGCCAATGGCATCCGGGTCGTCCTTGGGATTCTTTTTCTTGTCGTCGGCGAAGACACCCGACGTCAGGGTGGCCAGGATGGCCAAGAGCGCTACAGATCGGCACAACATGTCCAGAAACCTCCTACACAGGCCCCTACGGCTCTATCCTATATCCTACGCCAATTCGGCGCGCGGCGCATCAACTACCACACGTAGGGTATGCTTTAGCTTGCCCAGCGCACGCCTTAGCCGGCCTCGGGTCACCGGGACACATCGCCAACCACTCCGGCGAGGGTGGCCGCAGCGCACTGCAAACGCTCCAGTTCCCGGCCCTGGATCTCCCGTTCGTCGGCAAAAGCCACACCGACCACGGCGAGGATCACACCCGAAGTATTGCGAACCGGCATCGCCACTGCGGCTTGCGCGTTGACCGCCTTCGCGCCTGGCTTCACGGCTCCGGAGCGGTCCTCTTGCAAGTTACAAGTCTGAACGGGCTCGCCCCGCTCCAACGCCAGGCCGGCCATCCCCTTCCCGGACGGCACCCAGGTCACCACCTCCTGCACCTTGGCCGGGATGTTCACCGCGGCAGCCAGCCGCAAGCCACCCTGCTCATGCAGGTGAACGGTCCCAGCCACCCCGCCAGCGTCTTTCAGAAGCGTATCGAGCCAGGATTGCAGGTGCGGGGAGAAGTCGGCCATACCCTTAGAGTACGCGAAAGGTCAGCCCAAACTGCTCACCGGGGGCGCTGAGGAATGCGTGTCTTGGGTGCATCCCCGTCCAGGCCGGAGTGCGGCAGAAGGCGTGCCGAGTTCAAGATGAACAGCAGCTCCGAGGAGACGTGAATGAGCGCGGCCAACACCGGATTCAACAGGCCGAACGCTGCGAGGGCCACGCCTACGCTATCCACTGCTAACGTGCCCGCAAAGTTTGCCCAGATAATCCCGCGGCAACGCCGCGCTACTTTGAGTACCTCGGCGAACCGCAGCAGGTCGTTGCCCAGCAAGACGACGGAGGCACTTTCGCGTGCCACATCGGTGCCGGAACCCATGGCAACGCCCACGTTCGATTCCATGAGCGCGGGGGCGTCGTTCACTCCATCCCCAACCATCGCCACGATACGGCCTTCGGCGCGCAGTTGACGGACACGAGCCACCTTCTGATCGGGAAGCAACTCGGACTGCACCTCGTCTACGCCAAGCTCCTTGGCGGTAGCGTCTGCGATCTCCTTTCGGTCGCCAGTCAGAAGAACGGTGCGCAGGCCAAGCTTGCGCATTTCGNNCAGGCCGTCCTGCTCCAGAAGGGCGCGGGTGCCTACGAGCGTGCGACGGCCTTCGACCTGGCACACAATTCCCATGCCGGGGGAGTAGCGGAAGGACTCGGGTTCGCCAATGGATAAGGACCAATCGGAGGCCTTCTTGACGATCGCCTTGGCGAGCGGATGTTCCGAAAAGCGTTCCGCGGTGGCGGCGATGCGCATCACTTCCGTCGAATCGACGCCATCGTATACGTGGACGTCGAGAACTTCCGGGGCGCCAAGCGTGAGAGTGCCGGTCTTGTCGAGGACGACGGTGTCCACGGAGGCCAGCACTTCGAGATACAAGCCGCCCTTTACGATGGCGCCTTTCCGTGCGGCGCGGCCAATCGCGCCCAGGATGGCAAGCGGCGTCCCGGCAGCGATGCCGCAGGCTCCGGCGACGACGATCACCGAGATGGTGGACCGCGCGTCCCGTGTGATGAGAAACGTCAAGGCCGCACAGGCCAGGGCGAAGTAGACGAGGTAGCCGGCCAGACGGTCCGCGGTGCGCTGAATCGGCGCACGGGAACGCTCGGCGCGCTCCACAGCCTCGATGATGCGTCCGAAGGCCGTGTCGCGGCCGATCTTTTCGGCGCGGATCTCCAGGACGCCCGATTGGTTGATGGTTCCGGCGAATACAGGAGTGCCCGAGATCTTTTCCACCGGCATAGACTCGCCGGTGATGGTGGACTGGTCGACGAAGGAGTGGCCGCTCGCGACCACGCCATCCACCGGAATCCGGCCGCCGGGCCGGACCAGCACGACATCGCCGATCTCCACTTCCGAGAGGCTTCGCGCGGCAACCTGCCCACCCGACCGCACCTCGGCGGTTTGCGGCAGCAGGTCCAGCAGTTCCCGAATCGCACGCCGGCCACGGCCGACCGTCAGACCCTCCAGGATTTCGGCAATCAACACGAAGACGGTGATGAGCAGGGCGGTGAAGAACTCGCCAATTACCGAAGCGGCAACCAGCGCGATGGTCATGGAGAGTTCCATGGTCATGCGGCGGTCCAGCAGATCGGCGATGGCCTCTTTGAAGATAGGGTAACCCCCGATCAGCACGCCAATCACGGCGAGGATGTCGATGCCCCTCACGCGCGGAACTACGTGTGCCCAAACCAGAGCGAGGATGACGGCAACGAACGCGACACGCGCCCATTCGAGCCAGCCTTCGTCGTGGTGATCCTGGTGTTCATCGTCATGGTCAAGGTGTTCATGCTCATGACGATGTTCATGATTCTGTGGATGGCGATGGGAGTTCGCTGCGGTCTCTCCGCGGGGCTCTCCAACGCTGGTGCTTCCCGGATTCGAATCCGTCAAACGCAGGTCCGGCATCTCTCCCCTCCTTGGTTGTCTTACTTCAGGTACGCTCGCAAAATGTCGATCAACTCTTGCGCGGCTTTGGCCTTTTCGGATGTGGGGTCGTGGTCGGGATCCATGACATGGAAGCGGATGTGCCCGTCGAGGACCTCTGCCATCAGGGAATTGAACGCGCCGCGGCAGGCGGACATCGTGTGCAGGATTTCCGAGCAGTCGGCCTCCCGCTCGATGGCGTGCTCGATGGACTCCACCTGCCCGCGCAGGCGGCGGACGCGATTGAGCATTTTCTTTTTGTCCCGAATAATGTGGGCCAGGAGCCACCTCGTCGAATTTCTATGGATAGTATACCCTACCTAGGTATATAATCCAAAGAGTTTGCCAGGAGGTCCCCGACGATCGAGATCTGCCATCCCGTGACCACCAAGCGCCTGGTGATGGGCCAGGTTTCGGTGTGCATCGGCTGCTGCTGCGGGCAGACCGATCGAGGCAAGCCGGCGGTGCCGGTGGAGTGGCTCAAGACGGAATGGCGGCGGCGGGGGCTCCTCAAGAATATTCAGCTCACGATTAGCGGCTGTCTGGGGCCTTGCGACGTTCCGAACGTCGTACTCATTGCAACAGCGGAGGAAAACGTCTGGCTCGGCAACATAGACGGCTTTGAATACTATCGCGAGATCGTGGAATGGGCGGCCGAGAGCAAAGCCGCGGGCCGGATGCTGCCGCTTTCCAAGGACCTGCTGAAGCACAGACTCGACCCGTTCCGGTAAGGTCAAACAATACCGTACCGGGGTATATAGGACCTGCACGGTCGGCTAAGCACGCCGTTTCGCAAATACGGTTAGCGTATTATCGACGCGTGCGTGCGGCGTGACCACGTAGCCAGGAACTACTTGAAATACGTCTGTAGGTCCGCCTTATCGGCCGGCTGAGTCCGGGCAGTCTCCAAAACGTAGAGTGGTTCGTGTCCGGAAGGATCGCCTGGGAGCGTTCGCAACGTTCCCCAAACCCAAACCAGGCTCCGCTCAGAAAATCGAACCACTTCGCCAGCTCTGAGACGCACTTCGATCATTTGATCGCCAAAGCGGTGTGCGGCGTGCAGAGGGTTGCCCGCATCCGGGAGCAAGACGAAACCTTGGACGCGCGCGCCATCGCGGATTGGCCGTTCGCCGTCCATCATGTAGCCAAGAGCGCGTACCAGGGCACCCGAAGAAATCGCTCCGGCGTACAAAGCGTGCCTGGCGCGTTCCAGCTCCGGCCAGGCCAGAATCAAGTATCGATCCGAATGCGAGACGACCGGGGTGAGGTCATACAGGTCCGGCCTGGCCATGCCGGTGGTTAAGACTATCGCAACAATAGTAGGCAAACAGATGGAAGCGGCCAGCACGATCAGTGTCCGAGACGCACGGCGAGACAAGGCATCATGCCGGCTAGTCTGGCTAGTCTGCCTTGGCCGCTGACGCGTCGCCCCCAACACAGTCTCGGACATCTTAGGTACCGGAAGTCCCGGCTGGTCAAAAAACAAGACCAATCCGGACGAGGAGCGTCCGCGGTTGCAGGAAGTGCGTGCCGCTGAAGGTCGAAAGGAAGTTGTAGAGCGCCACCTTGTTCGTCAGGTTGGCGACGTCGACCGACGCCGTGACGTGGGTGTGGCCCTCCTTATGGAACAGGTTGTCCGTGCCGAGGCCCAGGTTGAACGTGCTGCGCGGTTTTACGCGGTCGGGGTTGTGGTCGTCGTTCTCCTGGCTGTCGAAATTGTCGTACCCGCCCTGAGGCAGCGTCAGCAGCTTTGAAGTCACCTTGCCGATGGAACCACCGGGCCCTACGCAGTCGGAAATCGGGTTGGCTACCGTGGCCAAAACGCCATTGCAGGCCAGTCCGATCGTTACCTGCTGATTCGGCGACATCCCGGCCGATCCACCGATCAGGGCAGCGCCCGCATCAGGCACGCCGCTCACGACCAGACCGCTGTCATAACGCCACGTGAAAGCGATCCATTCGTACTTCTTATGCTGATACCGGAATACTCCCGTCGATTGAAACGCCTGATCGTGATCGATCCGGAACACCCCCCCGGCCAAAGGCGCTCCCTGGAAGATGAGTCCTCCATCCTCGGGAGGGTAGTATCTGGCGCGGGTATGGCCGAACGTGTAGTAGGCCTGAAAGCCTTTCAGGTTGGTGGTGCTGACGCGGCCCGTGACTCCATCCAGCTTGGAGTTGTGCCAGACAATCGGAAACGTAATCGTGGTGGCCCCCAGCGTGTTGAAGTCGTAGGCGCCGTGCGTGTACTTCCAGAAATAGTCGGCGTCAATCAGCAGGTACCTGCCGAGCGCCTGTTGGAAGCCCCCGTTGAATTGGTTCCGGTTGCCCGGCTGCAAGGGCACACCCACCGAGCCAAACACATTCTGCGCCAGCCCGCCGAGTCCGGTCGCGCTGGATAGCAGAAGGTTCTCGTTGAACGGTGTCTCCAAAGTCCGGGAGTAGGCCACCCGTAGAACCGTTCCGCTGCCTTTGATGTTGTAAGCGATTCC
>PMTT01000427.1:0-2946 GCA_003167275.1 Bryobacterales bacterium | reverse complement strand
GCCGCACTTATCCGGGTTCAACAAAGTCGAAGGACCGGCCGCGTTGCCGTCGGCATCCACGCAGATTGGGTTGAAGGTCGGGTCCGTGATGCCAAACTGGAAATTCTCCAACAGACGGGTCTGTTTAATATCCAGCCCGTACTTGAGATTGTGAACGCCGACGGCGGTGGAGACGTCGGCCTTCACGCCAAAGTTCAGAAGTTGCCGCTGCTGGGCCTGGGTCGTGGGCAGATCGTTGAAGAGATTGGAGCTCGGGTAGTAGTTGAACTGGTCCTTCCGGACGTAGGGGTTGATCGTGATCAGGGTAGTTGCACTCACTGTGTGCTGGTAGCCGGGCGCGATACTCCAGGTGAGAACCCGCTGGCTTTGAGCCTGGCCATTCGCCTGCTGGTCGAGATTATTTGGGATCTCCAGGTTGTTTCGCGCCAGGAACAGGTTTAGATGAATTACGTCTTTAGTCGTGGGCTGGAGGTCCATGCGATCGAAGAGGGTTTGATTATTCCCAATATCGTGGAACGGCCGGAACTCAGGGGTGTCCAGAAAACGGCCGCTACGCACTCCGTCGACAGCCAGAAAGTTGCCGAATGTTGCAGTGCCATAGCCCAAGCCGAGACTCCCTCCCTCGGTGCCGAACGAACCGTAGTTCGCGTCGACGTTCCCGAAGACCCGGCCCGACCCCAGGGCGGAGCGTGTCGTGATACTTGCCACCAGGCTGGTCTTGTCGCCGAATTCGGCCAAAGGCGATCCCGTAACGATTTCCATGCTCTGGATGGCGCTGGATGGCAACTGAGTCGAGAATACCTTGCTCTGTTGGTCGCTGATGGGCTGCCCATCGATGACGAAGCTGACCTGTGCGTGATCGCCCAGAGGGTGGAAGAAACCATTACCATCGGCCGCCACACCGCCCGTGCTATAGACGATCGCCTGGCTCAGGCCGGCGCCCGGGTCGAGGGTGGGGAGCTTCATGATCAGGTTCCGGTCTGCATCGACGTGGGCCGAAGGATCGACCTCCAGCAAGTCGGCGCCGGCTGCTTCGACCGTGACGGTAGTCTTCGATCCGGCGATGGCCATGGTGGCTTTGAACTGGACCGGCACTCCGCCGCGAATGGAAACATCCTCCGAGAAGGTATTGAAGCCGCTTGCCTGGACTTCCAGGTGATACGGATTGGGCGGGATATTGCTCAGCTTGAAAGAACCGTCCAAAGCGGTCGTCGTGGCTTGCTCATAGCCGGTGACCGCATTGTGGATCGTGACCGCTGCTTTCGTGACGGCCGCGCCGGAGGGGTCGAGGACCTTCCCCTCGATCGTGCCGGCGTTGCCGAGCGACTGTGCAAATACGTGGCCCATGGCGAGGGAGAGCGAACCGAGGACAGCGATAGCGAGAAGTCTCTTCATACGGTTAAGTATCGGGGCGGTATTTGACGATGCCTACAGGATTCTCGCAGGTGGCCAGCAAGCCGCCGGGGACGGGATAAGAACGTCCGTAAGCGGACTAGCAGAGCCCGGTCAGTGCCGGGATCACCATTGTAGGATTTTCCGGATGCAGTGTGCCTGGCGCTTGCTGACGGTCAATTGAAGGGAGTTGCTCAGCGTGATCAACCAGCGTTGGCTGCTGAGCGCACTCATCTTGCGAACGTGATTGACGTTCACGATCGCATTGCGGTGAACCCTCTGGAATTCCGGCTCCCCCAGGCGCTCGGCAATTGTGCGAAGCGTCTGAGTGGCCAGGAGACGTTGCTTGGATGTGATAATCCACACCAGTTCTCTCTCCGCCTGAAAGGCCAAAACCTCGTCCGCGTCGAGGAGAAAATACTCTTCCCCGGTCCGTCCGACGATCTTTCTGCTCCTGAGAGGAGTCGAAACCCCGGCTGCCGCAGCGATTTTGTCGACATGCGCAGCGATTTCGCCCGGCTTACCCAATAGGTGTTGGGCCCGCTCTACGGCTTTCCGTAACCGCGCCTCACCGACCGGTTTCAATAGATAGTCGACGGCCCCGGCTTCAAAAGCCTCGATGGCATGCTGGTCGAAGGCCGTCACAATCACGATCACGGGAACATCAGGCCCATCGAGATTCCGGACTACTTCAAAGCCGCTCATTACGGGCATCTGCAGGTCGAGAAAGACCACATCGGGACGGAGTTTCGCAATCTTCTGCAAAGCGTCCTTGCCGTCTCCGGCCTCGCCAACGACCTGCACCTCCGGAAATGATTCCAATCCCTCGCGAAGGACCCGCCGCGCGATCGGTTCGTCGTCGACAATCAGCGCTTTCATCACACGAGAGTCCATCTGTCAGGTGTAAACGCAACCGCCCGAAAGTCCACGAGAAATATTGCGAACGGTACAAGAGAACGGGACCAGCGGACCGGATCGCTCCGTGGACGGAAATTGCCAGTGGTCGATTCTGCTCCCGGCGGATGCCGTCAGAAGCTGCCGCCTATTGGTGTACGCGCCTCAGAGAAAAGGACTGAAAACTGAACTCTGGTATGTCGGCAGCCAGACTCTGTACGCAAACACCCGGCCCAAAGCCCGAAAAGAAAACCAACACAGGCAAGAATGCCCGTGCCACTAGCGAAAGTGGTCGACCAGCATCAGGGTGCTCTCTTCGCGATCGACTTGGGAAAAGAGGATGGAACGCTCGTCGGGGGACACACCGAGGCCAAACCAGATCGGCTTCGGCAAGGTGACGATCGTCTCGATCTTGCCGTCCGCGAATCGCAGGAGTTGGATCGCCGTGCTGCCATCGGACTTCAAACGGGGCGTGAAATAGACACCCTTCCCCGACACAAAGAAGTTTGTCTGGAAGTTGATGGAGGGAAGCAACTGACCTTCCTCGCCAGCCGGCGACCGGGACACATCGCCAACCACTCCGGCGAGGGTGGCCGCAGCGCACTGCAAACGCTCCAGTTCCCGGCCCTGGATCTCCCGTTCGTCGGCAAAAGCCACACC
>PMTT01000347.1 GCA_003167275.1 Bryobacterales bacterium | reverse complement strand
AGCTGGGAGTGACGCGCGCCGTCGACATCCGCGAGACCACTCTGCCGGACGTGCAGAAGGAACTGGGCATGACCGAGGGCTTCGACGTGGGCCTGGAGATGTCGGGCAATCCCTCGGGTTTTCGCGACATGATCGCGAACATGAGCCACGGGGCCAGGATCGCGATGCTGGGGATCCCATCCGAGGAGATGATCATCGACTGGCGGACCGTGATCTTCAACATGCTGACGATCAAAGGCATCTATGGCAGGGAGATGTACGAGACCTGGTACAAGATGACGGTGATGCTGCAATCGGGCCTCGACATCGCCCCGGTGATCACCCACCGCTTCCACTATACGGAATTCGAAAAGGGCTTCGAGGCGATGGTTTCGGGGAACTCAGGCAAGGTGGTTTTGAGCTGGGATTGACGCCAGCTTACTTAAGACTTCGGTAATAAGGGTTTTAGCCACCGCGGAATCGGCCTCTCCAACTTCAACAATCGCCCGCTCTCGAAGATCGCGACCAGCCGGTAGGGACTTCGCAGGTCGTTGTTGTCGAAGACCCAGACGTTGGGCAGCTCGCGGATGGCGGCCTTCAGGTTGGCCAGAACGCGTGGAAAACGCTGGACCAGCTTCTCCGCCGGAACATCGTGTCCGCCCTGCGAGACGCGCATCGCCACCCGTTGTTCGGACACTTCCGGCCCTGCCGCCCCGATAAAGCACAGAATCGTGTTGTAGCCTGCCTCCGCCGCACTCTTCAGGAAGGCGAGTTTCTCGCCGGCGGGGTCGGAAAAGACCGTCTCGAAAACAAAGCTCTCTCGCTGCTTCACAAGCTCCCGCCGGATGGTATCGGCCACGCGGGTAGCGGCATAAGGCTCGATTTGGAGTTCCTTGGCCAGCACGTCTGCGTTGACAAACCGCAGCCCGGCTGGGCGGAGGTGCGCGTGGTAGAACGTCGTCTTGCCAGCACCATTTGGCCCCGTGAGCGCGACGATGACAGGGCGCCGGTCGAGCGGCAGGGTCACCGCTGCCTGGCCCTCACGGCAACTGGCTGGAACTGACGCCCGACGAATCTACCTACCATGCGGCTTCCATCTGCATCTATCCGCACGAGCAGCCCAGGACGATCCGGATGCGGTTGGTAGTGAGGGAACGGGCCGCTCCCCAGGAAGTCAGCTACACGCTGCCGCCCTTCCGGGGAATCCACGGACTCGAGACACTCGGAAATCGAACGAGCGACCCCGTTACGGCATAATGCCAGCACCTGCTGCCCTTCCAGCAGGAGTTCCACGGACCGCCCCAGCCGGGCCCAGAATTCGACCTGCCCGGCAATCGATCGTTCTACCGCTTCGCCGGCGATCCGTGCATCGAGCACGAGGCTGTCGGAAAGCTTCACAGGCTGGCCCATAGTCACAGAGTAGCATCCTGCTACCAACGCGGAAGGATTAATGGCAAGCGCTTGATGGTTCCAGACAAATCCGAAGAGCCTTTGGAGCCTCGATAACGGCCTTTTGATGTCTACCACGCTATGGGCGTAGGCGTGAACCGGCCGGGCGCGCTCGCGGAATATATCGCGCTGCCGATGACCAGCAAGCGCGCTCAATACGGAATCTTCACCGGCCGATCGTCTTTCGGGTCGGCCCAACGCCCGTTAGGGACAATCGGCGTCCAGCCGGGACGGCCCGGATCCTGGTCATAGGGGTAGCCGCCCAGGCGTTGGTAGAGCTCGCTGTACTCTCGCAGCTTCTCGCGATCCAGCTTCACGCCGAGGCCCGGCTTATCCGGCACCCGGATCGCGCCATTCTCGTACGGCAGCAAGCCGCCCTCAATCACGTCGTCGGTCAAGTGATGGTAATGCGCGTCGGCCGCGAACGAAAGGTTGGGCAGGACGGCCCCCAGGTGCAGCATGGTAGCCAACTGGATCCCCAACTCGCCGGACGAGTGGACGGCCACTCCCAGTTGAAAGGTCTCACAGACCGCCGCGGCTTTCACGCAGGCGCGAATCCCGCCCCAAAAGGTGGTGTCGAGCAGAATCACGTCCACGGCCGTATCGAGCACGTTGGCGGCGAGTTGCTCGAAGTTGACCACCACCGTGTTGGTGGCCAGCGGTACGCGTACCATCTGGCGCGTGCGCCGCATGCCGTTCAGGCCGTACACGGGATCTTCCAGGTAGTCGTTCCGCAGGCCCTCGATCGCCTGGCCGAAGCGAATGGCCTGCTCGGTGGACCATACGCCGTTGGGGTCGAAGCGAACTCCATCCTCGGGGAAGGCATGCGCCACGGCGCGATAGACCTCCAGTTCGTAATCCTGGGGGAACACACCGGCTTTGACTTTGTGGGTGGTGAAGCCGAAGCGGCGCTTCAACGCGCGGGCGTTCTCCACTACCTGATCGATGGTACGAACTTCACCGTTGCCCGTCCGTGGGTCCGGATAGCGGAAGAAGCAGTAGGAGGCGAACGGGACGTGGTCCCGCAAGCGTCCGCCCAGAATTTCGCAGACGGGGACACCCCACGCCTGCCCCAGGATGTCGAGACAAGCGAATTCCAACGCTGCCAGGATCTGCGTGCGATTATTGTAGAGCGATGCCGTGGGATTCGCGATGAGGAAACGCATCTCCTCCAGACGGGCCGGGTCGTGCCCCACCAGGTACGGCTTCATGGCGCGGAACACCGCCTCGGCGGACTCTCCGCCGCCGCCCATCTCGCCCAAACCAATCAGGCCGTTGTCCGTCTCCATCTCGACGATGGTGCGAACGAAGCGTCCCCAATGGCAGCCATTGGCATGGCGCAGGGGAGCTTCCAGGGGAACCGTGACCGTGGTCGCCCGGATATCCCGGATTTTCATATTTTGTTTCATGGTACAACAATATTCAGTATGAGCCCGATTCCTGAGAACCAACAACAGGCGATGGTATCGCGCCTGATGAGCGCATGCGGGGGCTCCTACAGCCCCGAAACGCGCCGTAAGTATTATATTTCCGGACCGCAATGGGCGGCTGCCTACCAGGGGCAGGCGCTTTTCCATGCACCCACCCGCCCGGCCATCGATTTCGAATCGGTGATCCGCAAGTACTCCGACATCGGCATCGGTTACTGGAGTACCCACGACACGGATGTGATTCCGACCGAGGCCCTCGGAAAGCCCGCGCAGGCGGAGATTGTGGGCCGCATTCAGAAGGCCCTCGCGGAGAATGGCCTGCAGTGCTCGATGGTGACTACCGAGACTTTCTATCATGCCGTCTGGGCTGCCAGCCCCGCGGCGGAGGCTCCGGGCGTCCGCCAGTACGCCAACTTCCGTGTACAGAATACGGTGGAGATCGGGCATGAGTTGGGCGCGAATTTCGCGGTCTACTGGCCGGGGTCGCTGGGGTACTACGTGCAAGGCGCCATCGAAGAGACCCAGACCCTGCGCTGGTATGCGGATGCCATTAACGCGGCCTGCGATCGCGACATCGAAGTGGCCGCCCAAAAGGGCCGTCCGACGCTGAAGCATTGCATGGAGGCCAAGCCCTTCGAGCCCCAGGCGGAAATCCTGCTGCCTACCAGCGATGCCATGCTGGCCTTCATCGCCTCGGGCCTGCTGACGCATCCCGAGATGGTGGGGCTGAATCCCGAGTACCTCCACGAGCTGATGTGGGGCGCCGCGCCGCGAGCCGTGCTGGCCCGTGCCTTGCTCGCCGGCAAGCTGTTTCACTTCGACATCAACGACGGCTATCGTCTGAAGCACGATGTGGATATCGGCGTCGGCCTGGTAAATCCGCTCGACTGGCTGAACGTCCTGGTTCTGCTGCGCAGCCACGGCTACAACGGACCGTTCAATCTGGATTTCAAGCCGCCGCGCACCACCAGCCAGTTTGGCGTCTTCGAAGTCAGCTTCCCCACCGCCGTGGACCGATTCATTACGCTTTGGGAGATGGCCGGGGAGGTTTTATCGGACCCCATCATCCAGGAGGCCACCGACGCGCTGAAGGCCGGCGGACCGGTCACCGATCCGCGCGATGCCGAGGCGTTGACGAGCGCCAACCGTGAATTACTGACTCTGCATGAGCTGATTGCGCACCGTTTGGTCCAAATCTTGCTTGGTTTGCACCGCGGGCGCGCGTTCTCGATTTGATCGTGGGGCGGACCCCCTGGTCCGCGGCCGACGCCCTCGTCGGCCTGCTCGCATTTTGCGTCATACTGATCTGCTGGGTCGACAGCGGGACGAGGGCGTCCCGCGCGGACCAGGGGGTCCGCCCCACGGTGAGCCACAAGGCTCGTCTGAAAGGAACCTGTAATGCTGCCGGAACAATGGGAAATATTTAAGCGAGCGGCTCGCCGCGAGAAGATGGATAAGATTCCCATGGCGCTGATCGTCGATAGCCCGTGGATCCCCGGGTACCTGGGGATCAAGCATATGGACTACTACCTGGACCCGGAGCTCTGGTTTCAGTCCAACCTCAAGATTATGCGGGAGTTTCCCGATATCATCTTCATTCCCTCGTGGTGGATGGAATACGGCATGGCCGCGGAACCTTCGGTGCTCGGCACTAAGATCAAGTTCTGGCAGGACAACACCCCCAGCGAATACCACACGCTGCAGCGCCTGGAGGATATCGACAACTACCCCGAGTACGAAGTGGAGGCGGACGGTTTTGCGGCCCTGACCCTGCACCGCATCGGCATGGTCCGGCAGCGGATTCTGGATCATGGGTATATCCTGCCGATGATCACCTCGCGCGGGCCTCTCTGTACCGCCGGATTTGTGCGGGGCACGACCCACTTCATGATCGACCTGGTGGAAGACCCGAAGGGCGCCCACAAGCTCATCGACCTGTGTACCCGGGTGATCATTGACTGGCTCAAAGCTCAGCATAAGATGATGGGCGACAAAGTGGAGAGCATCTTCATCCTCGACGATATAGTGGGCTTCATCAACGAAGAGCACTACATGGAGTACGCACATCCCTACCTCAAACGGATCTGCGACGCCTTCCCGACGGATTGGGTGAAGGTCTACCACAACGATGCCGAAGTGGACGCCTGCCTCGACCACCTGCCGGACGCGGGATTCCACGTGCTCAACTGGGGTAAGCAGAAGCACATCACCGAGGTGAAACGGCGCGTCGGCGATCGCATGTGCCTGATGGGCAACGTCAACCCGCTGGAGATAGCAGTCCGCGGCACGCCCGGCGAGGTGAGAGACGAGACCCTGGAAGTGTTGGAGGGTTCGGGTGGTGAAGGGATTATCCTGTCGGTAGGCGGGGGCGTGAGTCCGGGGATGCCCCGCGAAAACGTGGTTGCCATGCTGGAAGCGCTGAAGGAGTTCAATGCCGGCCGTGGGTAACGACCGTAGGGTATGCTTTAGCTTGCCCCTCCGATTTGTTGTAATTCCAGGGCAAGCTAAAGCATGCCCCACAACACAGCGCCACAAGCACACGGGGGACCACAATGGTTGATTACGCCCTGATGAATCAGTGTCTGTACGAAGGCAAGGCCAAGGAAGTCGAGCAGATGACCATCGATGCCTTGGCCGAGGGCCGGCCTGTCCAGGAAGTGATGAACGATGGCCTCATCGCCGGAATGAGCGTGGTGGGCGAGGATTTCAAGCACAACGTGCTGTACGTGCCGGAAGTCCTGATCGCGGCGCGGGCCATGAAGGCGGGGATGGCGGTTCTCAAACCCCTGCTGAGCGCCAAGGATGGCGGCACCAAGCCAGTCGGTGTCCTGCTCATGGGAACCGTGCGGGGCGACCTTCACGATATCGGCAAGAACCTGGTCTTGATGATGGCCGAAGGCGCCGGGTTTGAGGTACACGACATCGGAGTGGACCAGAGCCTCGACAAGTTTATGGCCGCGACCGCAAAATGCCATCCCACCATCATCGGCATGAGCGCCCTGCTCACCACCACCATGACCTACATGAAGACCGTGATCGACGGTTTCGAAGCAGCCGGCCTGAGCCAGATCAAAATGGCCGTCGGCGGAGCGCCTATCAGCCAGATGTTTGCCGACGAAATCGGCGCCGACGGGTATGGCGCGAATGCTTCCGCCGCGGTCGATCTGTTTCTGCGGCTCGCGCGGGAGATCAACCAAAATGACGCTCTACAGGATTCTCTATTGGCAGGAAGTGCCCTCTCAAATCAAGGCTGACGACGGGGTGGACGAGGTTACGGTGCCGCTCTCCTCCAAGTTCATGGAGCGCATCGACCAGTTGGCCGGCCAGCGAGGACTGCAGCAGTCCGACGACTACCTTGCCCAATGGAAATGGAGCGAGGATGAGGAACGCGAGGGCTCCGCGGAAGAAGTCGCCGAAGCGATCCGCGCTGAGTTGGAAGCCCGGTGGGGCATGCTTTAACTGCCCAGGCTTTCTTAAACCTAAAAGCGGCAGTACTGTCTTTCCTTTGAGCAGAGAGGTGGTTGATACTGTTCAAGATGAGCGACGAAAAAGCCCTGGTACAGGTTCACCCGGAGGGTTAGCGCACAGCAGAGGGGATCCAACCTGCGGAAACGACCACCAGCCTGGATACGTTTGCAGGCAAGGTCCAGTTCAAGAGGGTGCCTGACGCAGGGGTGAGCAGTTTGGGGCTGATG
>PMTT01000630.1 GCA_003167275.1 Bryobacterales bacterium | reverse complement strand
TGCAAAGGGTCGCCCGGAACCGCGACGATATCCGCCAAAAATCCGGCCTTCACCACGCCGATCTGTCCTTGCCAGCCGAGCAGTTTCGCTCCATTAATGGTCCCGGCCTGGATCGCGCCGATCGGCGTCATTCCGTACTTCACCATCAGGACGAATTCGCGCGCCTGCGTGCCGTGCGGGAACGGACCGACGTCCGACCCCATCGCGATCGGTACGCCCGCGGCAAGCTGTTTGCGAAACTCCTGCGCGTGGATCGTGAGCAACTGGCGCTCCAGGGCGGCCTGGGCTGGGGTCGGTGCGCGGTCGGTGAAGAACTCGGAAATGGTGAAGGTGGGGACGGCGAAGATCTGCTTTTCGCGCATCAGCCGCATGGTCTCTTCGGAAAGCTGGTCGGCATGGTCCACCGAAACCACGCCGGCGCGGGCGGCAAACAGGGTGCCCGGCTCCCCGGTGGCGTGTACGGCCACCTGCCGGTTGACGCGCGCGGCCTCCCGCACGGCGGCGGCAAGCTCCTGCTCGGTGTACTGATAGACCGTCGAAAACTTGCCATCCACCACGACGTCGCGGCCGGTTTCATACATCTTGATGAAATCGGCGCCCTCTTTGAACTGCTGGCGGATCACCTCCACCAGTTCGGCCGCATTGTTGGCGCGGGAGGCGTTGGAAAGGACGTGCTGCTCGGGATTGAAGTCGTTGGCGTCTTCGTGCCCTCCCAGGATGTCCACGGCATTGCCGCTGATGCGTAGGCGCGGGCCGGGGAACAGACCCTGGTCAATGGCATTCCGCACGGCGGTATCGGCGGAACCGGCGCCTTCGGTCCCCATGTCGCGCTCCGCCGTGAAGCCGGCCATCAGGTCTTCGCGCGCTGCGGCCACCGCGATCAGCGTCCGCTGAGGTACCGACTCCTGCACCGTCTGCAAGTCTTCGGCGCCGGGATGCAGGAACAGGTGCACATGGGCGTCGATCAGGCCTGGCAGCAGGGTGCGATCGCCCAGGTCGATGATCTCGGCGCCGGGCGGGTGCTTGACGGGCGAGCCCACTTCGGCGATGCGCTCTCCCTGCACCAGGACTTCGCCGGGGGTCAGCATTCTGCCGGTCTCCACGTCCAGCAGGCGGGCGGCATGCAGAACGATGGCCGGGGTCTGCGCGAGTAGGGCGGCTGTCAGAATCGAGCAGAGAAGCGGGAGCGCGAGGGTTGCTGAAAAGCGCGGCGTGATCATAGCGTCGGGCGCAATCATAGCATTTTGCGCGCTGTACGGTATGCTTTAGCTTGCCCGGGCAATTACAACCAAGATTGGGCAAGCTAAAGCATACCGTACGCCGCCGTCAGTGCGGGTCAGGCCCCAACTGTTCCAGCTTCTCCGACAGAAACTGCAAAACGTCCCCGGCAGCCGTCAGACCTTCCATCGGCAGCAGCAATACGCCTGCCGGAGTGAACTGGGCACCCCTCGTCTTGCTCACTATGCCCATCAGACGGGCAGGGTCCACGCGGGTTCCCGGGTGGAACTTTACGTTCAATAGGCTATGGCGGCGATCGATGGCCTCCACGCCGATTTTCTCAGCCGTGGTTTTGAGCGCCGAGTAAGCCAGCAGGTTGCGGACGGCTTCGGGGACCGTGCCGTAACGGTCCTCCAGTTCCTTTTCGGTGCGGTCGCGGGCAGCCTCGTCGGCAGCATTGGCGATCTGCCGGTAGGCCCGCAGCCTCTGGTTTTCGTCCGCAATATAGTCGGGGGGAATGCGGATATCGAGCCCCAGATTGAGCGCCGAGTGGACTTCCGGCACGATCTCCTCGCCCTTGAGTTCCCGGACCGTCTCATCCAGCAGACGCACGTACGTATCGAAGCCGACGGAGTTGATGTGGCCGTGCTGCTCTCCGCCCAGCAGGTTGCCGGCCCCGCGCAACTCCAGGTCCAGCGCGGCAATCTTGAATCCGGCGCCCAGATCGCTGAACTCCTTAAGGGCGGCCAACCGCTTGCGGGCGATTTCGGTAAGCTCCGTATCCGGTGGCACCAGCAGGTAGGCATAGGCGCGCCGGTTGGACCGGCCCACCCGGCCGCGCAACTGGTAGAGCTCCGAAAGGCCGTAGCGTTCCGCATTTTCCACAATCATGGTGTTGGCGAGCGGAATGTCTAGTCCATTTTCTATAATTGTCGTACAAACCAGGATATCGAACTCGTGCCGCATGAACTGCAGCATGGTCTTTTCCAGTTCCGCCTCGCCCATTTGCCCATGGCCTACGCCGATCCGCGCGCTGGGGGACAGTTCCTGCAGCATGGAGGCGCGCGCCCAGATGGAATCCACGCGATTGTGCAGGAAATAGATCTGTCCGCCGCGGGCCAGCTCCAGTTCCATGGCCGATCGAATCAGTTCCGGCTGGAAAGGCGCCACCACAGTGTTGATCGCCAGTCGGTCCTTGGGAGGTGTCTCGATCACCGACATGTCCCGCAAGCCCAACAACGACATGTGTAGTGTACGAGGGATGGGAGTGGCGCTCATGCTGACGTGGTCCACCGACTTCTTCAGTTGCTTGAGCCGCTCCTTATGCTTGACTCCGAAACGCTGCTCTTCATCCACGATTACTAGGCCGAGATCGCGGAATTCCACGTCCTGAGAAAGCAAGCGGTGTGTGCCGATGGCCAGGTCGACCTTGCCCTCGGCGAGGTCGGCCAGCGCGGCCTTTAGTTCCTTCGGGGAACGGAAGCGGCTGAACATCTCCACGCGCACCGGAAAGGGCTGGAAGCGCCGCTTGAAGGTCTCGAAATGCTGAAATGCGAGGACCGTAGTAGGAGCCAGGATCACCACCTGTTTCCCGTCGCCCAGCGCCTTGAAGGCAGCGCGCATCACCACTTCGGTCTTCCCATAGCCCACATCGCCGCAGAGCAGCCGGTCCATGGGCTGGGGGCTCTCCATGTCGCGCTTGATGTCCTTGATGGCAGTGAGCTGGTCGCGGGTCTCGGAGAATTCGAAGGCGTCTTCAAACTCCCGCTGCCAGTTGCTATCCGACGAGAAAGAAAAGCCTTCGGCCATCTTGCGGGAGGCGTAGAGTTTCAGCAACTCATCCGCCATGTCGCGCATTTTGGCCTTGATCTTAGTCTTGGTGCGGGTCCAGGTGGCGCCGCCCATGCGGTCGAGCGCTGGCTTGGATTCGCCGGCGCCTCGGAAGCGCTGTACCAAGTCCATGCGGGTCAGCGGCACGTACAACTTGGCGCCGGCGGAGTATTCCAGGAGCATGTAATCGCCTCTGGCCTCGCCTTGAGCAATCTCCCGCAATCCCAGGTACTGTGCGACCCCATGCTCGGAGTGGACGACGTAGTCTCCGGGCTTCAGATCGATCAGGTCGGCGGAGAAAGTCGCCAGGGCCGATTTCGAGGAAGGAGCCCGCGCCACCAGTTCCGAAGTTTCGAAAAGATCTTCCGAGCCGAAAACGACCAGCTTGGAGTCCGGGAAGGCCGTGCCGTGCCGGATGCTCCCCTTCACCAGGTAGATGTTGGCCACGGCCCCCGCGTGGTAGGCGCGCTCGGCCAGGTAAGCGGGGGTGGAATCGAACTGCTCCAGACCGAGTTGGTAAGGGATCGCGTATTCGTTGAGGATGTCCGCGACGCGTTCTACTTCACCTGTAGAAGATGCGAAGAACGCCACCCGGTTGCCGGATTCCACCAGGTTGCGGGCCTCCGCGATGGCCACCTGCATGTTGCCGTGGAACGCCAGTGAAGGACGGGTAGCGATGTGATAAATGCCTCCTTCGCCCTCCTTCGCCCAACCGATCTCCAGTTCTTTGATTTCGAGCCGCGGAGAGTCCGCCGCATGGCGCTGGAGTTCCTCCCAGTCCAGGAAGATTCTACCGGGGTCGTAGGCGGGGGAGATCTCGATCTGTCCGAGCCGCTTCCAGAAGCGCTCCGCCGCATCGTGCACCTGCTTGGGTTCATCCCACACGATGATCGGGTGCTCGAGCAGCGAGAAGACCGAGGCTTTCCGCGGCCGGACCATGGGTGCAACCAGTTCCCAACCCGGAAAAGTCTCGCCGGGAGGCGGCAGATCCCGGCCCGGTAGGTCGGCCGCGCGCATCAGTTCGCCCAGTTCCACCAGAAGCGCGCGCGATTTCTGGTACTCAGTCAGCGGGAGCAGGGTGCAATCCTCAATCTTCAGGACTGAGCGCTGCGACTCGACGTCAAACCGGCGGATCGATTCCACCTGGTCGCCGAAAAGGTCGATGCGTACGGGCTTCGACCCCTCGGGCGAGAATACGTCGAGAATCCCGCCGCGCAGCGAGTATTCTCCGACCATCTCGACCGGCTCGCGCTTCTCATACCCGATACTCGCCAGGTGAGCGATGACCTCCTCGACCGGCAGTTCGTCCCCGACCCTGAGTTTGAGGGTGAGCTGCCGGAAGAACTCCGCCGGCTCAATCCGCAGCATGGCCGAAGCGACGGGCAGAATGGTGATGGGCACCTTCTGGGTGGCCAGCCGCCACAGGCCGATCGCCCGCTGTTCCAGGATTTCGGCGTGTGGAGAAAGGGCTTGAAGCGGTAAAACATCCAGAGCGGGCAGGAGTTGCGGTCCGTTGCGGTCGTCCGGGGCGAAGAGATTGAAGAATGTGTTCACCGCTTCAAACAGCGCTTCGGCCTGCTTGTTGCCATCTACTACAATAATCAGAGGACGGCCGGTGGAGTGCCACAGCAAGACCGAGTATGCGGCCTTTGCGGTGGTCGTGAGGCCAGAGAGCGAGGCGTCGCACCCGGCAGGAGCCGCGCCACCGGAAGCCAGGCGGCGCAACGCTTCCTGAAAGCTGGGGTGACGCCCCAATTCCAGAAACAGATCTCGAATGGCAGGATGAATCAAGGTTGGTGACTAAGAATCAAATCTACAATATTAGTAGTTGAATAGCCGGGTTCTAACGGCACCGTGAGCACGCGCCCGCCGGCGGCTTCGACTTCCTCTTTTCCGGCGATGAAATGCGACCAGTCCGCTCCTTTCAGCAGTATGTCCGGGAGAAGTTCGGCGATCAACTGCCGGGGTGTGTCTTCGTCGAACAAAGTAACGGCGTCGACCGCCTCCAGCGCCAGGGCTAACGCCGCCCGTTCCGTTTCCGCGATCAGCGGCCGGCTGGGTCCTTTGGCGCGGCGGACACTGGAGTCCGAGTTCAACGCCAGAATCAACAGGTCGCCGAGCGATCGGGCCTGCTCCAGGAGCCGGATGTGTCCGGGATGGAGCAGATCGTAGCAGCCATTGGTAAAGACCACGGTTCGACCCTCCTGTTTCCAACGTTTCCGCTGCTCCAGGAGTTCCGGCCGGGTAAAGAAACGTCCCACGGATTACAGTGTAGCGAACGGCGGGGGGCTTGGGGGTGCGTCCGGCTTGGGGGAGTGCGTGACCATTTGGGGGATTTCCCCAGTCAACACCGCTCCCTCACGGTCGCGGCTCGGTAACTCACGTTTAATCAGCAACCGCCGCAACCGAGCCGCGACCGTGAGGGAGCGGTTACTGCGGTTGAAATACGAAATCCCAAAATGGTTACGCACCGGTTTCGGGCCGCCAATTTGCGGAATAATGAATTGTAGAATTAAAGCCGCCTTGGAAGCCTATGAGTGAACAACCGTTCGATACCCCCCGTCTCGCGATCAATCGTGTGTATACCCGGCAGGGCGATGGCGGCGAGACCGCCCTTGCCGGGGGACAGCGCGTCCCCAAGGACGGCTTACGCATCGAAGCCTACGGCACCGTCGATGAGCTCAACGCCTTTCTGGGCACAGCGCGAGCCACCGTTTCCGAGGCCGCCCAGCAGGCTCCGCCGATCGCGCTCCTAGCCGGCATCCTCCTGAGGGTGCAGCACGAGCTTTTCAACCTCGGCTCGATCCTGGCTACGCTACCCGACGATGTCCACCCCAAACAGGCGCGCGTCACGGATGCCGACGTGGCCCAACTCGAAAAGGAGAT
>PMTT01000016.1 GCA_003167275.1 Bryobacterales bacterium | reverse complement strand
TTTTGCGCCGGAAAGTAGCTAAGCTAGCGACCTTAACGGTCGATCCTCTTCATCAAATTGTCGAGCGCGTTGTGATCGATCGGATAGCCGAGCCCCGGTTCGGTGGGCGCGAGCACGTACCCATCCTTATCGATGCGGAACTTTTCCTGGTAGGGCCGGTCCGCCGCGGTAACGGGATGAGGCATCTCGAACCAGTAGGCGTTAGGCATCGCCAACTCGAGGTGGAAATGCACCGCGAGATCGGTGGGGTTGCCCCAGTTGTGCGGCGTGCATTCCAGGTTGAAGGCATCGGCCAGCATGCCGACCCGCATGGAGCCAGAGATGCCACCCACGTTATCGGCGATGAGCCGCGCCACGTCGAGCGCGCCGCGGCGGATATACTCGGCGAAATCGGCGAGGGAGAACAGAAACTCGCCGACGTGGAGCGGAAGGTCGAGAGCGCGGTTCAGCTCGATCAGGCCTTCCAGATCCGTGGTGGGAATGGGATCCTCGAACCACGCGTAATTCAGCTCGTCGAGGACGCGGCCCACTTTGAGGGCGTCGAAGAGGTTATAGCGCTGCACGGGGTCGTGGGACAGAACGAAATCGTCGCCCACGGCTTTGCGGATGTTCCGGATCTCCTCGATGTGGCCGATATAGGCGGGGATCGGCGATCCGGTTTTCCGCTGTCCGCCTCCGGGGTGGATCTTGTAACCCTTGTAGCCCTGCTCTTTGGCACTGAGCGCGTCGGCGACGTAATCTTCGACGTTGGGCAGGTGCTGGGAACTGGCGTAGGCCATAATGCGGTCTTTGGTGCCGCCCAGGAGTCTGTAGATGGGCCGGTTCACAGCCTTTCCGAGGATGTCCCACATGCAGATTTCGGCCGCGGCGGTGTAGTAGTTGGGCCATGTGCCGCCGCCGCGGTTGCCGGGGCCGAGGCCCACGGCGCCCGCACGGCCAGCGCCTCCCTCCGCACCGCGCCCGCCGCCGCCGGGGGCGGCGCCCGTTCCGCCGCGGCCTCCTGGGGACCGGCCTCCGCTGAATCCGAAGGTCTCTCTTGTGCCGGTAGTAGCGGTGATCGCGGGCAGGAGATCGATCACGTTCTTGCCCAGGAGCGCGGGTTTGGCCCATTCCAGCCAGTTCGGCGTGAGCCCTCGGTTCCCGATGGTGTAGTTCCCCTCGCATCCGCTGTTGGTCACCACGGAAAGGATCTCGCCCGTCTCGGTGGAGTTCAGGCGGCGGAAGCTGGAAACGTCCGCAACGTAGACTTTCACTTCCTTAATCGTCAGGTCGGGAAGATCTCCCGGTTTGACCCCGGCCGACTGGGCGGCAGCGTGCGGCGGGTCGGCGAGCACCGAAGCAACGGCCGCGGTGGCCGCCGCGGAGGCTCCGAAAAACTGCCGGCGGGACTGTTTTGGTTCGGACATCGCTCGTTCTTATCCTTTCTCGTCGGGTGACGTTATGCCGAGTATAGACTGTACATATGGCCCACGCCAGCAGAGCGGAGAATCACAGTCTATTCTCCCTGTTTGTCGTCTCCCTGCTCGTTACCGGCGGCGCAGCCGGGCAGAATCCGCCGGCCGCTTCCAAACTTCAACCCAATCTGGCCGGCAACATCGAGCGGCCGCTGCGCTACACCCCCGACGGCCAGGACTTTGTGATCGAGAACGGCGGCGAGTTTTTCAACCGTCCGCTCTACGGCGGCAACACCGCCTTCCGGGCCGATGCGGGAGACCAGCCCGAGTTTTCCCTCTACCTGCCCGGGCACGGAGGCAATCTCCGCTTCGGCATCAGGACTTCCCGCGGCGCGAAATGGCTGCACGAAACCGCGCGCATCACCGCGCGCTATCGCCCCGGCACGATGCTTTACGAAATCCGCGATGGGCTGCTCGGCAACGGCGCGGTGCTGCGCGTCCATGCGATTGCCCTGCACCAGACCGATGGGCTCGCCGTGCGCATCGAAGCCGATGGCCTCATGGCGCCGGTGGAACTGATCGCAGCCTATGGCGGACTTAGCGGAAAACGCGGCGCCCGCGACGGCGACATCGGCACCGAAGCCGTGCCCATCGGGGAGTATTTCCAGCTCAAACCCGAGTCATGCCAGGACAACCGGTTCGTGCTTGGCCCGGGCTCCACGGGCGCGTTTAGGTTGCGAGCCAAAGCCGCCATCATCGCCGGACTCATGCCGCCCGATGCGGCCCTCGCCCTCGCCGACGCCCGTCAATGGACATCGCTCGCAGCCCTGCTCGCATCCGCTGGCCCGGCCGCACCTGCTCCATCGCTGGCGGTCGTCACCGCGAGGGTGGCTATCGCTCCCTCCGCCAAGGCCGCGCCGCTTTACTTCGCGCTGCAGCGCATTGCCGATTCCGCCGCGCCCGCGGTAGCCGAAGAACTCGGAACGTACCGTGAGGTCACCGCCGACCGGCCTGGCCTGGATCGCAAGGCTCCCGAGATTCCGCTGGCGCCCCCCTATCGCACGGGCGACCTCCCGCGGGTTTTCGCCGAAGCCGAGGAGTACTTCCGCGCCCTCCGCGCGCAACTCGCCGTCGAGACTCCCGACCCTTTTATCAACGCCGCGGTTGCCGCGCTCAATGTCGGCGTCGATGCGGTTTGGGACGAGTCGCAAGGGGCGGTGATGCACGGCGCGGTCGCATGGCGCACCAAACTGCTCGGCTGGCGCGGCCCTTACGCCCCCGACGCTCTCGGCTGGCACGATCGCGCCCAGCGCCACCTGGCCTATTGGGCCACGCGGCAAAACACCGACCCCATTCCCGAGAGACTTCCGCCACCCGACGATGCTTCCAACCTGGCGCGCAGCGAAGCCGCGCTGCACAGCAACGGCGACATCTCCAATTCCCACTACGACATGAACACGGTGTATATCGACGCGCTCTTCCGCCACCTTCACTGGACGGGCGATCTGGAGTTCGCGCGCAAAATGTGGCCTGTGATCGAACGCCACCTGGCGTGGGAACGCCGCCTCTTCCGGCGCGAATACGGCCCGGAAAAGCTGCCGCTCTACGAGGCTTACGCTGTCATCTGGGCGAGCGACGACCTGGGCTATAACGGCGGCGGCACGACCCATGCCAGCGCCTACAACTACTACCACAACACGCAGGCGGCGCAACTGGCGAAGCTCCTTGGTAAAGATCCCGCTCCCTACGCAGAGGAGGCGGGGCTCATCGCCCGCGCGATGCGGGAATTCCTGTGGATGCCCGACCGCGGCATGTTCGCCGAATTCAAGGACTACCTGGGCCTGCAACGTCTCCATCCCAGCGCCGCCCTGTGGAGTTTCTATCACACCATGGACGCGGATCTGGTGAGCCCGTCGGAGGCGCGCCAAATGTCCAACTACGTCGGCGCCAGCATGCCACGCATCCCCGTGGCTGGTCCCGGTGTCCCCACCGATGACACGTACCACGTCCTGTCGACTACCGACTGGATGCCCTATAGCTGGTCCATCAACAACATCGTCATGGGCGAGAACATTCACACCGCCCTCGGCCTCTGGCAAGCGGGACGGGCCGGCGAGGCATTCCGGCTCGCCAAGAGCGCGCTGCTCGCCAGCATGTTCATGGGCATCTGTCCGGGAAACGTCGGGACGCTGAACTATCTCGACGTTTACCGCCGGGAGTCCCAGCGGGATTTTGCCGACGGAGGCGGTGTCACGTCGCGGGCCATCGTCGAGGGACTTTTCGGCCTCCGGCCCGATGCGCTGGCCGGCGAACTCCTCATCGTTCCCGGGTTCCCCGAGGCATGGGACCACGCCTCGCTCCGCCAC
Source organism: Bryobacterales bacterium (assembly GCA_003167275.1). Classification (GTDB taxonomy): domain Bacteria; phylum Acidobacteriota; class Terriglobia; order Bryobacterales; family Bryobacteraceae; genus JAIQFL01. The sequence continues at coordinate 9,995 of PMTT01000016.1, read as the reverse complement.
CCCGATGCCGGCATGGCATTTCAACACAGCGGTGCAACCGATACTTATGACATCGAGCAACGCTTCCCCAAGCTTCTGCCGCTGCGTCTGCAACTCCCCCTGCGCGGCGACCGGCCCACGGTGACGATCGACGGCCGCGTGGCCGCCATCCGGCCCATCCCCGGCGCCTGGCTGGCTCGCTTTGAGATTCAAAGTCCCGCCGCGCAAAAATACCAGGTGCGGATTCAATGGAAGACGGCCGCGCTGCCTGCGGCGGCGCCTCCGGGCCCCACGGCTGCCAGGCCGCTTGACACGGCAATCGCTCCGCCCCGCGACTGGACTGCCGGGAGTACGGCCCCCGTCGAGCTTACCGGATACTTCAACGATCGCGTGACGCAGATCTTCAAGAACGAGTACCGCTCCCCCCGCTCGCCCTTCGTGTCGCTGGCCACGCCGAAGCAGGGCATCGGCGCGTGGGCCGGGCATGTCAACGCAACGGCGGAGATCGACGACACGGGTCTGCGCGCTGCCGCCCGCGCCGGGCGCGGCCGGATTACGCTTCCCAACGGCATTCCGCTGGCGACGCCGGGTGAAAGCGATGGCAGGAACGTGATCTTTGTCTCGCAGTGGGATAACTACCCGAAAGAAGTTACTCTGCCGCTGTCCGGAAAGGCGAGAGGCATAGTCCTCCTCATGGCGGGTTCGACCAACCATATGCAGAGCCGTTTGGAGAATGGCGAGGTGGCCGTAACCTACGCCGATGGCTCGGTAGAGAGGCTTCGATTGGAGAACCCCACCAACTGGTGGCCCATTGAACAGGACTACTTCATCGACGATTATCAGTTCCGGCGCCCGGAACCGGTCCCGATCCGCGTCGACCTGAAGACCGGGAATATTCGCGCGCTCGATATCGCGGCATTCAAAGGTCGCGGCGGCCCCATCCCGGGTGGCGCGGCGACCGTACTCGATCTGGAGTTGCAACCCGGCAAAGAGCTAAAATCGCTCACGGTGCGAGCCATTGCCAATGAAGTCGTCATCGGGTTGATGGCGGCTACCCTGGTCCGTTGATTACCCGGCCGTTTCTGCCGGAGAGTTCGATGCCGGCATACACCGGCACGGGCGGCAAGAGCAGGCTCGTCCCGCCGTTTTCGGGAACCATTTCGAGAGGCGAAGGGCTCGCGGAGCCCAGACTCCAGAACCGCGCCGAAGCGTATTTTTCCGGGAACCCAGACGGTGGCCAAGTCGTTGGGGAATCGGATGGCGAAGCTGACGATCTGCACCAACTGCCGCGTTCGGTCCGGCGAGGCGGTGCAGTTGGAAAGGAATGCCGAGAGGTTGAAGAATCGCGCCACGTCATAGGTCCGGCCGAGCAGCATGTGAACGTCGCGCGCGATCATGAACGGGTCCGGGGAAGTGTCCTTGCAGATGGCGAGGCGGCCTTTGCCCATCCGGCGGACATCCACGCGCGGGTGGTCCATGCCGGTGGGAGTGCTCTCGGGGGAGCGCCAGGAGGATCCCACCACGAGCAGCCCGCCCTGATTGGCGAAGGTCAGCAGTTTGCGGCGCAAAGGCGGCGCGGGCTCACCCTTATCGACGCAGATCAACGCTTTGAACCCGGCCAGGGAGGCGGTGGCCGCAGCGGATGATTCGAGGATGCGATACGCCAGGCTGCGGCGGCCCAGCAGGTTCAGGATCTCCTGGCCGGTGGTTTCATTGGGGCCTGCAAAGTCCGAAATCGCCCCGACCACGCCCAGCGGTTCCAGTTGGTTCCACGCGCGGCGCTGCTCGAAGAACGCGACAGCCGCGGCGATCGCCTTCCAGGATGCCAGCGCTTTCGGGTCGCCCCGCGCCAGGCCGCCCTGCAAATCGGAGTCCAGCGACACTACCCACCTGCCGCCCCAGGCGCCGGTGTCGGCGATGGCGCGCAGGTAGGATTCGAGCAGCACTACGCGCGGCGCGCCGGGCGGGGTAAACGTGAGCCAGACGGTCTTTTGTGGCGCGCGTACCTGGGCCAGGCGAAGGAGCCAGCCGTTGGAATCGATCCACGGATTGGCCGTCGGGCCGGACGCCTCGGCCCCGTTCGCCTGACTCGCGATACCCGGCCACACGGAATCCGCCGGTTTCAGCAGAGACTCGGGCGGCGGTGCGATGCCGGCGCCGGCGGCCGCCGCGCTCGAGGCTTCGTTGCCGATGGCCACCAGGGAAAGGCCCGCCGCGCGGCCTTTGGCGGCCACGGGAGCCACCGCGGCGTCCCATTCCATGGCCAGACAGTTGAACGGTGTGCCATCCAGCAACCCCAGCAGCGCGGGGTCGGTCCAGGCGGATGGCCAGCGCAGAGGAATCCAACTCGCAGGTGCGGGCATAGCCGGTGTCAGTTCGGGATGGCTCCCCGGCCTCCGAAGGGGCGGTCGCCGCGTAGCGCCCGCCGCTTTTCGCGCAGCGCGCGGAAATCGAACAGCACTGCCCGAATCGAGGGTCCGATCACCTCGATGCGGCTCAGGTCGGCCGAGCCTACGCCGAGTTGCTCGGCCAGCAGCAATTTGTTGTCGGAGCGTTCGAAGGGCACCGTGCCCTTGGGCGCGCGCGGGTCGTAGTTCATCGCGGCCACAGCCACCGCGGCGGTATTCACCACGTTGGTTCCGGCCATCAGCACGCCTGGCTCCACCGGCGTGCACCAGGGGTCGGGTGTCTGCGCGCCCGCCATGGTCTTTACACCGTCCATGATGGCGAGGTGGACGGGCCGGGCGGCGGTGAGATCGGCGATGATGCGGGGCACGCGGTAGCCATCGTCGCGCGGCGACGCGGGGTCGAGTTCGGGCCGCGCGTCCATGGCGGGCTGGCGTGCGCCGCGGTGCAGAATCTGGATGCGGTCGTTGCCGTACACCAGGTCGTTGTCTTCCCACTTACCGGCCCCGTTGCCATAGACCGTCAAAGGAGTCAGGCCGAAGAGGTTCTTCATCACCGTGCTGACGCCGGTGGTGGGGTGGTCCTTGTACTTCGCGATGGTGACGAAAACGTCGCAATCGGCGTAGGAGTGGTTTACGCCGTAGGCGGGAAAGAGCAGCCCGCCGCGCGGTACGGAAAGGCGCGTGAACTTTTTGGCGGCGTTGGTGTAGTTGGTATTTTCGAACTCCACGCGGGGCGCGGCGCTGAGGAACTGCCGCGGATCCCAGTTGGCATCCAGCATGTGTTCCTCGAAGGGATCCGTCCGCGGCGCCGCCGCCCCCTCCACCAGGCGGACACGATGCACGCCGGCGCGCGCCATCAGGTGCATGGCGGCAGCCAGCAGGTTCGGGTGGGGCCAGTGCGTGTCTCCCAGCGGCAGGTGTCCGAGGCGGACGGTTGGCCCGCCGTTGAAGTTCAGCTTGATGGCGACAGTCTTGCCTTGGACCAGGCGCCGCAGCCCCCCCAATTTGTCGAACATGCCGTCGAGGACCGGCACTAACTCCGAGGGTTGATAAGTCTTGCAGCGCGCGATCGCCACCGGCGCGACGGGCGCGGCCGGTGTAGGTAGATGCGGTGTCCGGAAGGAGCAGAGGGGATCGGGCGAGGCCGGCAAGCATCGCACGGCGCGAGATTGCGTCAGACATTCCGAAAGCCCCCAGTGTTCTCAATCGTCATTATATGTCAGGGCCAAAATCCCATTCCCGTGCGCAGGCGAAAAGGGCTTCGGCTCAAGGCGCCTCGGTGTAAATGTATAAGAGCCGAATATCCGAAACGAAGATTCCGGCTTCGGAGAATCGCCGTCCCGGCCATTCCCGACGAACTCGGGTAACGGCGCTTTTTCGAGGCTCCGGCGCCCTTCAGCGGTAGCGGTACAGCCTGATCTTCTGAATCGTGTAACGGTCGCCCGCGAACCAGAGGGCCTTCCACTCAGGGGTCTCGTCGCCGTTCAGGCGGCGACCGGCGACCCAGCGGCCATCGACGTATTGGCCTTCCTCAACCACGGCCAAGCCCACGCTCTGCGTGGCGTCCGTGGCCGATTCGAAGTAAACGCCCATGCTTCGGCCCACGATTACGTAGTCGTCCGGGCCCAATTGCAGAAACAGGCCGGCCACGCGGTCCGCCGCTCCCACGGGGGCCGAACCCGGGGCCGGGCCCCGTCCCTGGTTGAAACGGGCCTCGATGGTGTAATCGCCCAGCCGCACCTTGGACCTCGGGGTCTCCTGATCCACCAGCACCGCCGTCACTTTCCCAAGCCCCTGCCTTTCCAGGATCAACGGAGCTACCTGCGAGAGAACCTGGTAGCCTTTGCCGAGTTCCCCGTCCGGGGATGCGAGCCGGTCGATCCCAAACGGCGAGTAGCCGATGCCGTCATACTTGCCCGCCGTGGCGATCGCGTGCGCGACGCCCCGCGCGTCTCCCCTGGATTCGGGGATGAACAGCGGGTTGCCCGATTGCGTGTACCAGGCGCACCATTCGGCGTAGTTTGGAACGTGGACGTCCGGCGCGAGAATGTCGATCGCCGGCCCCCCGGCCCTCCATGCATCCAGCACCTGCGGCAGCGGCCCGCCGCTCGGATAGCCGCCGGGTATATCCTCGCCGGGCTTGTCCTTTCCCTGGCGCAGCCAGGCGTTGACGAACATCGGCAGCGGATATTCGGCTTTGCCGGCCGCCGCCACGTGGCCAACGTAACGGCCGTAGTTCCACGCCATGAACAATTCGCTGGTTTCCACACCGGCGCCGAAGACCGCTTCCCAGCTTCCGGAGGTCTTGAAGCCGGCCGCTTCCCAACGCTTGCGCAGTTCGGGAATGAGCGTGTCCTTGTGGTTCTGGAGGTAGTCCATGAACTCCTTCGGCACTGGATCCGCGAACGCCCGGTTCGCCGCCGCGGAGTGGTCGCGCGCCGGGCCGAGTACTCCCACTTCGTTCTCCACCTGCATCATGATCACCGTGTGCGCGTCCCCGTCCACCTCTCGGACATGTTTCATCAACGCGGCAAAGGCTCGAGAATCGGCATTGCGGTTGGCGTCGCTCAACGTGCTCAAGGTGGGCAGTCCCTTGCCCTTCTCGTCCTGGATGATCGGAAACCGCTGCTGGTTGGTCTTGACCCACACGGGCTGATAGGTGGACTTGCCGTTTTTCCAACTTCCGAACCAGAGCAGGATCAGGCGTAGGTTATGCTGCCGGGCGCCTTGAATCAGACCGTCCACCAGGCTGAAATCGAACCGCCCCTCCTCGGGCTCCAGCAACTCCCAGGACACCGTGGCCAGCACCGTGTTGAGATTGGTGGCCGCGATTCTGGGCCAGAGCGGCCGCATGTACTCCATGCTGGAGGCACTGGAGTTGTTCAATTCCGCGCCGAGAATCAGGAACGGTTTGCCGTCCACGATCAATTGCGTGGCCGTGCCGCGCTTTTCCAGGTGCGGGATGTTGGTGGCCGGCCTCCCTTGCGAAAAGGCCTCGGTGTGCGCAAGCGTTATTAGGATTGCCGTAGACAGAATGCTCTTCAACGTCATTGGTTCACTCCTCAGGGCTCAAACCGGACGGGGACCGAAAGGTCCACGCCGGTCCTCTTCAACTGTTCGGCGTTCTTCATCGCCGCTCCGTTCATCTTGACGTTCTTGAACAGAACCGGCCCGACGTGCGACCCCATCAGCAGGCTGGGCTTGGAGGGCTTGTGGAAGGTGCAGTTCTCGAAGACGAAATTCGTCAAAGGCAACTCGCCGCCGTCGATGTAAATCTGCCCGCCGTCATTCTCGAACGAGCAGTTGACGAATCGGAAATCGTCTAAGTTCGCATTGCTCGACTTAGAGCCCGCGGAATACCCCCGGCCGGTAAAATACGCGGGTGTCAATTGAATCCAGATGGCGAACTTATTGTGAGTGCTGATGAAGTGCACGTCTTCAAAGCGCAGGTGCTTGATGGGCGGGGCGCCCCCATAGCCAATGGCCAGGGCGGAGGTATAGGTGTAATTCACGAACCCTCGCACCACCAGGTCTTCGATGCCCTTGACGACGCCCCGGGAGTCCGGTCTGCCGCCGTACATGGCGAAGGTGTCGTCCATGGTCATGGCGAAGCCGTTTTCGATCAGGACATGGGTGCTGCTTCCGAAGTCATAGGCATCGTCATGATACTGCTGCTTGCGGTTGACGATTTTGATGTTGTGGGTGGAGAAGTTCTCGGTGCCGAACACGTTCACGGTCCAATAGGCGCTGCGCAGGAGCAACAGGTCCTGGAAGGAAATATTGCGGCAGTCGTTGATCGCATAGCCCCGGATGCCGGCCCCGTGGGGGTCGATCACTTTCCCGTCGGCGTCTCTTCCGCGTCCGTCGGAAGTATCGGGCTGGAAGTCATGCCACAGCTTCGGGTAGCCGTCCATGTCGATGGCGCCCCGTCCGGCCAGACCGGCATTCTCAACCTGGTTAAAAACAATCAGGGCCTTCATCGGCCGTGCCCCGACATTGGCGGGAGGCTCGGGATAGTCCGCGCTCCTGGTGGAACCGCGAAGCACGGCGCCCGCGTCGATGTAAAGTTTGACGTTGCTCTTCATGGAAACCGTGCCCGTCAGGTAGACGCCGGCGGGGAAGAAGAGCACGCCGCCCCCGGGTCTGGCGGAAACCTCGCCAATGGCCTGATTGATCTTCGCGGTCTCCACGGTCTTGCCCGTGCCGTCCACCTTGTAGTCCCGGATATCGACCACGTTCGGGTCTCCGAGCTTGGAAGGGTTCTTCTCGTACGGTTCGGCAAACAGCATCAGGCCGGTGTTGTTAAACGCGGGCTCGTCGTTGAAAAACAACACCAGATAGCGCGGCCTGTCCAGGTCGAAACTGACCGTGTTCCCGCTGATTTGCGGCGGTATGCCGTAGGCCAGGGGCCTGATGTTGCAGGTGAGTATCTTCCTCTCGCTGACCAGCAGGGTGATAGTTACGTGGACCTTTCCGGTCATGGAGAAACTGGCGTAGTCCATCCAGTTGAACTGATCGTAAGTCAGGAAATTGTGGACAAACACAGGCTGGCCGTCTACGGCCACCTTATAAGCGACGCTCGGGACGGCCCCGGGGTAAGGGGGGTAAGGGGTCGCCGCGGCCCAGCCTGCCACCGGCAAGAGCGTCAGAAGCAATACAACTGCGGGCGTTATCAATCTGGACACCATTGTGTTCCGCCTGTAATTCCTTGCGAGTAAGGCGCAGTGCGGCTACTGGTACCGATAGAGTCTGACGCGCTGGATGCCGCGGTCGGGCGCGGTGAGGCGCACGCCGCTGCCGGATTGGCCCATGTCGGCGACCGTGGCGATGTCGTAGCGCAGCACCGAATCGTCGCCGGCGAGGAAGCGCGTGACCACCCATTTACCGTTTTCGAAATGGCCGTTCTCCTGGCGGGCAATGCCTGCGATGGGTGGACCGGGAGTGTGCGGCGTGAATGTGATTTGCAGGTTGTTGCCGGCCAGCAGGTATTCGTCCGGACCGGTCGCCATGAAGATGCCGTAGCCGGTTACGTCGGGCACCACGGCTGGCGTACGGCGATTGCGCGGCAGACCCACGTTCAGGATGTAGTCGCCGAGTTGGATCTGCTGGTCGGGATTCTGCCGGTTCAGCGAAGCGGCTGCGATGGTTCCGTTGGCCTGGTGCTCCAGAATGGACGGCGCGAGCTGCGCCAACATCTTGTAGGCGACGGAGAACGGCAGTGCCGCGACATCGGGCGGCGGCTGCGCACCCGCGGGCTGTGGCGCATCGGGGCCCGCCCTCATGAGTTGCGACACGTTGTCGATCCCGAAGGGCGAATAGCCGATGGCGCGCTGTTGGCCGATGGCGTAGAAGGCGTTGGCGGCGCCGCGCGTATCGCTGGCCGATTCGGGAACGAAGATCGGGTTGCCGGAGCGGGCATACTGCGCCACGATGCCGGTGAAGTCGGGCAGGTAGATGTCGGGGCAGAGCAGGTCGATGTGCGGCGCGCCGGCGCGCCAGATGTCGTGCATGTGATTCTGCGGGCCGCCGCTGGGATAGTCGCCGGGGCCTTTGTCCTCGGGTTGCACAATCCAGGCGTTGACGAACATGGGGATGGCGTATTCCTTCTTGCCGGCCTGGGTCACGGCGTCGAGGTAGCGGGCATAGTTCCAGGCCATGAAGATCTCGTCGGCCTTGGCGCCCTTGCCGAAAACCTCTTCCCAGGTTTCGGAGGTTTTGGAACCGCCGGCGTCCCACACCTTTTTGAACTCCGGCAGCGTGGACCCCGTGCGTCGCCCAGTGCGCCTCCTGCTGGCTGATGCGCGGGTCGATCACCGAGCGCGCCTGCCCGACCGCCTCGGGGGTCCAGACATCGCGGTGGTAGATATCGATCAGGGGCCCGCCGGAGAGATCGCCATCCACCACCACTTCGAAGATGTCGTTGTGCAGGTCGGTGCGCGAGAAGTCCCAGTAATTGTCGTAGGCCTCGTAGAGGAAGTAGAGGCGGTTGAGACCCTTGACCCAGCCCACCTTGACCTTGACCTTGACGTCCATGTTCTTCGGGTCGACCGATGGCGTAGCTTTCGGGGACCATGGCCCAATCTTCGATGTTGCCGTCGATGCGTGGGATCTTGTCGGCAGGGAACTGGAAGATCTTAAAGGTGACGCCGGGACGGCTCCAGGCCGAACTGCGGCGTCAGGAACAACAGGGCGAGAGAGGCGCGAACGAACCATCGTTTGGACATAGGGCGTAACTCCGTGGCCGGTTGGGATCTAGCGGGCCACCAGGCGAACGGCGCCCGACATGCCGGGGAGCGGCGGCGGTGACGCCGCGCCGCCGCGGCCACCCGCGGGTTGTGCTCCGCCGGATGGCCCGCCGCGGCCTCCGGCCGGCAGGGTGCGGATCTCGATTTCGATCTGGTTGGCGCCCGCGTTCACCGCATCGGTGACGTCCCAGCGGTACGGTTGCCAGGCGCGGGCAGCGAATTCCTTGCCGTTGACGCGCATGCGGGCGTAGTCGTTGACCGCGGCGCATTCCACGTAAATGCGTTTGCCGGCGGGCTTGGCGGCCAGAGTGACCTGCTTCTGCCACTGAGCCACCGGAGCGTCGAGCGGGAATTCGGCGAGCGTGTCGCCCATGGCGAAGGAAGGCTCGGGCGCGGCAACAGTTTGCGGAGCGGCGCCGATCACCACGATCTTGGCCTCGTAGGGCGCGAGGGTAAGCGGCAGGCGCAGCGAGTCCGCGCCGCTGGTGGCGCCGGTCATGAGGTGGATGTCGCCGGTGCCGGCGTCCCAGACGTGCGCCTGTCCGCGGCCCGCGACGGAGGCAATGCGCGATTGCGTCTGGTCGCTCTCGTTGAAGAAGAAGTACAGGTCGGCATCGCGCCAGGCGCGGTGCGTATACTTGAGCGCGGGGCACGGGCTGTCGAGCGCGACATCGGGCTTGGGCAGCGCGGCGATCACGCGAGCGGTGAGCTCGCCTGCGGGTTCGAGAAGCGTGGCGAAGCTCAGGTCGGGCTTCTCCCTGGCATCGAGGAAGCGCCGGTCGACCACCATGGTGGGCGCGGCGCCGGCGAAGATCACTTTGCCGCCGGCCGCGGCCATGGCGCGCAGGCGACTGAGCCCGGCGCGCGAGATCACGGTGGAAGAGGGCACGATCACCGCGCGGTAGACCTGCCCGCTGAGGTTGCGGAAGCCGCCGTTCTCCAGGGTCGCGAGCGAACTGAGCGACTGCTCGTCGAAGTAGTCGAAGTCGATCTGGTGCTCCAGCAGCTCTTTGCTCAGCCTGGTGGTACTGCGGTCGGCCTGCTCGTCCCCCAGCCACATGCTGTTGGACGGATGGTAGAGGGCCACTTGCGCGGCGGGCCGTCCAATGGCCAACAGGTAAGACGCGCGGTTGGTGTACCACGCCAGCATGGCGGTTTGCGGCGGCGCTTCGCCGGACGAGCCGGTGGGGCGGATGGCTGGGACGCGGATCTGCAGCGCGTTGACGCCGCGCACCAACTGGTAGTCCAACTGGAACTTGCCGTCCACGCCCGTGCCGCCGCCGCCCTCCGTCCACACGCGCGGCCGTCCGAACAGGTGCGCCGCGCTCGAGGCCAGCTTGGCTCGTCTTCGACACCATAGTTT
>PMTT01000902.1:255-6525 GCA_003167275.1 Bryobacterales bacterium | reverse complement strand
TCGCCCACACGTCCCGGCGCGGGGGTGCTCTCGCCGGGAAAATACCAGCCGACCATCTCCTCGTCGAAGGTCATGCCGATGCCGTCCGGCAACTGCACGTCCAGGAAGGGCCGGAGCAGCGTGTTAGTGGGCAGGGCATTTGTGGACACCCCGGGGTCCGCGGTGCGGGTCAACAGATAGTAGAAGCCAAACTGGCCGTCGGCCTCCTCATGAAACAGGCCCAGCGACGAGTTGGCGAACATTGGAGCCAGCCCGGGCGGAAGCGCGGTCACATACTTGCCCACCAGGAAATCGGCCGAGACCGTGCGGATCTCATCGTGGAAGGGGGTAAAGTCGTTCAACTGGAAATGGTCTTTCAGGAAGCTGGGCGTCACCAGACCCTCCAGCAGCCCCATCAATTGGTAACGGGCCGCGAAACTGCCGTCCGGCTTATTGCTGAATTGCAGGTACGCGATTCCGCCGGCGTGGTTCGCGTTGGAGATCGCATCCATGCGCCACACGCCATCCAGTTCGGCAGCCGTGGGAGTGCCGCCAGCCGCGAAGAGCGCCTCGTGATCGTCCACCGTCATCTGGTCGAAGGTGTAGAGCCGCGACATGGGGAACGTGAACACGCGGGCGCCGTGGGGGTACTCGCCCAGATACACGCGCCCGATCATCAGGTCCTCGTTGATGATTTTGAAGACGTCGTAGAAGCCCTGCCACGGCGGGTCGAGATAGCGCAGCAGGATGTAATTACCCGCCTCCAGCGTGCCGGCGCTGCGGTGCCCTACCGAGATCTCCTCCAGGCTGTTGCGCGCGTGGATGCGGTCGTCGGTATCGCTGGTGATTCCGGTGTACTTTCCGGCCACCTTGTGGAACTCCTTCTTGAATCCCGTGAAGATCGCCGCGGACATCGCATTCAGGACGTGCCCCTGGGGAAAGAAGCCCTTCCAATAGCGGTCGTTGCGGATTGTCTGGTGTGGGATATCGATGGCCGGCGCGCCTCCCTGGTTGATCAGCGTGTCGATCCCCATGGTGGGGCACCGCCGGAACAGGGCCTCCAGTTGACCTTCGTTGTAGTCGATGGCCTCTAGCGCGTGGATTCCCTCCATGCTCACGGGACGGACCGGCTCGGGATAAGCTTCGCCGCCGATCTGTCGGATCTTACGTTCGACGAACCGCTCGGTGAGCGCCGAGATGGTCATCAGAGGATTCACGCCCAGCGCGCTGGGGATCACGGAACCGTCCGTCACCGAAAGGCCCTGGTGCACCGAGCCATCGCCGGCGAACACGCGCCCGTAAGGATCCACGGCGCCCTGCAGGTAGTCGTCACCCATGGGACACCCGCCCAACGGGTGGGCTGTGATCAAGTACTTCAGGTTGAAGATGGTGAACAGGGGATTGGGAAGGAAATTGCCGCGGAGGGCGTGCGCGTGCCGCCTTATCTCCTCGTTCATACGGGTGAAGATCTGCTGCTGTCCAGCCTTGTCCCAGGAGATGCGGATCTTGCCATCGGGCTCCAGCAGAGGCTTGTCGAAGAGGATCGAGCCGCGCGCGTTGTCCTGCCCCATCACCAGGTAGAGCATGGAGTGGTTCATGGCGCCGTTGGGGTCGTGGACACGGCCGCCGGGATCGCGGTCGCGGGCCAGTCGGTCGCGCTGCGCGGCTTCATTGCCGGTGACGGTGTCCTGGCCCTGAATCAAGCCGAATGCCAGCTTGGCGCCATCTACGTAGGCGCTGGGGAACGAGAAATCCTCCACGGCGATGCGCTGGGCCTCGGGGACTCCCGCGGTGTACCGGACCAGCCCGACGATGTTGGGTCCGGGAGCCGGTGAATCGCCGGGCTGCGGAGTCTGGAGGTGCGGATAGCCCAGCACGTCGGTTTCGTAATCGCCGTTGTAAGCCAGGCCGAAGAAATCGCCATTGCCGCTGAATTTGGTTCCGAGGGCCGGCGAGACGGAGAGCCCGTGCATCTCCGAGCGGAGCAGGATTTCAGTGGAGTTGAGGGAGCCGGCGGAAAGCACCACCTCGCCTGCGTCCATTTGAAACTCCTGGCTGTCATCAGGCCCGTTCACGTGCTGCCCGTGGATGCGCCAACCGCCCGCCGGCAGCTTTTCGAGCCACTCCACCTTGGCCTGCGTCAGGATGGTGGCGCCCGCATTGCGCGCCATCGGCAGGTAGTTCATGTAGAGCGTGTTCTTGGCGCGCACGTTGCAGCCGGTTACGCAGTTGCCGCAATCGATGCAGGGCTTTTGTTCCACACCGTAGGGATTGGTTCCGTCAATGCTGAAGTTGACGTTGATGTTCAGAGGCTCAACCGAGATGCCGAGCTCGCGCGCGCGGCGGTCCAGCGCCTGCATCTTGGCGAGTTGAAGCGCGCGCGGATGGGGCACGGAGGCCAGTACGCCGTGGGCGCGCTGATAGTAGGGCAGCAGCTCATCGTAGGTGATCGCGGCCGGCCAGTTGAACTGCTCGAAGACTTCACGGTCGGGCACAATCGCCACGTTGGCGTTGATCAACGAGGTGCCGCCCAGGCCTGAGCCTTTGATGACCGTGATCTCGGGGTTCACCAGCAGCTCGTACAGTCCCAGGGGATTGGCACTGCTGCGCGCGGCGGTCACCACGTCTCCCAGGGTCTCGGGGAACTCGCCGGGCTGCCATTCCCTGCCGCGTTCCAGGATACAGACAGACGGTTTGGGATTCAGATTGGCGGACGCCAGGCGGGCGGCCGTGATGGCGCCTCCGTAGCCCGAACCGATGACGACAAAATCGTACGTAGTCTTACGTTGTTCCCAGGGTATCGAAAGCATGAAAGCCCCTCCCGATCAGATATGTGAATCTGACGACGTTTGCGTTTCGCTTTGTTTGTGGCACGGGCATTCTTGCCTGTGTTGGTTCGCAGCTAGGGTTTGACAGCTTCCGGAGAAACCAACACAGGCAAGAATGCCCGTGCCACGGTTAACTTCCCAGCCACCAGATTTCCCGACGACTGCCGCGAGCCCGATCCCAGGAACAGGCAGACCATGCCCCATGGCTCGCTGAAGCGTAACTTGCTGTCACTCACCACGCCCGCCATCAGCTTCTGCAACTTATCCCGGCGCGCGGCGAATTCGGCGTCCCCAGCCAGCGAAGCCGGGTCTCGGCCGGCCAGAAAAGCACGCATATCCTGGAGCCCGTTGCCCGCCTTCACCATGCCCGTGGCCCACCACGCGATGTCATACAAGTCTCCGATTACGAGCGCCAGCACCTGGTCGCGCCGCGAATCGGTGGGAGACAACGGTATCAACGTCCGCAGTTGCGGGCTGGGGCCAATCCCCAGAGCCTGCCGCCAGGTCGGATCACTGAGGAACTGCGCGCGAAACTGGTCGAGCGGGTTGGACGCCGGGTCCAGAAGCGCACGCATCGCCTGGCGGCCGGTCTCCTGGTAGTCGCTCTCGGGCCGCAGGTTTCCAGCGTCGTCGAAGAACAGGGACTCGCACGCCGGGTCGTCCATCTCCGTTCGCATCAGGCATGTCGAAAGGCCGCTTCCGCCGAATTGGCCGAGGATCCCGGGCTTCTCAGCCGTGCCCATCAAGCCCAGTGCCACGAACCAGTTGAGATAGTCACCGATCGTCTGCGCGCTGGTGCTCTGGTTGACGGCGAAATGCAGATTGCGGCACGCCAGGCCGGGCATCGCGACAGCCTTGCTCACGCGGTACGTGGTGGTCACCATCACGGAGTTGAACAGGGCTTTCCGCAGCGCTTCCTGGCGGTCGAAGGGGCTGGTGATTGCGCTGATGCGCTCGCTCTTGGCGGTCTCCTTGATGGTGAGGTCCCCGCTGGCGGGTTCCATCAGGAATTCGCATCCGCTGATGAGCTTCGAAAGCGAAATCAGGTTGACGATTCCCAGCAGGTTCACCTTCAGCGAGACTCCTTGCGTGCGTACGCGCGCGAGCACGCTGTTCAGGAGTTTCACGCCGGGGAGTAGCGTGCCGTCCGGCTGCATGACTGGCTCTAGCGCGGTCAGGCGCGAGAGGTCGCCCCGGAGCGCCTGTTGGACCGCCGCGCTGCCCGTTGCGTCCAGGAGTTCCGGCCGGATCTCATACTGGAACGCTGTCTGGTCGTCGGTCGAAGTGGAAAGTGCCAGGTCCAGCGATGCTTGCACGCTGTGATCGACTCCGTCCTGAACCGCGCGTGTGAAGGTCTCGATTTCATCGGGCGTCAACCCGGCCAGAAGGCTTTGCTCCACGGCGCCGGTGCCGATGGCGCCCAGCAGGGTGGTGAGCAGATCGGTGCGTCCCAGGTTCGCAGTGACGCCGCCGGAGACCGTAAGATCGGTCTTCAGAGTGGTCCCCTGCTTCTTGAGGAAACTGAGTTCGATCGCTCCGGTGGTCAGTCTGCGGGCCCTGATCTGATACGATCCGCGGAGCGTAAACGACTCGGTAATGCCCGCCATCACGCCGGCTTCCACGTCGATGGTCCCAACCCCCAACGGAAGATTCACCGAGGCGAGAGGATTGACCGGCGTCGCAATATCGACGCCGACCGAAATGGTGAGACTGCCCTCGCCAGACACGGTGCAGACATCGTTCACCTGCAACCGGCTGAGGTCGGCGAGCGCGGCGGGGATCACGTAGCCCGAGATCATCTGGCTGGTGGCATCGCCGAGCGTCGGCTCGTTCGCGTCGGTGGCAAAGGCCTTGAGGTACTCGATGGTGACACTGCTCTTGACGTCGAACCCGAACGTCAGATCGCCGGCCGATCCGCTGACACCCAGGTCGAGAGCGCCGGTCATCTGGAGTCCCACGTAACCCGTGTGTTCCGGTACTGCGGCCGCCACCACAAACGGGTCATCTTGGAACAGGTTACTGCCTTTCGTGGTGTTGGCTCTGACTCTGACCTGGAGCCCGGGTGTGACATCGATCTCGGGACGAGTGTTACCCAATTGAAATAAGGGCCCGACCTTGAGTTGAAATTGGATCGGATCGGGAGCGGCCTGAGTGAGCGGCTGATCCTTCCGGGCAAGAAAGTCCGGTGCGACGGCCAGATGCAGGACCTCGGACTTCAAGTACTGGAACAGGGAAGAGGCGGACGTAAAGTCGACCGCCGGAGCCGCTACAGGCTTTCCTAAATCGTCGGTTAAAGAAAAACTGGGCATCTGGTAGCTCCTAGCCGTGGGATTGGAGGTGCGTCCTATGGACGTCCTCCGGTCCGTTCCAGAAAGTATACACCCGCCCGGTACTGGAACTGCTGAACCCAAGCGCGTTTTATCGACGACCGTGAGCCGCATCGACGAACTGAACACGGCGCTTCGACATCTCTCCCTTTGAGTTTCAGCCCACCGGGCCGGCGGCTGCGGGCATCTGCGCCCAGAACTGACTAACTGCGTCACGCGTTAGAATTGCGGGGGGTGGCACATGAATTCGCGGCCATTGGCAAACTTCGTTCCGGCATTCCCGGCGATTGGCTTGATCGGTTCGCAGGCTATCGCGCAAAGCACGTCCTGGGAAAACCTCCAGCAGTTACGCCCAGGCCAGACCATACAGGTGGTCCGAAAGGATCTGAAGTCGTGGACCGGAGCATTTGTCAGCGCCTCCAATGACTCCGTTTCGTTGAAGGCGGCGGATGGCGATAAGACCGTCGCGCGCACCGGCGTCCTGCGGGTCAGCCGGCATGGCGGCAAGCGCGGGCCAATGCCCTGATCGGCGCGGCGGCGGGCGCGGGAGGCGGCGTGGCGATCGGAGCGGCAACTGGCGGATGCAAGCAGAACCAGCTCGGCCCCTGCGTTGGAAGGGGCGTCGCCGCCGCGGTGGTGGGCGCTGCAGGAGCGGTAGTCGGCGGTCTTGTCGGTCTTGCGATTCCGGGGAATACAGTGCTCTACAGGGCGGCTGCCCCGTAGTGAACTGGGGTTATGTGTGCGCGACCAGGCAGCGCCTGTGGTCTTGGTGGGGCGGACCCCCTGGTCCGCGCGCGTCCCCCCGGACCCGCTATCGCCCATTCAATCAAAGTCCGGTGTGGTGCCAACAGGCCGACGGGGGCGTNNCCGCCCCACCAAGAGCCCATCGGGGCGCAAAGGCGCCGGAGCATAGAGGATGGAGCTACTGATTGCCCGCGAAGGTGACTTCTACCGTCTTGATCTCGTAGGGACCGGTGGGGACCACCAGCTCCATGCCGGACGATGAGATGGTGACGGGCTGGCCGCGTTTTTCCATCAGGTTGGTTTCCACCGCGGACGAAGCTTTGCGGGGGAGTTGCAAACGCACTTCGGTCGTCTTCCCTTCGAATTCGTAGAAACGGAAGACCAGCCCGTCG
>PMTT01000902.1:0-206 GCA_003167275.1 Bryobacterales bacterium | reverse complement strand
AATTCGTGGAAGCCCTGGTCGGCGATGTGGTTGTCGGGGGCGGGCATCTGCGGGGAGCGCAGCAGTGAGAGGCGGATCACGTTGTCCTTGGCATCGTAGCCGTACTTGCTGGCGTTGAGCAGGCTGAAGCCTTGTGTGGCGTTGGAAATGTCGCCCCAGCGCAGTGCGGGCACCTCGAACATTCCCTGCTCTTCGGGCGTATTGCG
>PMTT01000276.1 GCA_003167275.1 Bryobacterales bacterium | reverse complement strand
TGCTTGACCTGCGTTTGTTCGACCTCACGCCGCCGCCGAGAAGGAGCCCGGCCAGAGCTAAGAAGGTCCGAGGGAGCCTCGGAAGCCGTCTTCAATGAAGATGCACTGATTTCGCACTAGCGGCTGCCAGTGGGCCAGACAAAAAGTTTAAAGCGGGCGCGTTTGGGTGATAGGGGTGAGTGCGCCCGCTGTCGTAACGGGGATTTAATTAGTAGACTACCACCGGTACCCCCGACGTTACAGGCAATCGATGATTTTCCCCCTAGCCCTTTTGAGCTATGAGGCTGACCCGCAAGGGTTTACCCCACAAGCGTTTTGCATGGAGTTCCACTTTTTTTGGAGTTTTTCAAGGTGCTATACTGCTTCGCAATGTGAACCAATTCTGGCCCCGCTCTCGAAAAGCCAACCGGACCTCCGTCGCCCTCGGCCGCCGCGCCGAAAAAGAGTGGAATTGGCCGGTGGATCTGGGTTCTATTTCTATGCGTCGCCGGGGCAGCAGGCTATCGCTATTATCCTCAAGTCACCCAAGGTGCGTCCAAGGGCGAGAAAGGCGGCGAAAGGGCGGCCCCCAAGAAGGCCGGGCAGGTCGTCCCCATTGTGGCGGCGGCTTCGCGGAGAGGCGACCTCTCCATCTTCCTCACCGGGCTGGGATCGGTCACCGCTTACAACACCGTAACCATTCGAACCCGTGTCGATGGACAACTCATCAAAGTTGCGTTCACGGAGGGACAACTCGTCCGCCAGGGCGACCTTTTGGCGGAGATCGATCCGCGTCCTTTTGAGGCGCAACTCAGCCAACTCGAAGGATAGTTGGCTAGCGACACCGCGATGCTGGAGAATTCCAAGCTCGATCAGAAGCGCTATGAGCAACTCTTCGCGCAGGGCGTGATCTCCCGGCAGCAACTGGACACCCAGAACGCCAACGCCCGTCAGTACGAGGGCACCATTCGAGCGGACCAGGGGCAGATCGACAACATCAAGCTGCAACTGGAATACAGCCACATCCTTGCGCCTCTCACCGGACGAATCGGCCTGCGGCTGGTGGACCAGGGCAATATCGTCCACGTGACCGACCAGACCGGCCTCGCCACCATCACCCAGTTGCAACCCATCGCGGTGCTCTTCAACCTGGCGCAGGACTACCTGCCCGAAGTCATGAACAAATTCCACGACGGCCAAAACCTCCCGGTGGAAGCCTGGGATCGCGACATAAAAAAGAAACTGGCCACCGGGAAGCTGCTCACCATCGACAACACCATCGACGCCAGCACCGGCACCGCACGCTTTAAGGCCGAGTTTCCGAACGACGACAGCTCGCTTTTTCCGAACCAGTTCGTGAATGCCCGCCTGCTGGTGGATACCCGGCGCGGAGCCGTGATCGTGCCCGCCGCGACGATCCAGCGCAGCCCCACAGCGAGTTTCGTCTACGTGGTGCACGACGACCAGACCGTGGAGATGCGTAACGTGATGCCCGGCCCCGTGGAGGGCGACAACGCTTCGGTGGAAAGCGGCTTGAAGCCCGGAGAGTTGGTGGTGATCGACGGCGTGGACAAGCTGCAGCAGGGCTCCAAGGTGGAGGCGCGCGTGGTGGGTGAATCGCCCAAGGCCAAAAAGTAGATGAGCCTTTCGAGCCCTTTTATCACGCGGCCGGTGGCTACCTCGCTGCTGATGGCCGGGATCCTGCTGGTGGGCGGCGTGGCCTTCAAACAGTTGCCGGTTTCCGCGCTGCCCCAGGTGGATTACCCGACCATCTAGGTGGTGACTTTCTATCCGGGAGCCAGCCCGGACGTGATCGCGTCTTCGGTGACCGCGCCCCTGGAGCGGCAGTTCGGCCAAGTGCCCGGGTTGAACCAGATGACCTCGACCAGTTCCCAGGGGGCATCGGTCATCACGCTGCAGTTCGTCCTTGACCTGAATATTGATGTGGCGGAGCAGCAGGTGCAGGCGGCCATCAACGCGGCCACCACTTTCCTGCCGAAAGACCTTCAGAATCCGCCCATCTACAGTAAGACGAACCCAGCCGACGCCCCCATCCTGACGTTGGGCCTCACTTCCACAGCGCTCTCCCTGGCAAAGGTGGAAGACCTCGCCGATACCCGGCTGGCGCAGAAGATCTCCCAGTTGCCGGGAGTGGGATTGGTCAGCATCAGCGGCGGCCAAAAGCCGGCGATTCGGGTGCAGGCCAACCCGACCGCTCTATCAGGCTATGGTCTCAGGGTTGCAATCTCCGACTTGGTGGTGCGTCGGCCCATCCTTAGCGCGGGGAGGTGAAATGGCACGTTATTCCGATTTACCACCCTTCCGTCGTATCCCGCTATGACAGTGGCTACGAGAGAACCCTGAAGATCTTGTTGCCCGCCGCTACGCCCGTTTCATAAACGGTTTGCAACGTCGCCAGAAGGCCCTGAAATCAATCGCCTCAAAATTGCAAGTGTCCGGTGCCGAACGGACTGTGCCGTGGCCCGCAAAATGCAAGAACGCCGCGCCGGATCAAATGGGCCCAGGCGTCGCTCCTGTTTTCATTGTCGGGGATCAGCGGGTTGCGCAACCATCAGGAGTTGGGCGGCGATTGACGCGCGCGTTGTGCTAAGTAGTGCTGATCGAGAGCCTGCCGGACGAGCGTCTTGATGACGGCTTGTCGGCTCACGTTGAGGTCCTGAGCGGCCTTGTCCAGTTCCTCCAGCATGGTCGCAGTGAGGTCCACATTGACGCGCTGAATCGGCTGAACCATGCGACCCCGGTTCTTGAAGAAACCGGAAACGTCCTTTCCCCGATCGGCTAATCGTGCGATCGCCTCGGCAGAAACCGGCTTGGCGGGCTTATGAGTTTTCTTCATACAAACGAATCTCCTCTTTCGTCGATCTCCAAAGGGTGACCAGGTGCAGAATCTCACCGGCTTCATCCTCCCGGACCTCGAAGATGACAGAGTACAGCCGATCACGCACCCAGCCGATGGCCAGATACTGTTCCGGAACATCGGATCGTTGGTCGAGCCAATAAGGCCGGGAGAACAGCTCCTGCGCCTCCTCGAACCCAATACCGCGCTTTGGATTTGCCCTGAGGCGCTTACTCTTCCGAGGGTCGAAGCTGAAGCGCATAGTATGGTATGACTGTTATACCATACTGAATGGACGACGCGGGTCGCGGAGATGCGAGTCTGGCGAAGAGGTTTAAGAAGCGGACGCCGGAGGCGGAGCTGGAGCGTGCGGTGGTGGGGCAGGCGTAGGAAAGCATTTGCCAACGGTCGGTTTAGTCCGCCGGCAGCCAGCGTTGAGCGCCGTGGATCACGTTCACGATTTCAATCGCCTCCAAGCGTTCGACGACCCGGTAGACGATGATGTACGGCCGGTGGTACGGCCAATTCGCGAGTGCCCTCGACTCTCCCCTGCCTTCCACGATTGGGAAAGATCGCGAGTCCACCTGCGCGTTCATAGATGGTCTGAGCCACGCCTTGCGCTGCGCCGGCTTTTTCCTTACGGATGTATTCAACAATGTGCTCAAGGTCAGCGGCAGCGTCGGGAGACCAGCGAACCTGCATGTCTATGAGCGCAGCATCTGTTCCAGACGCTGCCCCACTTCCTCATGCGTCAAGAACTCTTCGCGGTCGAGTTGAGCGAGTCCCCTTTTCACCTTTTGCCGAAACCACGCGTCATGGTCGAGGTAGTGCTCAACAAGTTGTTGAACGTACACATCCGAGGCGCTACTGTTCTCGGCGGCAACATGGTTGAGCTTCGCTTGCAATTCGGGACTGAAGTGTACTTCCATAGCCCCAGCCTGGAGACAAGGAAGGCAGGTGTCAAACTGTGCGACCTGCGGCCGACGAGTTCATCGTCCACTAAAGAGGCAGGCGCCGACCGGCATCGTTGACGGGTACGGCAGTTTGCCGTATAATAAATCGTAGTGAAACAACCACACACCACCGCTCGTCTAGAGGCGCGACTGCCGTTCGATGTGATGACGCGCCTGAAGCGCGCCGCGGAGATCCAGGGGCGGACGCTCACGGATTTTGTGGTGGCCGCTGCGGATGAAGCCGCCTGTCGCGCTATCGAGCGAACCGAAATCATCCGCCTCTCGATTGAAGGCCAGCGGCAAATTGCCGAAGCGATCCTCAATCCGCCGGAGCCCACGCCCGCTCTGCGGAAGGCTTTCCATCGTCGTCGTGAGCTCTTCGGCGCGGAATGACGACGCCACCTTTTCGTTTCGACGCGCTCAGTTCGGTACATGACCGGACCGCGTTCCGTTGCGGGGAAGAGGTGCTCGACCGTTACCTCCAAACGCAGGCAACCCAGGACATTCGCCGCCGGGTAGCGAACTGCTTTGTCGCGGTCGAGGCCGTAACGGGCCAAGTCGCCGCCTATTACACCCTGTCAGCGGCCAGCGTGCCGCTCGTCGATCTTCGATTGGAAGAAACCAGACGCTTGCCGCGCTATCCCACGTTGCCGACCGTTCGAGTCGGCCGGTTGGCCGTGGACCAGCGGTTTCAGAAAAGAGGCTTGGGCGCAGCTCTTCTGGCCGATGCGGCGCGCAGGACTCTCCAGGCCCCTCCGGCGGTTTTTACGCTTCTGGTGGATGCCAAGAACGACGGGGCGGTGGCTTTCTATGAGCGCTTTGGATTCCGCGCTCTGTATGGCCATCCGCGAACGTTGTTTCTTCCGCTGGCCACCGCGCAAAGGTCTTTCTCGAAGACGCCGCCCACTGACTCTGCGATGCCTGGGGACGGAATCCTTGGTCGGTCCAGTTCTGTGCGATACTTTCAGCGACGAGGTGGACGATGATTTCGGGCGCACACATGGTTATCTACAGTACGGATGCGGAGGCCGATCGAGCCTTCTTCCGCGACGTCCTGAACTTTCCCTGGGTGGATGCAGGGCAAGGATGGCTTATCTTCGCCTTGCCGCCCGCTGAAATCGCCGTTCACCCGGCGGAGGCGAACGGCAAACACGAGGTCTACCTCATGTGCGACGACGTGGCAGCTACCGTTCAGGCGCTGGAGAAGCAGAACATCCAGTGCGATCCTGTTGCAAACGTTGGCTGGGGACTGTTGACACGATTGACTTTGCCTGGAGGCGGCAGGCTTGGCTTGTACCAGCCGAGACACGCGTTGGCGCCACGAACATCGGCGCCTCCGGCCTGAAGCGAACGTGGAGGTGACCAGATTGAAGGTTTTCGCACCTGCCTGGGCCGGGTTGTGGTGGTTAGCCTGCCAGAACAGTCCGGTCCGTCCGATGTTTAATTACCCGGCGAATCTCGGACTTGCCGTCGAGAAGTCCGGTCACGACTGTCTCTATCTTCCCAACGGCCGACTTTCGCCCGGCCAACGGGTGCGGTTTGTCACATCCGTGGCACCGCAGACTGCCGGGGAGGCGGAAATCGTGGGGAAAGCGACGGCACCTGCAAGGATTCCGGCCACGACCAGCCCGGCATGTCCGGTTATTCAGTCCAGGTGACTCGCGGCTCCTTGCAAATGGGGTCACCGGCATTCGCCATCGCCAACTCCAATCGGCCGCTGAGGCCGACGGAAGCGGGCGTGACCGCCGATCTGGAAGGCGATGGCCAAATGGAGTACTTTCGCGCCTGCACCAGCACGGAGGGACTCCATCTGACAATCTGGAAGGGCCAGCCTCTTCGAGGGGCGCGGAAGTGGCACTATTACTACTACCTGGGATACGATGTGACTCCCGATTGTACGGAGAAAGAGACGAAAGCGGACGCGGAGCGATAGTCGCTTCAGGTCCAAGTGAGAGGGCGGTGTGGCGAAGACTCCAAGCGGTTCGTGGTGGTTCGACAGTTTCCGAACAGCACCAGCATCGAGGACCTGGTGGATCCGTTCCAATCCAAGGTGAAGAGGTTCGTTGCCGCGATCCAGAAGGCAGGCGCAACAGTGTCGATCGGCTCTACCTTGCGTCCGAAGGAGCGCGCCTGGCTCATGCATTGGAGCTTCAAGATATCGAGAGGATACGATCCCGGAACGGTACCAGCAATGACTGGCGTAGAGATCGAGTGGGTGCATCGGGACGCCAAGGGCAACACAGACCTGTCCGCGTCGAAAGCCGCCGCGGACGCGATGGTCTCGGGATACGAGATCCTGTACGAGCCGGCGCTGGTTTCCCGTCACACACTAGCTGTCTGATGTAATTA
>PMTT01000638.1 GCA_003167275.1 Bryobacterales bacterium | reverse complement strand
TCGCCCACACGATAGAAGCGCACGCCGTAGTCGAACGTCAAACGGCGGCTCGCCTTCCAGGTATCCTGCAGGTACCACTCGACCTGCGTGTAGCGCGCGTGGTTCACCAGCTTGGTGTTGTCGTCGCCGTAAGCGAAGATGCTGCCCACCATGGCGTTGGCGTAGGGGTAGTTGGTGTCCAGCGGGTTGGCGCGGTCGGTACCGAAGTAATAGGTTCCGGCGGCGTTGTACACCGAGTACACGCTCACGTTGCGGGCCATCTTTTCGATGTAGAAGCCAGCCTTCAGCGTGTGCGCGCCCTTCACCCACGTCACCTTGTCCTGAATCGTCTGCAACTGGTCGGTTCCGGTGAACGGCCAGCGGCTGTCCAGACTGAACGTGGGGGCGCCGTTAACGCCCTGGCCGGAGGACTGGGCGCTGTAATTCGAGGGTAGGCCGAAGCTAACCGCCGGCAGCAGGTTCAGGTAGTTGCTGGCCGGGTTGATGCGCGGCAGCGTCAGCGCATTTCCGTTGACGTCCTTCAGGGGCAGCAGGCTCTGCGGATAGGTCCGCACGCCGCCGCTGTTGGGGTTGCTGCTGGCGTCGGTGAGCGGATCCACGCCCTGCTTGCCGCGGTTGATGCCCCAACTGAATTCGTTGATCAGGGTCGGGCTGATGGTGTAAACCAAGGTGGCCAGTGCGCCCGCCGACTGCACGTGGTAACTGGCCGGAAACTGGCCCCACGCGCCGCCCGGAGGTCCCACCGTCACGTTGTAGCCGTTCTGCGCCTGATAGTCCTGCAGCAGGCGGACGAAGGTTTGCAGCTTCGGAGAAATGTTGTAATCCACACGCAGGATCTTGTCATCCAGCGGCCGCAACTGCTGCTGCGGGTAACGGAAGTTGTATCCGCGGTTGCCCGTCGGGTCGAGCGCCAGGCCCAGGGGCGACGGATTCGGGAACAGGTTCAACATGGCCTGCCCCTGCGGACTGATGCGGTTTGCCGGAATCACGTTGCCCGGAAACGGCGTTTGCGTGGTCGGATCGTAGATCGGAATCAGCGCGCCCGTCGTGGTCACTGTCTTGGAGAAATCGCCCGTCTTCTCCAATTGCGTCGGCATCGTATAGGTCGCAAAGCTGGTCGTGCTGTTGAACAGCTTATCGTAAGAGAAGAAGAAGAACAGCTTCTGCCGGGCCTTATTGAAGCGCGTACCCGGAACGATCAGCGGACCGCCGATGGTGCCGCCGAAATTCTGGTAGCGGTAGCGCGGCCTCACCACGTTGGTCTTGTTGTTGAAGAATTCGTTGGCGTTCAGACTTTCCTGGCGGTAGTAGTCGTAACCGCTGCCGTGGAACTGTTGCGTGCCGTTCTTGGTGGTCAGGGTCAACTGTCCGGCGGTGCGCCCGCCATACTCGGCGGTGTAGTTCGCAATCAGCAGTTTGACTTCGCCGATGGAGTCGACTGAAGGGTTAATGTAGCCGGTGTTGAGGTTGCCGGAGTCCTGGCTGGCGGCGCCGTCCATGTTAAGGATGATCTGGCCCTGCTGCCCGCCATTCACGCCGGGGATGCCTCCGCCGTTCCAGCCGCGATAGTCATACGACTGGGCGAGCGACTGAACGCCGGGCAGCATCATGATGAGGCTGACCGGATTCCGGCCGCGGGTCGGGTCGTCGAGAATCTGTTTCAGGTTCATGTCCATGGACCGGTCCGAGCTGTCGGTGGCGACGTGTACGGCATCGGCCTGAACCTCGACGGAACTCGTCACGTCGCCGACCTCCAGGTGGACTTCATGCAAGTCGACGCGTTCCTGCGCCGCGACCGTGATGCCTTTCTGACCCGCTGCCTTGAAGCCGGCCAGTGTGACACGCAGGCTGTACGTGCCCGGTACGAGGCCGGTAAAGAAGAATGCACCGGTTGATTCCGTGGTGAATTTATGGACGGTTTGAGAAAGATCGTGAGTCAGTTGGACGGTGGCCCCTGGAACGACCGCCCCGGCTGGATCCACCACGATTCCCGAAATTTCACCGGTGACACTCTGGCCATTCGCAGCCGGCAGCATGGCCAGCAGCAAAAGCACCACACCTAGAAACATACGTAGTTTGTGCACGACTAACCTCCAATCACTCCCCAATTGTGGAATAGCCGCTAAAGCATGCAGGAACGATAACCCCTCAGGTCAACTCAAACCCGACGGCTTCCGGCTGCTTCGCGCGTAGTTGCGTACGTATACACTCCCGCCACCCACAATTCTCCTCAACGTCTTCATGGAGCAGGCGTCACAACCCGCGGAGCCCAATGGGCCCGCGCACCGGGATGGCAACCGGTGAGAAGCAAAACGGCTTGGCGTTCGCTGATTCACAAGCCGCCTCCCGATCGTCGGGACACACGAGAACCACCTCTCGCGCCCAAACCCGTATGGAATGTTAGTACAGCTACCCGGTGAATTCAAGTGAAAAGTACCCGAATACCCGAAAATAACAAATGGGCATCTCCAGTCTGCACGACGGTTTGACGAGTTCAAGACCCGTCACGTCTCCCCCGTTACAAGCGCCAGATGCCGATTACTGCCCGGCTGCTTCCGGGTGTGTTGGGGGGTTTAGGCTAGCTTAGCTCTTCTTTCCCGGCGGTTCGCCAACTCCACCGAGGATTCCGGCTCAGGAGGGCCATCGCGGACGGAGCAGTTCTTCCTTGTAGACCAACGCCGCTCGAAAGCTTCGCTGCGCGGGGCAGGGGTTTTGTCCTCCGCTTCGCGTCGCAGGGAAAACCTCCACGGGCTGGGCGCGAGGAAAATGTGGAAGTTGAGGGGCAGGCCGGCGCCTGCCCCCTGCCTGTCTTACCAGATGACCTTGAATCCGAGCTGAATCGAGCGCGGATTGACGCTGGCCTGCGTCGATTGGGTATGCGGAATGATGCTGCCGAAGTTCGGGTCGGTGGCCGTGTTGTTGACGTTCGCCAGCATGTAGTTCCAGTGATTGAGGGCATTGAACGCTTCCGCACGGAATTGGGCGCGAACGCGTTCGTTGATGCGCGTGTCCTTGATAAAGGAGGCATCCATCGTATAGGTGCCCTGCACGCGCACGTTGGGACTGCGGTACGAGTTCACCTGGTTAGGCCGGTAGTTAGGAGGCAATTGCAGCCAGTCGTACTGCGACCAGTCCGTGGCGCTGCACCCGTTGGCGATGCTCTGCGGCAGCGGCGCGATAGCGCCGGTGTCGTCTTCGTTCAGAATGCAATTATTGTTGATCTGAACTTTGTTGGCGCCCCAGTGCACATTGCTCAGGCCAGGGTTCCGGATGGCCACGATGCTTCCGGGCATGTTCGCCGGCTCGCCCTCGGGCGAATCCGTGATGAACGTATTGACAGCCCATCCGCTCACCACCCTGTCGGCCACGCCGTGCACGCCTGGCAGGAAGCGCTTGCCCTTGCCGAAGGGGAGATCGTATACCACGGTCGCCTTGAGGAAATGCGGCCGGTCGGCGTAGTACAGGCCCTCCTGGTATTGGATCGGCGTCTGGTAGTAGTTGAGGTAGCCCCAACGCTCGTTCTGCTTCGACAGCGTGTAGTTGAGCAGAAGATTGAGGCCGTTGCGCATGCGGTGGTTATAGTTGATCTGCATCGAGTTGTACCAGACTTTTCCGGTATTCAGGCCGTATTCGGTACCACCCGTGAACTGCGGATACTGCCGCTCCAACTGGTTGAGCGAGATCGTCGTCGCCGTATAGTAGCTGGTGCCAAGGAACGGCGCCAGGCCCTGGAACGGGTTGGGGAGAGTCTGGTTGCAGTATGCCGCGGGCGACGCAAAACCAACGGGCGTCGATGCGCCATACATCACGCTGCACTGGTCATAGTTCGGATTCACGTCGAAGGGGAAATTCGACTGCGTGTGAATCGCACGGTTGCCCACGTAGGAAGCATCCAGGGTCCCGGCCTGGCTTACCTGGTATTGGAATCCGAACGAGAACTGGTTCGAGCGTGGGAGCTTGAAGTTGGGATTAAACCAGTTGACGCTCTTGCCAACGTAGGTCGAGGCCCCCAGGCTGGATCCCGGCGGGGGATTGATGCCGGCGGGGAACGGGTTGTTCATTACGCCGGGGACCGGCGTGCGGCCGCCATCGTTGCTATTGACCAGCGACGTGTTATTGCTGAAACCGTTGGTAATCATCCAGTCGTTGTTCGGGTTGATGATATACATGCCGTAACCACCGCGCACCACCAACTTGTCCTTTAGCCGGTAAGCGAAGCCTAAGCGGGGCTGGATGCCGGTGTAGTCGGTATTGGCGGCCGCCGGCGAATAGCCGGCTTGCCCGGCAAATTCCATGCTGCCCTTCAAATTGGCCAGGTTATTGTACAGCGAGGCGTACTGCGATGGGATGTTGAGCTTGAGAGCGGCGATGTTGGCCGTAACCATGGGACCCAGCGGGCTGGGCGCGTTGGGGTTGAAGGCCGCATCCAGCCGATTGTATTTTTCGGTGATAGGCTCATTAAAGTCCCAGCGCAAACCCCAGTTGATGGTCAGGCGGCTGTTGACCTTCCAGTCGTCCTGCACGTAGGGCGCAATGTACCACTGGCGATAGAATGGATAGGCCGCATAGTTGGATTGTCCGCCATTGGGATAGCCCAGCAGGAAGCTGGCATAGCTATCGCCGCCCAAACCGTTACCGGCGCTGTTGTACACCTGCTGCGTCATCGCGGCCGTGAAATCCTCTTCCAGGATGCTGCCGGTGTCCAGCACCAGGTACTGGATTCTGCGGGTGTCGATGCCGAACTTGAGCGTGTGGCTGCCGAGAATCTTGGTTACGGTGGCTGCCAGGTTGTAGCTGTTGGTGATGTTGTCGCTACTGGTGCGGCCCAGCGTCTGGTAACCGCTCATGGTCCAGACGCCCATCAAATAGCCTCCTGGCAATTGCCCGACCAGCGATTTGGGAATGCCCAGCGAGGTCAAATCGAATCCAGCGTCGGCAAAGCCGGAGCCTTTTTCGATGAAGCGGGTATTCGAAGCGCGGACATCGACCACGGTGGTCGGAGTCAGTGTGCCGGTCCAATCCAACACGTAGCTGTCGTTGATGCGCTGGAAGGGTAACTGGCCATCTTCGCCCATGCCGACGATTCCGTTGACGGGGCGTTGCTCGGTGCGGTCGTTGGAGCCTTCGCGCATGAAGAAGCGGTGTTTGTCGCCGATGGTCCAGTCGAACTTGATGGTCATGTTGTAGTAGGCATCATGGTCGGTGACCTCCGGTTGAGCGAGGTCGCCGGTGGCGTAGCGGTAACCGGGCGTCGTAATATTCGGCAAAGGCATGAGCTTGGTCAACACTTGGGCTGCCGGATTGATGCGGTTCGCCGGGATGATGTTTCCGGGGAACGGCTGGCGGTTGGTCACGACGTTTCCGCTGGCATCGTAGACTGCCGTGGTAGGGTCGTAGATGGTGATCGCCTGTCCGGATCCGTTGACCAGCTTGCTGAAATCTCCGGTGCGCATTTCGGCGGTGGGCCAACTCAGCAGCAGCGGATCGGCGGTGGCTTCGCGATAGTTCTGGAATGCGCCCATGTAGAACAGCTTGATATAGCCATCGCGTTTGAGCAGCTTGGGAACAATCACTTGTCCGTCCACCTCCGCGCCGTAATCGTCCAGGTAATGGTTCGGCCTGGCTGCCCCGATGGATGTGTTCTGGAAGTTGTTGGCGTCGAGTGCCGACCGGCGCATAAATTCCCAGGCATCGCCATGGAATCTGCTGCCGCCGCTCTTCATCACGGTGTTCAGAATACCGCCCATGGTATGGCCATACTGCGAATCGTAGGTATTCTGCATCATGGTGAATTCCTGGACGGTATCCTGCATGGGAATGTAGGCGATGTTGTTGGTGCCCATCTGCGCGTTGTTGGGCGCGCCGTCCAAGAGGAATTCGTTGGCTTCCTGCCAACCGCCGTTGACCACCCAGTCGGCGATGGCGCCGTTATCGAACGGGCGCTGCCAAATGGAAGCTCCGCGGAAAGTAACGCCGGAAGCGGTGAGCCCGAGCATGAACGGGTTGCGGCCTGAGTTCAAAGGGAGATCCGACACTTCCTTGAGATCGATCAGGCCGCTGCGGTTGGCGGACTGGGTGTCGAGTAATGCGGCCTCACCATTGACTTCCACGGTCTGGGTTATATCGCCCAATTCGAGCCTGGCATCGATACCGGCCGCTTGCGTGATCTCCAGGCTGACATTGTCACGAACGTACTGCTTGAAGCCAGTGGCCGTGATCGTAAGTTTATAGACTCCCGGTTGTAGCAGCGGAATGGTATAGCCTCCGCCATTGTCGGTTGTCGCGTTGAAAACTTCCTTGGTTGCAAGGTTGGTGGCTTGGACTTTGGCCTGCGGAACGCTCGCGCCGGTGGAATCCGTGATGTGGCCTGCGATGCTGGCGCGGAATTCCTGAGCCGACGCGAAAGTCCCAAGCGACAGAAGACAAATCAGTGAATAGACAACTTTAGCTTTCACACACATCTCCTCGTCACATTCCGGCAGTCTGACAACTGCCCCTGTTTTTGGCTTTCACCCACCCCTGAGTCTGGCGGCTCAGTTTGCACGCGGATGGCGATACACCCGTGGCGCATTGGTCGTTGAAAAAAACCTCTAACTGGTATTAGCACCGATTGTAACCGCTGTCAATTGATTTTTCTGGGGTGATTTTCCGGGGTTCCGGGAATCTCGCTTCCAGACAAAGAAGAAAGCGTCCGCCGCGCCCCAGACGTTTTCGCCGCCGCCGGTGGGGCGAGCCGGTGTTCAGAAGCTGCAACAGGGGAGGGGTTTATCGAGGGCCTCTTTTTCGAAAAGTTCGGGCGGGTTCAAGACGACCTCTCCTCCACAGATTTCGCGCCGGCCGAGGCGCCCAGCCGTCAGGAAGTCCGCGCCCGCTGTGAGCTGGTGCTGTGCCAACAAGGCGGCAGCCTGGACCGTGAGATAGCCCAAGTCTCTCCCATTCCAGAGCACCAGGGCCGGAACCACTCCCTCGCCGATATACCGTTGGCACGCGGCTGGCAGCGACAATCCGATGACCTTTACACCTGGGCGGCGGGACTGGAGGACGGCCTCGGCCGCCCCCGGGACCGCGGGAGGCGAGAGGGCCACGATCAACCGGACGGCGGGAAGCACCTTCAATGCTCCTCGCGCCTCCAGGAATGCCTCATCGCGATCGTCGCCACCGGGACGTATCGCGGCGAGCTTCAACCCGGGATACTTCTCCGCGACTCGGTTCCGGATGGACTCAACCCAGTGGTCCCGGGAGCCGTGGGAACCCGCCAGGATCGCGAATTCGCCTTTGCCATCTAAAGACCGTGCTACCTGGTCGGCCAGGATACCGCCGGTCTCCCCGGAGTCAGCCGGGTTCACAAAAAGATCGCGCGCGTCGGGCTCGGCATCGGAATCCCAGGTAACCACCGGGATCCCGCGCGCCCGCGCTTTGCGAAGCACCGGCGAGAGGGCTGCCCGGTCGGCCGTCGCCACCGCCACCGCGTCGACGCGCCGCATGATCCAGGTCTCGATCGTCTGGACTTGTCCCGTCGAATCCAGGCTGGTCGAACCCTCCCAGATCAGTTGGATGCCAAGTTCTCGGGCGGCCTCTTCCGCGCCGGCCCGGCAACTCACGGAATAGGGGTCGCCAGTCATCCTGGGCATGACGGCGACCACGAGACGGCGCCCGGCGGGAGACGACGCCCCGACCTCGGAACGTACCAGAACGACGTTCGTGCCGGCGACCACAAGAGATCCCGCCAGAAACGCTCCGCACACAACCGAGAGCTGACGATTGGTCACATGGCCTCACTTCCCCGCGGCGATTTTATTGCCATATCCCACGATGATGGTGGAACTCACCAGCACCAGCAGGCTGAGCCCCACCAGCAACCGGGTGCGGCGGCTGGTGCCGCTCCACTCTTTGAGCCCGATGCCCCACAGCGTGCTGAAGATGATGATGCTGGCCATGTGCAGGGTCCAACTGGAGAACTTGTACTTGCCCATCTGCGTTTCGCCCATGCTGTAGAAGAAGAACTGCATGTACCAGGTGGTTCCGGCAAGGGCGCAGAAGAGGTAGTTTGCCAGCATCGGGGCGATGACCACCGGTTTGACGGCGACTGCCGGTTCGACGGCGACTGCCACTGCGGCGGCCGTGCGGGACACTCCATCCTCGCCGCCTTCCCCAGGGCTGCCGGATCCGTCGGGCGCAGTGGCGCGGATCTCCGAGTGGAAATACTGATAACCGGTGCGGTTCCGAATGTTCAAAATGAGGCACCAGATGAAGTTCGTGGTAAATCCGCCGGCCAACACCACTACGAGAACCGGAAGACCTTGCCACAGGGCCGGCGTACCGTGTCGCATGGTGATCTCTTTGATGGGATCGCCCGCCGCCAGACCGTAGGCGAAACAGGCGCTCATGATGCCCGAAAAAGTCGCCACCAGCAGTCCGCGTTTCAGATTGAACTCGCGGATCGCCCCGTGCTTCTGCTCTTCCGACATCTCGCGTTCCTTGGACACTCCCGCCGAGCCGGCGCAGGCGATGCCGACGAGACACACCGCGACTCCCAAGAGAATCACCTGGCCCGAATGGGTTCCGAGGACCTCGGCGGCGAACACTCCCCGGAAAATAGGAGGCAGCAACGTACCGAATGCAGCCGTATACCCCAGCGCCACCGCCATTCCGAGAGACATGCCGAGATAGCGCATGGTCAGCCCGAAGGTCAGCCCGCCCAAGCCCCACAAGGCGCCAAACGTGTAGGCCCAGAACATGCTGTCGCCGGGCGCTTCGCGAAGCACTCCAGGGAGATCGTGGGTAATGGCAAACGCCAGGATCCATGGCGCGATCAGCCAACTGAAAATGCCTCCGGCCAGCCAATACGTCTCCCACGCCCAGCTCTTGACGCCGCGATAGGCCACGTAGAAACTGCCGGAAGCGAGGCCGCCGAGCCAGTGAAAACAGACTCCAAGTAGGGGATTAGGCGTCAAAAGGTCACCTCAGATCGGGTTTGGGCAACGAACTCCAAGGCATGACGGCCTGGGCGCGCCGAAGGCGGTTCGCAATTTCCCGCCCCACGAGAATAGTAACCGAGCGCGGCTCCGGATTCAACTATAAAAGATCTTAATATATGGTTTAGACCGGCCGGGGTTTGTAATGTTCAAGGTGGCACCCCGTGGGGGATCAACGTGGTGCGGACTCCCTGCGGCAAGAACCCTTGCCTTATGATGAGTCAGGAGACTGTTCGATGAGGATCAGGATTACCAGCATGCCGGCGCGGCAGGGACGCTTTGCAGAGCGCCTTGCGGTCGTAGTGCTGGTTTTCGCGATCGTCCTGAGTGTGGCCGGTGTCGCGGTGGAGAAGTTTCGGGTCAGGACACCGCCTCAGTCCCCCAGCGTCGTGCAGTCTACCAACCCCTCACCGGTGGCCGTGCCCGCACCTGCTCCGATTCCCGCCAAGCCACCAGAGATCGCCCCGGAGGGAGACCTACACGCCACAGGCTCGCGCGAGGTCAAACCGGTCGTCGAGACGCCTCCGAAACCCTCGAAACTCAGCGTGAAGACCGGCGTTGCGCCCGCCCCACGCAAGGACAACGCTCCCAAAGGCGGCTTCCAACTGCGAGGCGCAGGCGCGGTTGTCATGCTCGCGTATGAAGAAGCGGCGGCGGCACAACTGCGGAGCGATCCCCGCCTCGTGGGGGACCTGGTGCGGAGAGGTCTCTTGTTCAGCGTGCCTGTCCACACGGAAGTTGCCATCGTGGAGAAGCGTCAAGGTCTCGTTCAGGTGCGAATCATTGGACGCACCACGGGAGCCATACTGGGCTGGGTGCAGCCCGACCAGGTGATGGCGAAGTAAACGTCGTGCGATCAACCAAGCGGCGCCAACCACCACGTTGTGCCGGCCGGCAAACCTGGGCTTCTCCCCGAATCTGAACCTCATCCTGAAGCGGCATGCCGTATTACCGGTGGCCTATTACTGGAAGGCATCTGAGGGCACCCGCAACTGGTACGGTCAGCACTGGCGCCAAAACCTGGACTGAAGAATAATACAAGCAGGCTGTGGATGACATGCCAATAGGCACCATAGGTGCTTTCAACTTCGCAGCCCACGTCCCTCTAAGCGCTCGTCAGGCTGGGATTGTCATTCGCTTTCGGCAAAAGCCCGGTATGTGTTGCCTGTATCGAGGGACTTACTGACGCTATCCGCGCTTACCAGGTTGACGGATTGAGCGCCGTGGGATCAACCGGGCGAAAAACGGCCTGGTTGTTTGACCCGCGCCATTGTCACCGCCAGGATCAATATGCTAATCGGCCCCGGGGGATGCTTGACCTCATGCCGAGAACATGGCTGCCAGGCCATTTGGCACCCTTTTGGGATTTCGCAAATGGACCTACAGGAAACAATTCGCCAGTTGAAGATGGAAAGAGATCGGGTTAAAAGTGCAATTGCTGCCTTGGAGGAATTCCTGGCGAGCGGTCACAGTGATGCCGCAGACCTGCCGAAGCGCCGGGGCAGGAAGCAGATGCCGCCACAGGAGCGAAAAGAGGTCTCTGAACGGATGAAGAAGTATTGGGCGGACCGGCGTCGGCGTAAGCCCGAATGACGAAGTTCGCTCAGGAATCCAGGATCGCCACCTACGCGCACGGGGCGCCGCG
>PMTT01000533.1:5202-7475 GCA_003167275.1 Bryobacterales bacterium | reverse complement strand
CTCGATCAGCTTGTGATCCATGGTCACGGGATCGGTGCCGAACCAGATCTGCTTGGGGTAGAAGCGAAAGCGTGGATTCTCGCTGAACGGTCCGGCGTGCCAGACACCGTGCAGGCCATCCATGACGCTCAAGACCACTCGGGAGCGCACCGGCTCCGTGGCAGCCAGTGTGCCGATGAACGAATAGGTATTGGTCTTCTCGAAGCGGTGCGAGCGGTCCACATTGGAGAAGTTCCCATAGGCGATATTCTTGAGGCAGCCGGTCACGCCAGAGGCCTGATGCTCCTTGGTCACCGGAACGTTGATGATCTTGGTGAACGTCTCCGCCACCATCCGAACCAGGTTCGAGCGCGTATCTTCCTCACCGAAGAAACTTGTCTCGACGTACGTCCGGGGATCGTAACCCAGCACGGAGCCGCGGTTGGCTTCGGCAGCGGCAATGTGGACGCCATCCGGAAGGAACTTGCCGTAGCCCACGCTCTGCAACTGGTTGTCGAAACGCTCGTAGACCCAGATCTGTTTCGACGGCACGCCAATCGCGACCAGGTTCTCGGCGATTCCTGCGACGATCTCGGGCGAGGAGCAGATGCGCGGCGCTCCCGAACAGTTCACCTTGATTCCCACCACATCCTTGGGCGAGATAAAGCGAGCCCAAGCGTCTTCGGTGCGGGCATCGCCGGTGAGTGCCGTGACCCCACGGGCCAGCATCTGTTTGACCACCGCTCGATCCGCCTGGCCGGACTGAGCGTCTATCGAAGGTTCAGAATGGACCCGCACCATCTGGCCCGGGTAGGGGCCTGGCATCCCCGGCACGGCGGCCGGTTGAAAATGGGTAACCACATTGTAGACCGGTTCGCCAGCCGGGCTGGCTAAGAGCGGCGCTGCCGCCGCAACATGCAGGAAGAGTCGTCTGTCCACGTGGGCGAGTGTATAATAGGCTCCTCGCCCACGTCAAACCGCCGTCATCGTGGCGCGGGCACTCGGTCGACGCTTGGTGACTTGCCACGCGCGCCTGAAGACGGTCTACCGCCGGATTGGCGAGGTTCGCTCCTCCAGGGTTGTGAAGCGGCGGTCGTGATCCCGCACCAAATCTTCGATCGTTGAGAGTCGCCTGTCGACGGCGTCGAACCGTTTGTCGACGGCGTCGAACCGTTTGTTGATGGAATCTCTCAAATCGTCAATGCGCTTGCCCACCGCGTCGCGCAGGTCGGTCATGCGGCTGTTCTGGTACAACGTGGCGATGACAAATGTGATGATGATCGGAAGGGCCACCTGGAAGAACGGCTGTTGCCACCACGTCATGGTTAGATTATAGCCTTCATCAGGCAGACGAACGGCACTCCATTTATCCGCAATCTGCCCGCCGCCGAATCCCAAAAATTGTAGGCGCGCCCTCCGAAAATTGGGAGCCGATTTAGCTCGCAAGCACCTCCAGCCGTAGTAGTTGTGCGTTTTGGATGTAATATCACATTTCGATTACAACCGACCTCTTATTCTGATATAATCCGCTCCAGTACAGTTGGAAAATAGGGGGTTTTTATGAAGGAGAAAGTGCTTCTATTGTCCGCTTTGGCCTGCCTCGGTGCTTTGCCGCTAATGGCCCAGGAAGTCAGCGCGGGTATTACCGGGCGTGTCACCGACCCATCGGGCGGCTCGATCGTGGGCGCCACCGTCACAGCCAAGGACCTGGATCGCCAGACTCCATGGACAACCAAATCGAACGAAGACGGGATCTACGCCTTTCCTCGCATTCCCGTCGGCAGATACGAACTCAAGGTCGAATCGGCCGGCTTCAAGACGTACTTGAATCCGGAATTTACGCTCGAAGTCAATCAGAGGGCCCGCGTCGATGTGGGCCTGCAGGTCGGCGGCGTCGCCGAGACCGTGACGGTCACCGGCGAAGCCCCGGTTCTGCAGACCGATACCACCCAAGTCGGTGCGGTCATCTCCTCCAGAACGATCGAAGACACGGCGCTCATCAGCCGCAATCCGGTAGCCCTCACGCTCCTGGTCGCGGGCGTCACCACGCCCGATCCGGCCAGCTTCAACAGCGGGCTGCGCACCGCCGGTGGCGGGCGGCCGTATGTCAACGGCAACCGAGAAGAATCCAACAACTTCCTTTTGGATGGCGTCGACAACAACTTCACCTCGGACAACCTGGTCTCCTACCAGCCGAATCCCGATGCCATCGAGGAGTTCAAGCTGATCACCAATAACGCCTCGGCGGAATTCGGCAATTTCCAAGGCGGCATCGTGAACGTGGTGATCAAGTC
>PMTT01000533.1:0-5189 GCA_003167275.1 Bryobacterales bacterium | reverse complement strand
ACGGGCGGCGGACGCGTCATCAAGGATAAACTGTTTTTCTTCGCCGACTACCAGGGCCTCCGGCAGGCCAACCCGACGTCGTTGAGCTCGGCGACACTGATGCCGGTGGCGTGGCGCAATGGCGATTTCTCATCGCTGCTCAGCACCACGGGACCGAACACCGTGGGTAAAGTGATCCAGCTTTATAACCCCTTGTCGGTGGATGCGAGCGGCAACCGTGCTCCCTTTGCCGGCAACATCATCCCGCAGAGCCAACTGAGCCCGGCAGCCGTAAAGTTGATGAACAATCCGGCTCTCTATCCGGCGCCTACCGGCACCACCATCACCACGCCGAATTACCTTTACTCGAGCGCGAGCTACATCACTTCCGACCAGGGCGACGCCAAGCTCGATTGGAAACCCAAAGACAACGACTACGCGACCTTCCGGTATTCCCATGGCATGCAGAACAACCCCGGAGTGAACACGTTCCCGCTGTTCTACAACAGCTTCAATTTGTCGCCGTTTCAGAACGAAGTGCTCAACTGGACCCACACCTTCGGCCCGCGAGTTGTCAACGAGGCGCGTTTTGGTGTGAACAACACCTTGCTCGACAACGGCGGCGCCGATAAAGGTCTGGGGAATATCGCGACCACCGTCGGCATTCAAGGGGTCCCGGTCGGTCTCCCGAGTCTGCAGGGCTTTAACTACATCAGCGGTCTGGGCAACGCGAACGTCGGCTTGCAACAGTTGTTCGCCAACACCACCTTCCACTATGCCGATAACGTGACGCTGATTCGCGGACGGCACATGATGAAGATGGGCGGACAGGCGCTCCGCGAATGGATCAATGTCTTTTACTCCGGGAACAACGGCCGCACCGGCTTCATCGCCTTCAATGGCCGCTTTACCGGACAGAACGCCGTGAATCCGACGCCCACCATTGGCGAGGCGGATTTCATGTTGGGTCTTCCCGACGATGAGGGCCGCGGCCTTCAATCGGGCACATGGGGACAACGCTCCACGATCTACGGTCTCTACTTCCAGGACGACTGGCGCGTCAACAACAGCCTGACCTTGAACCTTGGCCTGCGCTGGGAATACCACACTCCCTGGGTTGAGGTGGACAACCGCCAGACCAACTTCGGGATGTTCACCGGAACGGAATACGACGCTGGTAAGCCCTGTCCTTACAGCGACTGCCGTGCGCTATACAACACCTTCAAGAAGGATTTTCAGCCGCGCGTCGGCTTCGCGTACACGCCCGATATCCTGAGCAAGAAGCTGGTGCTCCGCGGATCGTTCACCATGTCCTCCTACCTGGAAGGCACCGGCACGAACCTCAGGCTGACTCTCAACCCGCCGCTCGAACAGGAGTTTGAGAATAACTACAACATCGCCGGCGCGGCCTACGAACTGCCTGGAAGCACCCTCGACCAGGGGCTTGGCACGGTCAGCGCCAAGAACCCATTCGCCGCCGCCACAATCCGCCTCTGGGACCCGAACGTCCGCCCGGCTGTGGTCCAGCAGTGGAGCCTCACCGCCGAGTATGAACTCAAGGGTGGCAACGTGCTCGACGTCGGCTACGTCGGACAGCACGGCACACACCTGATGGTGGCCATGCCGTATTTCCAGAACGAGATCGTCAACGGCGCGGTTGTCCAGGGTCCCTATCTGTCGTCCCTCCGTTCGGTAATCGGTCAGATTTCAGGCACCTGCTCCTGTGCCAAGCAGAAGTACAACGCTTTGCAGTCCACCCTGCGTAAACGCTTCAGCTACGGGCTGGAATACCAGGTAGCCTTCACGTACTCCCGCGGTATGTCCGATTCCATCGGCTACTATGGTCAGGGCGGCCAGGCCGGCAGCCAGTCGCCCTATTGGCAGAACCTCTTCAACCAGCAGTCCGAGTTTGGACCCACCTACTTCGATGAGAAGTTCAACTTTGTCCCCTCGTTCGTCTACGAACTGCCGTTTGGCCGCGGCAAGACGATGGGTGGAAGCTGGAGCAAACCGGTGGACGCCCTGATCGGCGGCTGGAAGTTGGGCGGCACTTACACCGCGCACGGCGGTTTCCCTCTTACCATCAAGCTGGCCAGCGATCCCTCCGGTACGGCGGCTCGCAGTTACCGTGCAGATGTTCTCGGCACCCCAGTTGAGCCGCATATTGTCGGGCCCGGAAACCAATGGCTGGGCCTGTTGACGGCGCAAGGTGGTCCGGCATACGCCACCCCGGCTTTGCACACTTTTGGCAATTCCGGCGTCGGCGTGGTCCGCGGACCTGGCCAGAGCCGTCTCGACCTTTCGCTCAGCAAGCAGTTCCACGTGACCGAGAAGAAATACTTCGAGCTTCGGGGCGAGGCGTTCAATCTCTTCAACACGCCGATCTTCCTGAGCCCGTCGTCGCAGACCATCACTTCCACGACCTTCGGCCAACTCCGCAGCACCGAAGGCGAGCGCAATATGCAGGTGGTCGCGAAGTTCTACTTCTAGTAATTTGTGGGGCAGGTTGGCAACCTGGGGCCGATTGTTAATCGGCCTTCTTTGCCCCTGTCGTTCTTTCTCAAGGGCCGGTTCCCGATCGGGACCGGCCCTTTTTCATGTGGCGGGACCCACGAAACCAACACAGGCAAGGATGCCCGTGTTACGTTGGCCGTATGAAGCAAGAGGCATCGTTTTTTGAGGGTCAGGAGCCGGTACTGATCTACATCGCCAAGAGGCTGAAGGACGCCCTGCGCCTGGAGTCCCTATTCACCGAATCGGGGGTGGACTACGGCGTGGAGACTGACGAGTATCGCGCCGGAGTGGTCTTCCGAACTGTGCGGGCCGGCGCCTTTTTCTACGTGCTTCCCGTCGCCGTCGATGCCGCGCACGATCTCATGCGCCGCAACGGCTATAAGCCGTATGATGGCCCGCCCAGTGGACCGGACGCCTGAGGGGGTTGTGAACCAGTAAGGGCGAGCGAACCGCCGCTCAACATGGAGTTAAAATGAGTTTCCGGTCTTTTATGCCCTTGGAGCTGGTGGCAAGCTAAAGCATGCCCCACGGAGGAAAGCCTTGCCTGGAATTGCGATCCAACGGAAACTGACTTGCGCTTTGCTGACGATTGCGTGCGTCGCCGCGCTGAGCGGTCTGAAACTTGCCTGGGGCCAGCCGGGGCCGGCCGGCAACGGTTCGCGAATCGACCTGGCCAAGGGATGGTTGATCCAATCCTCCGCCAAGGTGACGGACAAGGGCGATGTCATCTCCCGAAGCGGGTTTCAACCTCACGAATGGTATCCGTCGAGCATTCCTTCCACCGTGATCGCCGCCCTCGTGAACAACAAGGTCTATCCCGATCCCGATTTCGGAATGAACCTGCGCTCCATCCCTGGGACCATCTACGGCATTGGACTGAATTTCGCAAACATCGCCATGCCCGCGGACAGCCCCTTCGCCGTGCCGTGGTGGTATCGCACCGAGTTCAAGCTGGCGCCCACGCTGAAGGGCAAGCGGCTGTGGCTGAATTTCGACGCCATCAACTACCGTGCGAATATCTGGCTCAACGGCCATCAGGTGGCGACTTCCGCCCAGGCCGCCGGCATGTATCGGATGTTCGAATTTGACATCACCGCCATCGCCCTGCCGGGCGCCGTGAACACCCTGGCGGTGGAGGTGATCCCGCCCACCCAGAACGATCTGGGGCTCACCTTCGTCGACTGGAACCCCCTGCCGGCCGACAAAGACATGGGGCTGGTGCGTGACGTCTATATCAGGGCCAGCGGCCCGGTTGCCTTGCGCAATGTCCAGGTGGTCAGCCACGTGGACAACGCGGCCGGCAATGCCCGCCTCACTCTGTATGCCGACTTGAAGAATGCGGGCGTCCAGGCGGTGGAAGGCACGCTGAAAGGTACCATCGGGAGCATCGCCGTCTCGAAGAAAGTCAGTCTGGCGCCGGGAGAATCCACCCGTGTGACCTTCGCTCCCGAGGACAACCCGCCGCTCTCGATCGCGCATCCCAAGTTGTGGTGGCCTTATGGGTTGGGAGCGCAGGAGCTGTACCGGCTGCACATGGAATTCGAAGCGGGCGGCGCGGTTTCGGACTGGGAGGACGTGCAGTTCGGAATCCGCGAGTTCACGTCCGAACTGGATGCCAAACAGCATCGGATCTTCAAACTGAACGGCAAGAACATCCTGATCCGGGGCGGCGGCTGGTCGCCCGACATGTTGATGCGCTATGACGACGAACGCGAGGACAACGAGATCGCCTATGCCCGCGACATGCATCTGAACACCATCCGGCTCGAAGGCAAGATGATGAACCAGCACTTCTTCGATACCGCCGACCGGACCGGAATTCTGGTAATGCCGGGATGGTGCTGTTGTTCTTATTGGGAGCGCTGGAAAAGCTGGAAGCCGGAAGACTACAAAGCTGCGGGTGAGAGTTTGCGGGATCAGATCCGCCGGCTGAGGAACCATGCCAGCGTCTTTGTGTTCCTCTACGGGAGCGACGAGTCACCCAACGACCAGGCCGAACAGGTCTATCTGAAGGTGTTGGAGGAGGAGCACTGGCCCAATCCGTCGGTCTCTTCGGCTGCCGACCGGAAGACCACGGGTACAGGTACCACCGGCGTAAAGATGCCCGGACCTTATGAATACGTGGCGCCCAACTATTGGCTGCAGGACCGCGAGCGCGGCGGCGCGTTTGGGTTTAATACGGAGACCAGCCCCGGCCCGGCCATTCTGGTGTTGGAGAGCCTCAAGGAAATGCTGCCGAAGGAGCACCTGTGGCCCATCGATGAATTCTGGAACTTTCACGCTGGGGGCGGGAGTTATCGCAACGTCAATGTCTTTAAGGCCGCACTGGAAGGTCGCTACGGCAAGGCCAAGGACCTGGATGACTTCCTGAAGAAGAGCCAGGCGATGGCTTATGAGGGCGAGCGGGCCATGTTTGAAGCCTACGGCCGGAATAAGTACGATGCCACCGGCGTGGTGCAATGGATGCTGAACAATGCCTGGCCCTCGATTATCTGGCACCTGTACGACTGGTACCTGCGGCCCGGCGGCGGTTACTTCGGCGCTAAGAAGGCCAACGAGTTGCTGCACGTGCAATACTCTTACGACGACCAGTCAATCGTGGTGGTGAATTCCCATTACCAGGCCTTTGCGCATTACACGGTGACAGCGAAGGTCTATAACCTGGATTTGACCGAGAAGTTCTCGAAGTCGGCATC
>PMTT01000711.1 GCA_003167275.1 Bryobacterales bacterium | reverse complement strand
GCCTGGAGCGCTTCTTCGATCCGGTCCATCAGACGGCGCAATACCACGGGCTTGACTTCATAGGCGCAGCAGCCGGCTTTGATGGCTTCGGCGACGTCTTCGGGAGACGTGTGGGACGTCAAAACGATAATCGGGATTTTGAAGGTCCTCGGATCGCTCTTGAGAACCTTGATGGCCACGCGGCCATCCATCACCGGCATGTCAAGGTCCATCAGGATCAGGTCGGGGCGGTGCTGTCGCGTGGCTTTCAGGGCTTCGCGGCCATCGGCGACAGCGACCATTTCGTAGCCATTCCGTTGCAGCCGGCGTACCAGCATGTCGCGGCTGAACTCGTCATCTTCCGCTAGAAGCAGCTTCGCCATTCTTGTCTACTCCTCCATCCCGCAGGCGATCCTCTCGCCGGCGGGATTCACGCAGGCATTGCTTGAATTCCAACCGTGCAGCAACTCCTTCAAACGCGAAAGTTCCACCGGCCGCGAGAACCAGTAGCCCTGCCCGTAGCGGCACCCCAGGCTCCTCAGCCAGTCGAATTGTGCCCGGTTCTCGATGCCTTCCGCCACCATTTCCATATGCAGGGATCGCGCCAGTCCGGCAATCGCACGCACAATCTCGGCGCTCTCATGGCTGGAGGCGAGACCTGACACGAAAGAGCGATCGACTTTCAGCGTGTCGAAGGGGAATCGCCGCAGGTAGTCGAGTGAAGAGTAGCCCGAGCCAAAATCGTCCAGCTTCAAACCCACTCCCATGGCGCGGAAGCGATTCAACATGAGAAGGGCTTTTTCCGGATCCTCCACCAGAAAGGTCTCGGTGATCTCGAGGCGCAGCGCCCCCGGGTCGAGCCCGGCGGAGTCGAGACAGTCGCGAACCTGCTCCACCAGGTCCGGCTCTGCGAGCTGGCGCCCCGAGACGTTGACGCTCACCTCGACGCCAGGGAAGACGCCGCGCAGCTCCGCCGTGTCCCGGCACGCGCGCTCCAACACGTGGCGGCCGATGGGGACGATCAGACCCGTACGTTCAGCGGTGACGATGAAATCGTTGGGCTGGACCAGTCCGAACCCGGGCCGATTCCACCGAACCAGCGCTTCGAAGCCCACGATCTCCCGGGTGCCGAGATCTACCTTTGGCTGGTAGTACACCACCAGTTCCGATCGATTCGCGGCGTGCCGCAGGTCGTTTACGAGGCGCGTCTCCGCCAGATCGTGCTGGCGCATGGCGGCCTGGAACACTTCCGAGTGGGCCCCCCGTTGACGCGCGTGGCGCAACGCGGCAGTCGCCCCGCGCAGAAGATGGTCGCCCGGCACATCCCCGTACGTTACCGCAATTCCCACACAGGCGCTGACGAACACCGGTTCGTCACCGACCAGGATGGGCGCCTGGAGCGCGGTTTGCAGCCAATCCGCCAGGCGCTGGGCCTCATCCGGGCTGGAGGCGTCCCGCAGCAGCAATGCGAACTGACTCTCGCCCGAGCGGACCTCGGCGATGGCTGGAGTCCACCCGTTGAGCGAAGCGTGCAACCGCCCGGCAACGGAGGCCAGCAAAAGGTCCGCCCCGCCCGGTGGAAGGCTTTCGGCAAGACGGTCGAAACGGTCGAGGTCCACCAGCAGGAGCGCTGCCCGCTTGCCTTCGCCCGCGATCGAACCCAATTCCTGGTCGAGCCACATCCGGTTCGGCAGGGAGGTGACCGGATCGATAGTCTTACGGGTCGTGATATCGGTCTGGTATCCGGCGATCCGGATCACACGGCCAGAAGCGTCGCGCGACGCACCGCCGCGGTTTTCCATCCACAGATACCGTCCATCCTTGTGCCGTATGCGGTACTCGGTTTCGAGCCTGTGGAGGTGTCCCTCGACATGCGCCTGAATCTCTCCCGTGACCCGCGGGCGGTCGTCCGGATGGATGCGTCCGAACCATTCCTCCGTCCCCCCCGACACCTCGTCTGCGGAGAGTCCCAGCATGGCCTTCCATCGTTCCGAGTAGTAAAGCTTCCCGGTGGCCAGGTCCCAATCCCAGAGCCCCTCTTCGGACGCGCGTAGGGCCAGTTGATAGAAATCGTTCGCCCGGCGCACTTCGCGGTCCGCAAAGGACAGGCGCAAGCGGGTCTCGATGCGGGCCAGCGCGATGGAGAAATCCAAGGGCGTGGTGACGTAGTCGTTGGCGCCCAGCCGCAAAGCCGACACCACGTCGGAGGTATCCTCGGCCGCCGTGACCATAATCACCGGCAACTCGGATGGGCCCCACGTTTCGCGAATCCGCCGAAGCAAGTCGAGGCCGCCGATGCCGGGCATCCGGAGATTCAGCAGCAGAAGATCGTAGCGGCGGCTGTGGACCATCTCGAGCGCCTGATGCCCCTCCTCCGCCAGGTCTACGTGATAGCCGGCGCGGAGCAGCCGGCGACTGAGGAGATCGCGGTTGGCTTCGTTGTCATCCGCCAAGAGCAGCCGCGCTGGAAGCGCCATACTCCACCTCCCTGGCAGCCGGCGGAGGGGTCCCCACCGGAATGCGCATCATGAAATTCGAGCCCTTGCCCGGTTCGCTCTCCACCGAAATGTCACCACCCATCAGGCGGCAGAGCTTCCGGCTGATGGCAAGGCCAAGGCCGGTGCCCCCATACTTGCGGGTGGTGGAGGCATCGCCTTGCACAAAAGCCTGGAACAGTCTGGACTGCTGTTCCGGCGGGATTCCCACGCCGGTGTCTTTGACGCTGACCAGCACACAATCGAGCGGACCCGAGCGCTCGCGCGATACCGCCACGGACACCTCTCCATCCTGTGTAAACTTGCAGGCGTTGGACACCAGGTTCAGAAGGCTCTGCCGGAACCGCACCAGATCGGCGTGGATCTCGGCGGCGTCCGGCGAGGCATTGACCGTCAGACGGTTCCGATTCTTCCCGGCCAAGGGCGCCACCGTGTCGATCACATCCTGAACCACCGATGGGACGAGAAAGGTCTCCGGGTACAGTTCGATCCTCCCTGCCTCGGCCTTGGAGAAGTCCAGCACCTGGTTGACCAGATGCAGCAGCACCCCGCCGGCGCGCTCGATTCTTCCGAGATCGTCCGCCAGGCCCTCAATGCCGCGATCCTGGCACACCTCCTGGATCAACTGGCTGTAGCCGATTACGGCATTTAGGGGAGTCCGCAACTCGTGACTCATGGTTGCCAGAAAGCGTGTCTTGGCGGCATCCGCGGCTTCCGCCGCGTCCTTGGACACGAGCGTGGCGCCCAAACGCTCCACCATGCGGTTGAAAGCCATGGTGAGGCGGCCTACCTCGTCGGGACGCACCACCTCGGCGCGGCCGCTCAGGTCCCCGTCGGCGACGCGGCGGGTGAACTCCGTGAGCGACTGCAAGGGTCTCAGGAGAGTTCGCAGTTCGATGGTCTCGACGCCCGCAGCCATCAGCAGGAAGGCGAACGCCATCGCCACGGTGCTCCAGACGATGCGCAGGCGAGCGGCATGCTCCTTCTCCGTAGAAAAGCCGAGCCGCACCACGCCCAACTGCGCCGGTCCGGCAGGCCGTTCCATACTCCCCGCCTCCCATCCGCTCGGTTCGGCCT
The DNA here is from genome assembly GCA_003167275.1 of Bryobacterales bacterium. GTDB lineage: Bacteria > Acidobacteriota > Terriglobia > Bryobacterales > Bryobacteraceae > JAIQFL01. The sequence goes on along the minus strand of PMTT01000711.1, from coordinate 2,300 downwards.
GGGCCGGCCGCATTACATTTCGAGCGATTTCGATGTAGTGCTGTCCGGAAGGCCGTGAGCTGGAGCCGTCGCGGTGAAAGAAAACCGGCGCACCGCCCAGCGCATCGGTGAGTTCCACAAAGAGCACCTGGTCGGTCGAGATGGCATTGCGGCCAATCCGTTCCAGGTCCGACCGGTCGCCCACCAGCATGGCAAACTGGCTCTGACCCGCCAGGAAGCCTGCCAGCGCTTCGGCCCGCCTCGAGATCTGCCGGTCGAGGTCGCGGCTGTAGTTCCAGAGGAACAAGGAGGTGAGTCCGAACACGGAGAGTGAAGCCAGCGCCCCGCTCGAAACCAACACTCGCGTGAGCAAGCTATGTTGCAGCGCGCGGATCACCGGAACACCTCTACGAAGAGGCCGGCGGCAACGCGCTCAGCACTACGATCGTGGAGGGCGCCGGTCACCGGAGCACCTCCACCGGCAACGATGCGGTCTGGAACTCGACGCCCAGCAGGCGCGTGATCCGCTGGTTTACCGCCACCTGAATTTTCCGCGGACCTTCGTCTGCCGCGCGATCGTCGCCGTGCAGGATCCGCAACACCATTTCAGCGGTCTGCCGGCCGGTGTCCCGGTAGTCCGGATAGATGCCGGCGGCCGCCCCGGCCCGGACGAACGCCGGTGAGAATCCGATAATGGGCAGCCGGCTTTCGAGCGAGGCCATTACCAGGGGCTTAATGGTTACGGCGTTGTAGAGGTCCGGGTCCGGGAAGCACAACAGGAAGTCGACCTTGCCCTTCAGGGCGGCGACGGCTTTGAGCAAGCCCCCAGGGCCGTCGCAGTCCACGACCAGACTGGTGAAACCTTCCTTGCGTGCGCGGGATTCGAGCGCCTCCGCGGAATAACGCGAGCGAGCCGGGTTGCGGATAATGCCAACGCGGGCGTGCTGCGGCCAGAGAGCGCGCATCGCGCCGCACTGCATGGAGAGCGGAACTTCCAGATCGACGTGACCGGACTCCTCCATCTCGCGGCCGTGTAGCACCATGGTGCCCACGACCGGCGCCGACACCTTGTGGGATTGCACTTCGGCCAAGGCGCGGCTTCCCACCGCGACAATTAACTGCGTGTCTTTGGCGCTGAGTGCGCGTGTGAGGGTGGGTTCACCCTGGCGGAGGTCCACTACGCGGACGGCATTCCCTCCCAAGCCCGCGCACAGGCCCTCGAACGCTTCGGAATAGGCATCCACGCCGGGCTCGTAGAGCACCACGATTGCGGCATGAGCCGTCGGCAGCGACACAGCGGCAAGCCAAAGCCTTGCGAGCAGGGACGTTATTCCCATACGCGCCACACCAGTTTCAAGAAGATCGACCGGCCGTCGCCCGGCAGTCGGTCGATGGTGAGACAAACCGGATCGTCGTACCGGTGGTCGAACGCGTTGCGAACGCCCGCCTGGACATCGAAGCGCCGGTCGACCCGCACGGTGGCGGTGAAGTCGGCCAGCCAGGCTCCGCCCAGACGGGCGCCTGCTCCCGTTTCGCGGGACGAGAAGGCTTCGAAGCTACCGGCCAGAAACAGGCGGTCGCCGAGGAACGGCACGCCCAGCCGTGCCTTGGACACCTGCCGGGGCGAATTCGACAAATGGGCCAGGGGTTGCCCGCCCACGGCGTCCTGGAGTGCGATGCTGGCGGAAGACTCCAGGCGGTTCCATAACTTGCCCTTCAACTCGAATTCCACGCCCGTGGTGCGGAGACCGCCGGTGTTGTTGTACTGAAGCACGCCCCCATCCAGGGTGACGGCTTCGATGACCCGATCGACGCGGTAATGAAAGCCACTCACCACCAAAGCCAGGCCGGGCGCGAGTTGTCGATCGAGCGAGGCCTCGAAGGTGTTGGCGGTTTCGGGATGCAGGGGCGGGGCGGCGGCATAGGAGAGGCCGCCATCGTTATAGTATTGTTCGAACGCGCTGGGGTTCCGGAACGGTCTGCCGTACACCAGTTTGTAAACAGTGCGGGCCGAGGCCTGATAGACCGCGGCGACCCGGGGGGATACAAAAGCGTGGAAGTTCCTGGTATCGTCCAGGCGCACCCCGCCATAGAGCTTCCACCGGTCGGAGAGGTTCCACTCCTGTTGCGCGAAGATGGCCATGCCACGGTCCGGGTAACTGATCCGGTCCTGCTCGGTCCCGTCGACGTCGTTGTATTGCAGATTGCGCAGTTCCCAGAAGCCTTCGACACCTATGGTCAGATTTCCTACGCCTCTCACCGGCAGCTCGTAAGTAAGTTGGGAATCCACCCAATCGCCACGATTGTAGTCGCGCACCGCC
>PMTT01000895.1 GCA_003167275.1 Bryobacterales bacterium | reverse complement strand
TACGCCCTCCCGTTCGAGTTGTGCGCAAGGCGCAAGCACGGCAGGATGCTCGATGGCGCTGGTGATGACGTGCGCGGGCCTGGCCGCCGCGCGGACCACCCCCAGCACGGCCATGTTGTCCGCCTCGGTGCCGCCGCTGGTGAAGATCAACTCCGTCGGGTGGGAGTGGATCAGGGATGCGAGTTGCCGCCGGGACGCTTCCAGGCGCTGCTTGGCCCCCTGCCCGAAATGGTGGATGCTGGAAGCGTTACCATACACTTGACCAAGACACGACACCACCACCTCCAGGACTTCGGGAGCGACAGGGGTGGTGGCGTTGTGGTCGAAATAGAAGCGCTGCACTACATCCAGTTTAGCAATGCGGAAACCGATCCTCACCCTGACCACGGATTTTGGCTGGTTGGACCATTACGTGGGCGCCATGAAGGGCGTGATTCTGAGCATCTGCCCGCAGGCGCAGATCGTGGACATCAGCCACGAAGTGACCCCGTTTGAGATTGCCGAAGGCGCCTTTACCGTCTCCCAGGCGTACCAGTGCTTTCCCAAGAAGAGCACGCACTTGGTGGTGGTCGACCCCGGAGTGGGAAGCGCACGCCGGCCCATCCTGATGGAGGCCGGCGGCCAGTATTTTGTGGCGCCGGATAACGGTGTGCTGTCCATGATCTACGCGCGGGAGCAGCACAAGGTCCGGCTGATTTCGAACCAGCGATACTTCCGCAAGCCCGTGAGCCGCACCTTTCATGGCCGCGACATCTTCGCGCCGGTGGCGGCGCACCTCGCGGCGGGAGTGCCGCCTTCACGCATGGGAAAGATCATCCGGGACTACCTGCGGCCGGAATTCGAGAAGCCGCGGCCCAGCGGAAAGTGCAGTTGGGTGGGCCGGATTCTGAAGATCGACCGGTTCGGCAACCTGATCACCAATTTCCACGAGCGGGATTTCGGTGGCTTGGAGCAGAAGAGCTTCACGCTGGCGATCGGGATGGCGGAGGTCGTGCTGATGGCGCCGAACTACGCGGCAGCCAAACCCGGTGAGCTGTTTGTGATCGCGGGAAGCTCCGGGTACCTGGAAGTCTCGGTCAACCAGGGGTCGGCGGCGAAGGTGGTGGGCTGTCAGACCGGTTCGGTAGCGGAATTGACGGTCTGGTGATCGCCCGGGTCTCCGCCCAGCAGGCCGAAAACGCGGTCCAGCAGGCTCCGTTCCGTAAACGGCTTCAAGAGCAGGTGTTCCGGCGATCGTCGGCGGATGGAATCGATGGCGATGCTTCCTCCATACGCGGAAAGGTAGAGGATTTTCAGACTTGGATTGATCCGCGCGAGTTCGGCGGCCACATCAAGGCCGCTCATTCGGGGCATCACCATATCGATGATGGCGAGGTCGATAGTCCCGTGCGCATCCTCAAACCGCGCAAGAGCCTGGAGCCCATCACCGGCTTCGATGGTCTTGAAGCCCAGGCGGCCGAGCATAAGGCTGATCAGCCGGCGCACTGGGGGTTGATCGTCCACCACCAGAATGGTCTTAGCCGAATGCGGCGTCATGCGAGCAAATCTCCCGCCTTTCCTTCCAAAAATAAAGTCAGGTATTTACCTTACTACATATATACCGTAACCCTATTTTTGCCTATATCTCTCGGGATTCTAGCCGGGCTAGAACTACCGGGGTGAGATTCTATACATAATCCATGTGGATTGGGATGTTGGCGGATGGACTCCGGGAACGGCCGAACGTTAACCAAAGACATCGACATCCTATCCGCAAACAGTGCGGACCTTCGGGATATGATCCTGTGGGGGGACGCGATGGAGATCAGAACGAACTTCAGCGAAGGGCTCATGGAGATGCGGGTACTGGGCCGTCTGGACGGGTATTGGGCGCCTCAACTGGCGACCGAGCTCGATGGCGCGATTCGCGAAGGACACAGCCGCATCCGGCTTAACCTCTCGGGATTGGAGTACTTGAGCTCGGCGGGAATCCAGGTATTGATGCGGTATTACCAGGAACTGGCCAAACTCCAGGGTTCGCTGGACGTGGCGCGGCCATCGGATCCGGTCCGCAAGGTGCTCGGTCTCTCGGGACTCGATCGGCTGCTGGCGCGTGCCGAGCCCGCTGTGCCGGCGCCCCGCGGCTCCCGCAGTTTCGAGATTGCCGGCGTACGGTTCGAAGCCTCGGTTTCCCGTGGGGGCGCTACCCACCAGTGCCGCGTCAGGCAGCCCGATAGCAGCCGTCCTTACGGCGGCCTGACCTGCTGGAAGGATACCCTGGCGACCGGCTTCGGTGCGTTCACCGTGAATGGAGCGGCGGACCACTTCGGGCCGTTCTTTGCGGTTGCCGGCGCGGCAGTGTGTCTGCCGCTGGACGGCCGCGGCACTCCCGATTTCATGTTGTCCTCCGGTTCTTTCGTGCCGGACCTGACCGTCCAGACGAGTATCGTTTCCGAAGGTACGTTCGCGGCACGGGCCGAATTCGCGGGTGCGCCGGCGACCTTGGGTGTGCTGGCGAGCGCCGCACTGGAGACCCTGGAAACCGATCTGGCCGCCGTCACAATCATAGGCTGGACGGACCAGGATTGCCCCGTTCTGGCGGCGGGAGTGGCGGCGCGGAAATCCAGCAGCCTGCTCGGATCGGTGATGCAGCCTCTGACCACCGAACAGTGGCCGGCCGGAGCGTTTTCCGCCTGCGAATTCAGCGAAGCCGCCCGTGACTTCCTGAGAGAGCCGTCTCTGGAAGGGGCAGTCAATACGCTCTTCCAGCACCACACGCCGGAGCAGTTCTTCACGGGCGGAGCCGCCTGCCGGATTCGTTTCCACTCCGGATCGCTCTTCGTCAGCCCCATTACCAATGTCATGGCCGAAACCGGCGTTTGACACGGCGGGTGGTCAGAGAAACGCACCAATCATCCGGCGCAAAGGCTCAGTGGCCGTCGCCGTCACCGTCCCGGTGGCCACCAGACCCCCCGGTGCTGGGCGAGGAGGCCGCACCTTGTGGCCGAGGTGTTGGCGGCTATCAATTGGGTATTTGCAGAACCCCAAATTCCCTGGATGCCGCCGGTTGCGCCGATGACAATGCCGATGACAAATGCTGATACTGACTGACCCCCTCGCATTTGATCGCTAGGTTCAACGGTCCTAGGTGCGTGTGGCGGTCCTTAGACAAGTTGCAGGTGTCACGGAAAGATGGTGAAGGAGAACCCGAGGTCATATGCCCACCAGCTACCCTGCAGCACTTCGACCGAGTAGGTTCCGGGCGGGAGTTGAGGTACCTGGAAATTGATCTGCATGATGCCCGCAACCTGCCCGGGCGCGTTGCCCAGATACAAGAAATCGGCGTTACCTATCACCGGCGTGCTGCCCTGGTAATTGGCGAATTGAACGTCCACCGCCGTTACCGGTTTCGCCGGCTGGGAACCATTGACCTGGCCATCCACTCCGGGCGGATCGGTCGATCCCATGCCGGCCAGAAACAGGGTGACCGCCGATCCCGCGGAGCCGGTGGTCGCCGAGACGCTCAGTAACTCCACCGCGAGCGGCTGGATCGGGATGTGGACGAGATTCGACGCCGCGCCGTTGTATTGAACCTGCACCATACCGTTGCCCTTCGCGGCTTCAAACGGCACGATCGAGACCACGCGTCCGGCCTGGACGGAGAGGAGCGGCGCCGCCACACCGTCGAATGTCACCGAAGTGCCGCCCAGTGAGTTGGCCACCGTGCCGGATGGACTGAGTGCCGCTCCCACCTGCTCGGCGGGCCCCAGTCCGGCGCCCGTCAGCACCATGATGGACCCCGCGGCAAACACCAGCCCATCGCCGAATCCTCCGGGGTCATCGAGATCGCTCCCCATGCGGAACTCCCGCACCTGGCCGATCGTCGCGACACTTTGGCCCGCGTTGTCGACGCGCATGAGAAAGGCCGTTGCGCCGCCTACTTTCACGAAATCCGGTGCCGAGTTGGTCGTTCCGGCGAGATACGCATCTCCCGCGCTATCCAAAGCCAGAGCGGCGCTGCCGGAGTCCATCGGGCTCGCGAACGGGATCGTCACCCCGTCGGCGGAAACCTGCGCCACAAATCCGGTTCCGGACATAGGCGTTCCCTCCGCTATCGACGGCGATCGCGCTCACCGAGTCGCCATTCGAGCCTCCCAGCAAGGTGGAACAGATCAGCCGGCTTCCGTCCGGGCTGATCTTGGCTACAAACCCGGTGTACGGACCGTGGAACCCGGTCTGGAGTGCGTTCGGGGTGACCGGGAAGTCCGGCGAGGAATTGTAGCCCGCAACGTAGGCATTCCCGGCACTGTCCACCGCGACTGCCTCGGCAATGTCGTCAAACGATCCGCCGAACGCCTTGTAGAAGGCCAGCGCCGGGTGGGCCGTGGCATCCGCCGCGGTTACAGCCGTGGGCGCCGCTACTCTGTCAAAAATTGCGTGCTTCCTGCCCGGTTGAGCGAATTGCGCGCACACCTGCTGCGGCAGAACTGACAGGCCATAAAAAGGAAAACCATCAGAGCTGCACTAGGAGAGGTAAAAATGATAGACCTAAGTGGCCACATGGTTCCAACTAATCCTTTCGAGCCCATTGTACCCCATCCCTTGGCCTAGTTACTTCGGATTGTGTGTGCGAGCCTCATTGGTAGTCTGACTTCAGTGAAGTTCACCATGCTGACTCCACCACTGCTGCCAGAATGAAAGAGCTGACGAAACGGCGCCCCCAGTCCTTCCGCCTATTGTAAGTTTGCGACCGTTGCCGCGGCAAAGGTGGCGGCGCCGCCAGCGCGAGAAATAATGTCGGGCAGATCCTAGCCCGACTTTCGCACATTT
>PMTT01000696.1 GCA_003167275.1 Bryobacterales bacterium | reverse complement strand
CATACTCCCACTCGGCCTCCGTCAGCAGCCGCATGCCGGCCGCCTGGCAATAATTCCGCGCCTGGTCCCAATCGATGTTCTCGACTGGAAGCTTCGCCCGTTTGAAGTAGCTCTGATTGCTCCCCATCACCCATTGCCATGCTTCCTGCGTCACTTCGGTCTGTCCGATCCAGAAGCCCCTGGTAATCGTCACCTGGTGGACGGGCTTCTCGTCCTCCGGGCAGTCGCCTTCGCCTGGCGAGCACCCATCTGAAACGTCCCCGGCGGCATCCGGATGTAGGTCAGCCCATCCTTCGGGTTCACCTTCGTGGGCCTCGGGAGAACCAGCACTGCACCTGGACGATGCAACCGCACCCAGGCAGTGGCGCCCACCCCAGCCACAGCCAGAGCGGCCGCGATGCACAACGCCGTACGCAATCCTCTCCTTCGGAGCGCGGAAACTGTGGCGGACTCCGGACGCTTCTCGCGCCCCCCTGTCTGCACGGTAGGCGTCGTCGCAGTCGCGTCCGAACGAAATTCCGGGCCCCCCGATTTGGCCGCCTGGAACGACTCCGACAGCCGTTCCGCGAACTCCCGGCAGTTCGCGAAGCGATCCTCCGGTTTCTTCGCGATCGCCTTGGCTATCACCGCCGCAGTGCCCGGCGATATCGCCGAGTTCATGACGTGCAGGGACGGCGCCTGCTCCCACATGATCTAGTACATCAGGGACGGACCCGTGTCGGCGGAAAAGGGCCTCTTGCCGCTGAGCATCTGGTAGGCGATCACACCCAACGAGTACTGGTCCGCCTTGCCGCTCACCTTAAACGATTCGATCTGCTCCGGCGACATGTAGGCTGGCGTCCCGAACGTGAATCCCGTCCGCGTGACTGTCTGGGAAGCGATGTGCGCGATTCCAAAGTCGGTGATCTTGGCCTTGCCGTCCGGGCGGACCAGGATGTTCGCCGGCTTCACATCGCGGTGGACAATCCCTTCGCTGTGGGCATAATCCAGCGCATCGGCCACCTGGCCGAGAATCGAGAGCGCGGTCTTCTGGTCCAGCGTCTGCCCGCCCGAAAGCGTCTTTTCCAGGGAAGCGCCGTTGACTAACTCCAGGACCAGGTACTGCGAGTCGCCCTGTTCTCCGAGCTGATAAACCGTGACGATGTTGGGATGCGACAGCTTGCCGGCAGCCGCGGCCTCACGGGCGAATCGAACCTTGAGGTCGGACTTCTCTTCGGGGCTCGCAAACTGGCCGCTCTGAATGATCTTGATCGCTACCGACCGCCCGATGGCCGGGTCGAATCCGCGGAACACCACACCCATCGCCCCGCGGCCCAATTCTTCCAGGAGTTGGAATGGGCCGATCGATTCGAGTGACATGGGTGCCCCTATCTTATCGAAATCGGACGGGCAAAGGAGCGAGGCTCAAGCGCCTGGCGATCTGTTCGAACTCGCTCCCGCGCTGCGCGGAACGCAAGTCGATTTGATCGCGGCCCTCAAAGGTGCCTCGGCGGGCATCAGATCGACGCGGACAAGCTGGTGCTGGAGCCTCACAAGGGAACGTACCGCTGTGTGGTGTGTCGGCGGCCCCACTTGCGTCCGACACCGCAAATGGCATGCACCGGGTTCCGCTGCCAGGGAACAATTGCCTTTGAGCGGGAGGACACGGACGATTTCGACTTGATGCTGCTGGATCAGAAGTTCGCCATGATCCGCCCGAGGGAACACTCTGCCCAGATTCCGGCGGCTGATCGGGAGGCGCTGGAGCGCGCTTTCAAGAGCGAGGGGGAGAGGCTCAATACGTTGGTGGCGACGCCCACGCTGGAACTGGGCGTGGATATCGGCGCGCTCGATTCGGTGCTGATGCGCAATGTCCCGCCGCGATCGTCGAACTACTGGCAGCGGGCGGGACGGGCAGGCAGGCGGCAGCGGATGGCGGTGAACATCACTTATGCCAGACCGGTCAGCCACGATCGGGCGTACTTTGCGGACCCGTTGAAGATGCTGAACGGAGCAATTCTACCGCCCAACTTTAATCTGAAGAACGAGGTGATGGTGCGCAAGCACGTGCATGCCACGGTGCTCACGGTTTTGCACAGGATCGCGCACGATTCCACGGTGCCGCTCGGCCAGCGCGAGCCTTCTGTCGCCCCCAAAAAAGGGCTCCCTCGGGCCGATTAGCGCTCGCGACCCACCCGTGGTGCTCCGATCAAGTCGCTCGTGGAGATGATCGCCCACGCGGCGCCCGATTATAACGTCCCAAACAACTAATCGCTCTTAGGCGTGGACGTCGGGCTCCCTTCCCGTTGAATCGCCACCTTTTCCGCGCTGGTCTGAGGTATCACTGACTGACGTCACATAAGGACGGTTGAACTAAGCCGCTTTCGCGGCAGGCGTAAGGGAAGATAGTTCGCTTCGCTACGGCAGAAGGACATTCTCCTGGGCCTGAACTCCTGCTTTCATTTTCGATAGAGGAGTTTCGCCCATGACTTCACTTCGCCAGCGAATGCTGGAAGACCTAGAGATCCGCAATTATGCACCCGCGACTGTGGAATGCTATGTCCGCTCGGTCGCCGAGTTCGCGAAGCATTTCAACCGGTCTCCGGACCAACTTGGCCCAGAGGAAATCCGTTCCTGGCAGCTCTTTCTAATCCGCGAGAAAAGAGTCAAGACGTCATCCTATATCCAGGCCATCTGCGGGCTTCGCTTTTTCTATAGCAACACCTTGAACCGCAAGATCGATATCGACCGCATTCCGTTGCCCCGGTACGAAATGAAGCTTCCCGTGATCCTCAGCAAGGAGGAGGTCAAGGCCATGCTGGAAGCCCCGAAGAACCTCGGTCATCGCGCAACTCTGGCGACACTGTATGGCTGCGGAGTCAGGGTTTCCGAAGAGACCAACCTAAAGGTCAACGACATCGATGGCGTTCGCAAGGTGATCTCGATCCGAGGCGGCAAAGGACACAAGGACCGGCAGGTCATGCTGGCTCCTTCGCTACGAGAAGTACTCGTGGCTTACTATCGCTGGAAGCATCCCACCGACTGGTTGTTTCCTGGCGCGAAACCGGATTGCCCCATCTCTCGCGAGGCCGTTTTTGAAACTTGCAGAAAAGCAGCGAGGCTGGCAGGCATTGCGAAGCCGGTCCACCCCCATTCCTTACGCCACTATGCCGAGTTCCGGACTATGCCGAGTAGACTCACCGTCCCCCGGATTTTGGCTCGTTTCCAGCACCTTGGACTCGGCATAGTCCGCGACCGCTGCAACGGGTAATCCTGGTTGAATGGAAACTTCATTCGACTACTTCTTTAATGACCGCACCGATCCAGGAACCATTGAGGCTTTGAAAAGCGAGCCTTTGACCGTTCCCCTGGAGACATATGCCCGCCGATTGCACGACGAAGGCTATGCAATCCAGTCAGGCGCCCTCCAACTCCGATTCCTGGGGTGCTTTAACAGATGGCTCAGCCGCAGGAGGCTGAGAAGCGAAGATGTGGATACCGCCGTTATCGCTCAATTTCTTCGCGGGCGGGCGCCAAACATTCGCCGCGGCGATTCTGCGGCCCTGTCTCGATTTTTGACCATACTCCAGCCCAACAGCTCCAAAGCCGCACCGCCACCCCTTACAGCCGTTGAAATCGCGCTGGAGCAGTTTCACCAGTACTTGCGGCAGGAACGCGGCTTGACGGAGTCGACCTTCATCAACTACACACCCACCGTTCGGGCCTTTCTGTTGGGACGTTTCCCCGAAGACATCGTGGACTGTCAACAGATCACTGCCGGCGAGATCACCACGTTCGTGGCCGGGCAGGCCGCCGTAATTACCTCCAAGCGCGCCTCGCTGGTGGTGACCTCACTCCGGTCCTTTCTGCGCTACATGTTCCCTCGCGACCTCGTGGCCACCGATCTGGCGACGTGCGTCCCCACGATCGCTACCTGGTCGCTTTCCC
>PMTT01000685.1 GCA_003167275.1 Bryobacterales bacterium | reverse complement strand
GGGCAAGGGGAAAAGATTCGAGGCTGTGCCGCCTCAAATCCCCGTTGAAGTTGCGTGATGTTGTAGTATGGGCTCTCGAAGGTTACTCCAACGGTTCTGGAGGTTCTAAGCACATGTCGATCCGTCGCCGTTCTTTCTTGGTCGCAGCCGCAACCGCTGCTGCAATCGATCCGGCCAGCGTCCTGGACGCGCAGTCCAAGCCGAACCAGGGTCGCGATCCGCTCGGCGTGCGGGACGACTTTCCTATCGTTTCCGGCCACATCTTTCTAAACTCGGCCTATATCGCGCCCACGCCCAAGGCTGTGGTTGCTGCGAGCCGTGCCTATCTCGACGGGCAGAGCGCCCGGCCCATGCAGCTTGGTGCTCTGATGGCTACCAATGACGACGTTCGAGCGCGGTTCGCACGAATCGTGAACGCCGCGCCCGATGAAATCGGCCTTCTCTATTCGACTGGCGAAGGGGAAAGTGTCATCGCCAACGGCATCGGCCTGAGTTGAGGTTAGGCAGCGGTAGTGAGATCGCCTCGGCCTCAACCGCTGTCACGTTCCGCTTGTGGAAAGGCGGAGCAGCCAACGGGCGGGGCAGGCACTGTGGTACACTGCCGCCGTGTCTTTGGAGGCAAAAGATGAAGGCTCCTCTCTTTTATCGAATCGCATCTATTCTTCTGCTGCTCTTTGCTGTCGGACATACGCTTGGTTTTCGCCAGTCCGATCCCACATGGGGAGTTGATACGCTTCTTGGCTCAATGCGGTCAATTCACTTTGACGTGCAGGGTTTCAGCCGGACATATTGGGATCTCTTTGTCGCGGCTGGATTCTCGGTCGGCGTGTTTTATCTATTCGCGGCGGTATTAGCGTGGCAGCTAGGTGGGCTTCCGAAAGAGACTTTGGCGGTCATGCGCGTCACTGTGTGGGCTCTTGCGTTTTGCTTTGCCGCCATCACAGTTGTGAGCTGGAGCTACCTCTTTATCCTCCCTATCATTTTTTCAATCGTGATTACAGCGTGTTTGGCTGCGGCGGCATGGCTTTCAGCGAGGCCAGTCTGAAGGTCGGGTTGAGAAAGCTAAAATGGTCACGCTAACGCGGCAGAGACCGAAGGCGGTTCCAATCGTAGCGGCCTTCCTGTTTGTTGCCGCCGCTATCGCCGCGGTCGTGGGAACGTCGCTGATCTTCCCCAACCGTTTCTTGGAACGCCTTTGGGAGCTGAATAGACCCGCATCTGCCGTGTTCCATGCGGTGGGGCGGCTTGCTGGGGTGCTGTTGTTGGCGCTCGGCGTCGGAACCGCGACGGCGGCGACCGGCCTGTTGCGTCGTCGGAAATGGGCGTGGTGGTTTGCGGTGCTGTTATTCGTAATTGACGGCTGTGGAGATGTGGTGGCTCTTTTCATAACCGGGGATTTATTTAAAGGCGCCTTCGGCGTTGCCGTCTCCGCGACGTTTCTGTATTTCCTCACTCGGCCTCGCGTGAGGTGGTACTTCAGTCACGTTCGGAGTTTGTGAATCTCGCCCAAAGCACGTAAAAGGGGCGTCATGGTCAAACCCTGAATAGAGATTGAGAATGCGACGACTGCAAAGCCAAGCGACGTGAAATTGCCCATCCAACATTTCTTGAGGCTAGCTTGAAGGGCTTCTCCTCGCCGGTCGAACCGACGATCATCTCGTTGAAATCCTCGTCTGGCCCCCCGCCTCTGTGCCACAATGTCTCATAGCATGAGCAAGCTGAGTGTTCGACTCCTGCACACGCTGGCATTCGCCGCGGTCACCATCATGATATCCAACGCAGCCGGTAAAGATCCGAAATTGCAGGATCGGTATGCCGAAGTCAACGGCGTGCGCCTGCACTACGTCGCCTCCGGCAAAGGGCCTCTCATCGTCTTTTTGCACGGCTTTCCCGAGTTCTGGTACGAATGGAAAAACCAGCTCGCGGAGTTCGGCAAAGACCACCTCGCGGTCGCGCCCGACATGCGCGGCTACAATCTCTCGGCCAAACCTCCGGGAGTCGAGCCGTACGAGATGAAGAACCTGGTGGAAGATGTACGGGCGCTCGCGGACCATTTGGGCCACAAGAAGTTCGTTTTGGTGGGCCATGACTGGGGCGGCGTGGTGGCCTGGGCATTTGCCATCGCGCATCCCGATCGCCTGGAGAAGCTGATCATCGTCAACGCGCCGCATCCGGCGGTCTTTGCGCGCCTGTTGCGCGACGACCCCGTTCAGCAGAAGGCCAGCCAATACATGCTGATGTTCCGCGGCGACCAGGCGGAAGCGACGCTCTCGGTGAACCACTACACACCATTGGTGAACATCGTCCTGGGACCGGGGCTAAAAACCGGCGTCTTCACGGAGCAGGACCGGGACGCCTACATCCAGGCGTGGTCGCAGCCAGGCGCACTCACCGGCGGTCTCAACTACTATCGCGCCGCGGGGATCGGCCCGCCAACCCCGGGAGCCGAGGCGCCCAGCGGAAACTTCGCCGCTGCCGGGGGCCAGTTCGCGGTGAAGGTGCCCACGCTGGTGATTTGGGGAGAGAAGGACACCGCCCTGCTGACCGGCAACCTCGCGGGACTCGACCAGTTCGTTTCGTCACTTTCCATCAAGCGAATCCCGGAAGGTTCCCACTGGGTGATTCACGAGCGGCCGGCAGAGGTAAACGGCTACATTCGCGACTTCCTCCGCAAGTGACGGCCCACGCAGCTTTGGTGGGGCGGGCCCCCCGGCCCGCGGCCTGCTTGAAGTGTGCGTCCGCCCGCAGTTTGGGTGCGCGTAACCGTTTTGGGATTTCGTGTTTCAACCGCAGCAACCGCTCCCTCACGGTCGCGGCTCGGTTGCGATTGTTGCTGATTCAGCGTNNGGAATTCCCCAAAACGGTTACGCCCACCCCGGGCCGCGCTAACGCCTGGAGCTACAATGCAAGGCGACGAGGTACCCAGATGTTCCGTTTGGCGATTTCCCTGGCTCTCCTGGCGGCTGGCTTGCCGGCCCAGACTGCCAACCAGTTCGATCCCGCAAT
>PMTT01000349.1 GCA_003167275.1 Bryobacterales bacterium | reverse complement strand
CTCTGAACCGACTTCCAGATCACCATCTACGCCCACTACATCGAGCAGACGATGGGTATCCCCGTTACCGGCATCCTATAACGTCTTGATTGAGAACTTCTACCAGCGCGTGGCGCCCAACGAGGAATTGCGGGTGTTGCCCGCCGATGCGCCCGAACCAGCTTTCTGAAAAGGAGAACGAAGTCCATGCTGCCAACCGCCAAAACGAATCCCAAGCCCGACCTGGGGCCGGAAGCAAAGGTGCAATAGGATATAAGCTGGGATGTATTCGTGAGATGAAATAGGCCGCGAAAGGAGAGACATAACCATGCCATCTATCGGCGTGCCTGCGAGTGGCAGGCGTCAGTTCTTGCAGGTTTTAGGCGCGGGCGCCTTAGCGCTTGGCCGCTTGCCGGCAGCGGACAAACCAGGGAAACCCATGCGCGGGCTCTTCCCCATCGGGGCGTCACCGTTCACCGACGCCAACGAGTTGGACTTCGAGTGCCTGGCGGCGCAGGTCAAATTCCTCAACCGGGGTGGGGTGCATGGAGTCATCTGGCCGCAGATCGCGAGCGAGTGGACCACGCTTTCGAAGAAGGAGCGTCTGGATGGGGCCGAAGCCATGACTGCGGCCGGCAAGGGCGGCAAAACGGCCATTACTATCGGCGTCCAGGGGCCCGACATGCCCACCGTGCTCGAATACGTGAAGCATGCCGAAAAAGTCGGCGCCGACGCGATCTGTTCGCTTCCCCCCGCCAACGTGACCGACGATGGCGCGCTCTTCGATTACTACAAGCAGATTGGCTCCACAACAGGTCTTCCGCTCTTCGTGCAGAGCCAGCCGTTCCCCATGAGTATCGATCTGATCGTCCGCATGTACAAGGAGATTCCGACCTTCCGCCAAATCAAGGACGAGGCTGGCGACACGCTGGCGCGCATTACCGAGATCCGCACCAGGACCGATGACGGGATCAAAGTCTTCACCGGCAACGGGGTGCGCAACATGATCAACGAGCTGATGCTCGGCGCACAAGGCTACTGCCCCACCACCGATCTGGCCGATATCTATGCCCAGGCATTCGATCTGTGGAATGCGGGCAAGCGCACGCAGGCCTTCGACATGTTCGGCCGGGTGCTGTGCTTCAACAGCGTTGTTCAAACGGCCGGCGCGCCGCAAAAATACGTTCTGGTGGCGCGTGGAGTCTTCAAGAACACCCGTAGCCGCAGGGCGTCCGGCGGCGACGCCTCCGCCGGACGCGGCGGGGGTCAGGGCGCCAGCGGACGGGCGGCGCGGCCGTTTGATGCGGCGGGCGAGAAGACGGTGAAAGAGGCACTCGACCTCTTAAAACCCTATTTGAAGGCGTAAGGCAGCGCCGGCAGCGCTTTCGGGCCTGAGCAAAAAGGGGGGCGGCGATGAGTACCACGAGACGCACCGCGGTAGGACTTCTGGGAGGGGCAATCCCCTTTGCAACCCTGAAGCGGGCATTTGGCGCCCCACAACCGCAACAGCCGGCCATCCCAATCGCGCCGGGACGTTTCAGTGCCACGCGTCAGTCGTTGATGGAGTACCAGATCCCCGACTGGTATCGCGATGCCAAGTTTGGCATTTGGGCACATTGGGGGCCGCAGTCGGTTCCCGAGATGGGCGACTGGTACGCTCGGCAAATGTACATTCAAGGTCACCGCCAGTATAACTATCACGTCAAGACTTACGGCCACCCCTCGAAGTTCGGCTACAAAGACGTAATCCCGACCTGGAAGGCCGGGAACTTCGACCCTGACTACCTGTTAGGACTCTACAAGAAGGCCGGAGCGAAGTTCTTCGTCAGCATGGGTGTGCACCACGACAACTTCGACCTCTGGAACTCGAAGTACCAGCCGAGGTGGAATGCAGTCGCCACCGGGCCGAAGAAGAACATCGCGCAGATGTTCAGGGACGCGGCGGTGAAGCAAGGCCTGCGTTTTGGGGTCAGCCAGCACCTGCATGCCAGCTACGAATGGATGGCGACCTGCTTTGGGAGCGACAAGACAGGTGCGTATGCAGGGATACCGTACGACGGGAATGATCCGCGGTACGCCGATCTGTACCACGAGAAGCACGAACCGGCGGCACAGCCGGGAGACGTGAGCCAGGTGCCGGAGTCGTGGAAGCGCCGGTATTTCCTGCGGTTACAGGACCTGGTGGACCAGTTGCAGCCCGACCTGATGTACCACGACGGTGTGATTCGCTTCGAGAAGTACGGGTTGAGCCTGGTGGCCCACCTGTACAATCAGAGCGCGAAGTGGCACGGCGGCAGGGTAGAGGCGGTGTATAACAGCAAGGGAGTGGAGGACTGCCAGGTGGGCACCTGCGTGCTCGATTTCGAACGGGGAATCGCCGAGGGTATCTGGCCCAACCCATTTCAGACCGATACCTGCATCGGAGACTGGCATTACAACCGGGATGTCACCTACAAGACGCCCAAGCAGTGTATCGATATGCTGGTCAACGTGGTCAGCCGGAACGGCACCCTGCTGTTGAACTTTCCGTTGAAAAGCGACGGCACGCTGGACCCGAAGGAAATGACCATCCTGTCCGAGATTACGGCGTGGATGGCGGTGAATGGCGAAGGTATCCACGGCTCTCGCCCGTGGCGGGTCTGCGGGGAGGGCCCCAGCGTGGAGGGCACCGTCAGGGATACGAGCGTGTACAAACCGCTTCCGCCCATCCCGGATACATCGCCGGGGGCAACCAGAACTTCCGGCGCGCGCGACAGCGGCAGTACGCCGTTCACGGCGCGGGATGTCCGGTTCACATCGAAAGGCAAGACGCTGTATGCTTTCGTGATGGGCTGGCCGGAGAAAGAAGCGGTGATCGGCTCTGTGGGTACCACGGGCAATTTGGCGGCGGGCAAGGTCCAGAACGTGGAGTTGCTGGGATTCAAAGGCAACGTGCAGTGGGCGCAGGAGGCGGCCGGCCTGATCGTGCGGATGCCCGCGGAGAAACTCAGCGATTACCCGATCGCACTGAAGATCGCTCTCGCCTGAGCGATCTCAGTACGTGCCCAGCAACACGCGCAGGGCTTGCGGGCCCGCGTAGAAACTCAGCCCACCATAGTCGGTCTCGTCGCCGTTCCAGATGCGAATCGGTTTGAAGACGCCATTTTCGTAGCGGCCCTCCTCCACGCGCAGGAAGTCCGTATGGGCGCCACTGCTCGACGTGAAGGCGATCTTGCCGTAAGCCACGGTTACCAGGAATTCGTTTTCGCCGAGCCGGCCCACCAGAGCGCGGCCAATGGGGGTAGGGTTGCCGTTGGCGCTGTTGTTGCGGCCTCCGGCGCCGAACGTGACGACGGCCTTCCAGTCGCCGAAATCCATCGTCTGCCGGGCTTGGCCTGGCTCTTCTGCTACCGCCTGAAGCTTGCCCTCAAAGTTGAGGCGGGCCGCTTCGCGCATGATGGGCGCCAGCATCTGGTAGTTGAGCGCGATCGGAGCGAGCGCCTCCTCGGCCATCCGCGGCATCCCCTGCGGCTCGGTGGAAAAGCTGGTGTAGTCGAGGCCAAAAGGCGCCCAGCCGATGGCGCCGCGTCCCAGCGCGGCAAAGAAGAAGCGGGGATAGCCGGCGGGACCGCCCGTTTCGGGCACCAGCAGCGGGTTGTCCGGCCGGGCGTAGAGTTCGAGCACCTTGCGGTAGCGCGTGCTCTCGCCCTGATAAATGTCGGGCGCCAGCACGTCAAGGGCGGGGGCCGCCGTCTTCCAGATCCCGATCACGTTGTCGGTTGGGCCGCCGCTCTCGTAGGTGCTGGCCGGCCCCGGGTTGATGGGATCGCGCAGCGCGGCGTTGGCATACATGGGCAGCGGGTACTCCCTCTTGCCGGCTGCCGCCACCTGCCCGACGAAGCGCGCGATGGACCAGGCGTGAAAATACTCGTCGGCGTTAGGGCCGAAAGCCGCGGTCCAGTTGGCGCCGGCGAGGGCTGTCGTGCCGAGAGCCTTGAGCAGTTCCTCGGGCACGGGCTCTGCAAAGAGCTTTTCGGCCGTTGGGGAGTAGTCGCGCACGCTACCCCAGGAGCCCGGTTCGTTTTGCACTTGCACCATGATCACGGTGCGTACGGTGTCCCGCTGCTTGAGATGGCGCATGAAGGCGCTGAAAGCACTCCTGTCGGCCTGGAGCGCGGCAGGCGAGTGGGGGGAAGGCGAATCCACGATTCTCCCGTTCTTGCCGACGATCCGCGGAAACTTCTCGGGCTGCCTTTTCGCCCACAGGGGTATGTAATGCGAGCTGCCGTTCTTCCAGGTGGCGAACCACAGCAGCACCAGCCGCACCTTACGCTCCCGCGCTTGATCGATGATGGTGTCGATCACCGAAGTGTCGTACTTTCCCGGCTCCGGCTCGAACTGTTCCCAGTAGACCGGAATCTCCAGAGTGTTGGCGTGCAGGTTCTCGATGGCCCGCCAGACCTTGGGCAGCATGGCCGGCCAGGCGCTGGAGTTGTGGCACTGCGCCCCGAGAATCAAATAAGGTGCTCCGTCCACCATCAAAGCGTACCGGCCGTCCTTTTTCACGATTTCTGGAATCGGTTTGGTCTGAAGATGAGGGGTGCCCGCCGCGGCAGCCGTTGTCTGGGCGTTCATTGCCATTGCAGAGAGCGCAAACGCGCTCACGAAGTGGCGGAATCCTCGCATCCTGCTTGCCTCCTGGCCGTGTTGCCCGGTCGTTGTACTTACTGTTCCCTTTTTGCCTTGCCGGCCAGGATCAGTACGTCTCCGGTCACCACTACATAGCAGTATAAGCATATCCGTTTATCTTTCGGTCCGCCCATTTGAAGGCGTAATGGGCGAGGAACACAACCGGTGGAGCGCGCGAATCACGCCCAGGCACAACGTGACGCTGGCCTTTACGCGCATGCTGGCAGGGCCGATGGACCACACTCCCGGCTGGTTCGAGAATGTGACCGCGGCCAACTTCATGCCGCACGCTTCGTCGCTGAGATGGTGATGGGCACGCGCGTCCATCAGACCGCACTGTTTGTGGTCTTCGAAAGCGAGCTGCAAACTGTCGCGGATTCCCCGGCTGCCTGCGAAGGACAGAAACAACTCGAGTTCCTGAAAGCCGTTCCGGCGAGCTGGGATGAGACCCGCGTGCTCAATGGCGTGCCGGCAAAGTCGACGGACGCGAATTGCCCGTGCCGTTGGAGTTTCTCGTCAAGGGCGTTTGGAAGGTCACCCTGTGGGAGGGCGCGCCCGACAGCGGCGAAAACGCCGAGCACCCGGTCAAGGACGAAGAAACCGTGCGCGCCTCCGACACATTGCAACTGAAGTTGGCTCCCTCAGGCGGAACCGTGGCGATCTTCTCGCCCGCTAAGTGAAACGGCGCCGGGGGCAGGACATCCACCAACGCGCGATTTCCACGGCTTCCCTGCTTACTTCGCCGGTTGGCGGTGTGCGTGGAAAGCGTAATGGAAGTAGTCCACGTCGACATACCCGGCGTCTGCCTGGTCGTTGTAGCTATAGAGGCCGATGCGGTCGCCTCGATAGTTGCCCCAGGAGAGCTGGTAGGCGTCGCCAAATTCGGTGAAGGAGCGGCCATCCAGGCTGTAGGAATACTGGCTCCGGCCGTCCAATCCCCAAACGGATTTCACCCAGAGAAGATTGCCCTTTAGTTCCGGCCCGGATGCGATCTTGCCGCCATGATCGTATTGGAGCGTCCGAATGGCTCCGGTCTGGTTCACGCCGACGCCGGAATAGTCCTTGGCGAAGTGGCACAATCCCGCTCGGTGGCCGTCCACCATGCCGCGCAGATCGAACTTGACCACCACTTCATTCCACTCGGTGCGGAACGAGCGTTGGGTCAGGGTGTTGCCGGCCTTCCTCAAATCGCCGGTTTGGATCGGCCGGAAAGCGTGCAGGCGCAGCCATCCTGGACGTTCCGCCAGCGACCACTTCCCGGCGCGCGGCTGATGGTTCCATTCCCACTGGGGTGGGAGGCGGGGCACGGCGAATTCGTCGCTGGTCTGAAGGGTGCGGATTTGGGCGCCGGGCACCGGCTTTTGGCCGGACCATACAAAATGGCCGATCCCTTTCTCATCGGGCTGGCCGATGACGGGCCAGCCATCGACCCATTTCACCGGGACCAGACTGGCGCAGCGGCCTTCCCAATCGCCCGTGCCGTGGTGCGTGAACCAATACCAGGCGCCTGCCGCAGTCTCTACCAGCCCACCCTGGTTGGGTTCCATCGCCGCCCGGTCCGCGTAGTTCAGTTGGCGGATCTCCGTGTAAGGCCCGTAAACACTGCTGGAGCGTTCCATCATGACCACACGCCCCTCCGCCTTCACTTCACTGAACAGGTGGTAATAGAGACCGTTGAACTTGTACAGCTTGTTGGCCTCGCTGCCCTTGGACTGATGGATGACGCGGCCCGATTCGGGCACCAGACCGCGACCATTGGGCGTGAGTTTCCAAAGATAGACTCTGTAGCTATCGCGAAAAGTGGTCCCAACCAGATAGCCTTGCCCATCGTCGTCCCAGAACGGGCAGGGATCGTCCCAGCCGGCGCCTTCAAGTACTCGATGCAGCGGTTCCCACGGCCCTGCCGGGTTGGAAGCCGTGGTCATGAAATACCCTTCGTCGGGCGTGCCGAAGTAAACCCAGAATTTCCCGGCGCGATGGCGGATGGAGCCTGCCCAAACGCCCCTGCCGTAGCGGTTCATTCCGCTCCAATTCAACTCGGGAGCGATCTGCGTCAAGTCGCTTACGGCATGCCCGAGAACGGACCAGTTGACGAGGTCCCTGGAGTGCAGCACGACCATGCCGGGAGAAAACTGCATGGTCGAGGAGATGGCGTAATAATCCGACCCAACCCGGATGCAATCGATGTCGCTATAGTCGGCGGGGATTACCGGATTCCGGTAGCCGCCATCTCCCCGGTCTCCCCACTTGGGCCAGTCGCCCCATTTAGGAGACTGGTCGGCCGCTTGCGTCCCCCAGAATGCGCAGAGGATCACGACACCGGCCCAGTGCATGGCGTTCACTTTCTCTCGCCCGCCATCGGGAATACGGATGGTGTAAAACGCCGCATGATGCGAGAGTAACACCGCACGGCCGCCGAGAAGGCTGTGCACGATCTTGCCGTCGCAATCGAGTAACAATGTGTCTGAATCTACGCCGATCAGGCCCTCTATCAAACCGGCGGCGGGGCAGCTTCGGTTATGCGATCCCGTTGCCTCAGGGGGTCTATGAGTTGCACCTTCACTTTGCCGAAGTCTTCTTCGCCCCCGCGGTCGGCGCGGACACACAGCGCACATTCGATGTCCTGATCAACGGCGCACCCGCTTTGGCAGGGTTCGATATCGCGAAGGACGCCGGTGGGACGCGCATCGCCGACGAAAGAGTCTTCAAGGACATTTCACCCGGCGCGGATGGCTTTCTCCGTTTGGATTTCCTCCCGCAGCGAAGTGAGCCCCTTCTCAACGGGATCGAGCTGCGGCCTGGGAACCGCGGCAAGGTGCAGCCTGTGCGATTCCGGTGTTCCCATAATTCGTACCTGGACAGGAGCGGGCGGCTGTGGAAAGCCGACCGGTACTTTTCCGGAGGGCGCATCGCAGAGTTGGCGGAGTATATTCAAGAGGCCAACTTCGGGAGCTTTTCGAGCTACCGCACGGGCAATTTCAACTATGCAATCCCGCTTCCCGACGGCGCTTATCAGGTCCGCTTGATGTTTGCCGAACCGGTCTTTGGACGGGACCTGCATCGTGACGACGGAGCGGGATCCCGGCTCTTCGATATCTACTGCAACGGGAGAGCGCTCACTGGCAAACTGGACATCTTTCGGGAGGCCGGAGGCGCCTACTGGGTCATTACCAAGACCTTCGACGACGTGAAGCCGGACGCGCAAGGCAAGATTCTGCTGTCCTTCGTGCCGGTGAGGAATTACGCAGTCCTGCTGGCGATTGAAGTGACGGAGGAGTCACCGTAGTCCGGCGCGTGGCGCGTCCCTCGCGACACGTGTTCAGTGCCTCCCCCCAAGGCCGTTACGCGTACTGTTAACGGTAAGAGAATCTGGAAACGACCGGCGCAACGGTCCTGTAATCAGTCATTTATCACTCCACCGTTTCATCTTCCCTTAACCACATCCTGCTGGTACCAGTGTGCGCCCGAGGCTATAGTATCAGCAGGCTAGAGTTTGGTTGAAAGGGAAGTCATGCGAAGCAAGACTAAAGAAAGGGCGGCCAATTTCTTCGCCGCCACGATGTTTCTTCAATTCCTGCCGGCAAACGCGGCAGCACCGATCAAGATCGACACCGCGAACCTCCTGGTCACCGTCGACGCGACTGCCTGCCGCTGGTCGGCGGAAGTCAAAGGGACGCCCATGCGGCTGAACGATGTCTACTTCCTTCCGGGTGACGACCCTTCGGGTTGGAAAGTGACCAGTTCCGTCAACCACGCCGACTCCAACCCATTCGGATCGTTCGTTACGGTAACCCTCCGCGGCGCGAAAAGCGGGCAGCTCGATTTCGACTACCAGATCTCCGTCAGCAAGACGAACAACGACATTCTGCTCAGCCTGGGCCGCTCCAACCACACCGGCAAGGCGGTCGATCTCGGCGACATGGATTACTTCGTGTCGGCGGATGCGCGCCTTGGCGGCTCCACCGACAAATGGATCGCCCTGGGAACCCACTCCCGCAATCGCGACCTGTACGAACTGGCCGCCGTGATCAATTTGATCACTCCCAAGATGTACGCGGTAAATCATGTGGTCCGCGACAGCGACACCGGCAACAGCCTGTTGATGGGACATGCGACGGCACTGAAGGGCGCCTCGCGGTTCGAGGTGAGGTCCGGCTGGCAGGGCAAGACCGCGGACCGCATGCAAGTCCGCGGATACTGTAGCTACAAGATTACGATTCCTCTGGGAAAGAGTTTCCCCGGTGAGAAACTGCTGATCGATTTCAATCGGGACGCGCTTCGGGCCATGGAACACCAGGGAGACCTGATTGCACTCGCGCACGACGTTCGTCTCAAGACGCGGCGGCCCATCAACCTGGACGACCGGGAACTTGTGGCGAACGACTACAGCCGCTTTCACGGCTGGATGTCGGGCGGCAGTAATGCCGATGCCAGGAAGTTCTTCCAGGAGAACGGCCTGGTGGATTTCTATTGGGGAATGGGAGGCCCCGGCCCGCAGGGGAGCTTCGGCATCTATGGTTCGGGAGGCGGCACGCAGGGGCGCCCGTCCCGGGTGAGTTATCCGGCCGAGTGCTTCCTTCCGATCCACACGGTCAAGTACGACGGGGAAAGGGTCATCGACTTTTCCAATCCCCTGACCATCAAACTGGAGCGCGAGCGCATCCTCAAGTGGGTGGCCGGTCAGGAAAAGAACACCGGCCGGGCGGAGATGGATTTCGCGGATTGGTGGGATGCGTGGCCGGGACAGCACGACCCGTTTATGAGTCCGTTGGAGACGTACCGCGTGGCCGGGCTCCCCTGGCGCGAGACCATCGACCAGCAGGCGCCGCGCATGGTCATCCGCTCCAACATGCAGCCCGTCGACCATTCCTACGGGATTGTCGATATCTGCCGGATCTCCGAGGACGCCGACCAGGGTTATGAAGATCCGGGCTCGTCGCTGCTGGGAAAGGAATTCACGGGCTTGTTCACGGAGACCGTGCTGGGCTCGGCGAACCGGTTCTTCTACAACGGCCGCGTGTTCTGGAACGACGCCGACGGCTTTCACATTTACCGGTTCAAAGCGCCCGATGGCAAGGACTTCACTGCCGGCCAAGCCAAAGTCGATGCCAACTTCCACGCCATGGTGGGGAACACGCTATTCGTATCGGAGGCATTCAATGTTCCCTATCCGGCCGACCGGATCGAACTCCTGAAACGCATCAGCCCACCGACCATGGACGTGTCCTATCCGGTGGATCTCTTCGTGCGCCGGCCGGCGCGGATCTTCAACATGCCGGTGGACCGGGCGTTTGGGAAGTGGTCGGTCCTCTCGGTATTCAACTACACGGGCACGGGCAATCGGAAATTCAGCGCCACGTTGGACGCCGCGAAAGATCTCCGCCTCGATCCCGACAAAGAGTACATTGCTTACGAGTTCTGGACCAGACAACTGATCGGGACATTCAAAGGGAAGTTCGCGATCCGCCCGATTGGCCCCTACGACGCCGACATCTACAGCATTGTCGAGAAACTCGACCGTCCGGTGCTGATTTCCACTAGCCGCCACGTCCGGCAGATGGCGTTCGATATCAAGGACCTCGCCTGGGACGGACCGCAACGCGTGCTGCGCGGCGTCTCGCGCGCGGTGGCCGGCGACCCGTATCAACTGCGCATTTACGCTCCGGACGGCTTCGCCGCCAAACGCGTGGAGTTGTCCGGCGGCCTGACCGGGAAACTGGCGCTGGACGGGCGTCTGCTGACCGTGGACTACACGGCATCTTCGGGCGCGGATGTTGAGTGGAAGATTTTCTTCTAACCGTCTATGTTTCGCGGTGGGGCGCAATCCGGGCAACGCCGATGGGAGGTCATGGTGAAATTCCGGACGTTGTTTTGTTTGACTCTCGCGAGTTTTGCCGCCATGGTGGCGGGCTACGGCCAAACCGGCGCTGCTCCGGAAATCCCGCACCTGCGGAAGCAGGGGACAGCCACCCAACTAATCGTGGACGGCAAGCCGTTCCTGGCGATGGCGGGCGAACTGGGCAATAACACCGCCACCAGCCTCGAGTACATGAAGGCGGTATGGCCCAAACTCGTCAACACGCGGCTCAACAGCGTTCTGGCCGCCGTTTCCTGGGCTCAGATCGAGCAGGAGGAAGGTAAGTTCGATTTCACCGTCCTGGACGGCGTGATCCGGGATGCACGGGTTCACAACATGCGTCTCGTGCTGCTGTGGTTCGCAAGCTGGAAGAACGGTTTGTCCACCGACGCGCCCGACTGGGTGAAGAAGGATTTCGAGCGCTTCCCGCGCACCCAGGTCGTGGGAGGGAGGAGCATCGAATTGCTCAGCCCCTTCGCCGATGCAAACCGGGACGCCGACGCGCGCGCCTTTGCTGCCCTCATGCGGCACGTCAAAGCGGTGGACGGCCGCGAGCACACGGTCGTCATGGTTCAACTGGAGAACGAAATCGGCGTGCCGGACGGCATCCGTGACCGTTCGCCCGCGGCCAGACAGGCTTACGCAGGCCCGGTACCCAAGCGCCTGATGGACTACCTTCAGAAGAACAGGGAGACCCTGATCCCGGAGCTTCTCAAAGTCTGGGAGACGGCCGGCTTCAAGACTTCCGGGACCTGGGAAGAAGTGTTCGGCGAGGGCGCCGTGGTGGACGAGATCTTCATGTCCTGGTGGTTCTCACGCTACGTCAGCCGCGTAGCGGAGGCGGGCAAAACGGAATACCCGATACCGATGTTCGTGAACGCATGGGCGCCAGGGTTCCCCAAGGGAAACCAACGCGCCAACGGACAGGTGGGCAGCCCGATGCCCGACGCGATCGACATCTGGAGAGCTGCGGCGCCCGAAATCGATATGCTGGCGCCGGACATTTACGACTATGACTACGCGAGCATGTGCGCGGCGTACAACCGGAGCGGGAACCCGCTGTTCATACCCGAGACCAGGGGATTGCCGCCGAACGCCCTCGGGGCCAGAGTGCTCTACGCCTTCGGACGTCATGATGCCATCGGTTTCTCACCCATGGGGATCGAAAGGCCGGCGGTTCCCGATATCGAACTGACCAGCGCTTACGACGTGATCGCGCAATTGGCGCCCCTGATTTCGGAGCATCAGGGCAATGGCACGATGTCCGCCGTCCTGCTGGGCTCCAAGGATCAGCCGCAGAAGGTCAAGGTGGGGAACTACACACTGGAAGTCTCGTTCTTGAGGCCACGCGTGCTGCCCGGGTCGCCGCAACCGGCAGGAACCCTTTCCCAACGCGGCGGCAATCTTCATCGCGACCGCGCCCGACGAGTTCTACGCCGCGGGTACCGGAGTAACCGTCACCTTTACTCCGAACACGCCGGGTCCACCGCTGGCCGGACTAGCCACCGTGGAGGAGGGTGTTTTTGTGAACGGCCGCTGGGTTCCGGGGCGCCGGCTGGCCGGCGACGATACCGGCTCGCACAGCCTGGTGCTGCCGAGACTCTATGAGCCGGCCGATCGCCCCGCCCTGTTCGGGCCGAGTCAGAAGGGGCATCCACCGGGTAACTCTCTACCGCTACCGCTGAGGCATATGATATGGACCCGAATCGATTCAGACTGAGCAGCCCGCGCGCGACCTCCGGTTTCGTGGCCTTGGCATTTGCCTTCGCCGCACTGACGGCGTTCGCCCAGGTGAAGGAGCGGCCCATTCCCCGCATCGTGAAGAAGGACGGGCGCTTCGCTCTACTTGTGGACGATGCCCCCTACTTCATGCTGGCCGCGCAGGTGAATAACTCCAGCGGTTGGCCCGCCATGCTGCCGCAGGTATGGTCCGCCATGGAGTTCCTGCACGCCAACACGGTCGAAATCCCGGTCTACTGGGAGCAGTTCGAACCGAAGCAGGGGCAGTTCGACTACAGCGTCGTCGATACCCTGCTCACCCAGGCACGGGCCCACCGGATGCGCCTGGTCCTGCTCTGGTTCGGCACCTGGAAGAACGGCAATCCCCACTATATGCCGGAGTGGATGAAGCTGGAGCCCGAACGCTATCCGTACGTGGTCGATAAGAACGGCCACCCGGTGGATTCCCCATCGCCGTTCGCAGCGGCGTCGCTCGCCGCCGACACCAGGGCCTTCGCCGCCTTCATGCGTCACCTCAAGACGGCGGACCCCCAGCGCACCGTGCTGATGGTGCAGGTGGAGAACGAACCCGGCACCGGGGGCAACCTGCGCGATTACTCTCCCGCCGCGCAGAAGTTGTTCGATAGCCCGGTCCCCGCCGATATCCTCAAGGCCATGCAGGCGCCATCCAGCGCGTCTTCGCCCAACTGGCAAGATGTCTTCGGTCCCGACGCCGACGTATGCTTCCACAACTGGGCTGTGGCGAAGTACATCGGGCAGGTAGCCGCCGCGGGCAAGGCCGCCTACCAGCTTCCCTTGTATGTCAACGCCGCGCCCGGAACACACCGCTGCGCCGTGTGGCGGGATCCCGCCAAACCGGCGCTGCCCAGTTACAAAGACGGTGGCCCGAGCGACAACAACCTTCCCATCTGGAAGGCCACCGCGCCCGCGCTCGACATGATCTCACCGGACGACTATGCCAGAGACGCCGCCGGCTATGTAAAGATGCTGGAGATCTACCGCCGCGACGACAACGCACTGTTTATTCCCGAGACCGGCGGCAGTCCAAGGTTTTTCTTTTTCGCCTTGGGCCACCAGGCCATCGGCTTTTCGCCCTTCGGCCTGGACTTCACCAGGATTAAGGAGATTCCCGACGCCGCCCGGCCGAAGGAGGAACTGCTCCCGCCCTGGGCGCTCACCGGGACTAAAGAGTTCGTCGCTCCCTTTGCGCCCACTTACCGCATGATCGCCCCCATGGCGCACGAGATCGCCCGCCTGAATTTCGAAGGCAAGCTCCAGGCCGCTGCCGAAGAGCAGGGCAAGCTCACGCAGACGCTAAGTTTCGGAGCATGGGACGCCACCATATCATATGGGGTCTGGGCGCGGTTCGGCCGTCCGGCGGGTAATCCCCAGCCCATGGGAGACGCGCTGGTTGCCCAGCTCGACGACAACCAGTTTCTGGTGTCCGGGTTCTACTCCCGCGTCGATTTTCGTGCCACCGCGCCCGATAAGCGCCGCCGCTTTCTGCGCGTCGAGGAGGGTACCTACCAGAACGGCGTCTTCCAGTTCCGCCGTCTCTTGAACGTCGACCAGACCGATGGGGGATTGGATTTCAGCGCCGAGCCGCTGGTGCTCCGCGTCTCCGTCACCACGTACTGACGCAAAGAGGAATCGCCATGAGAAAGGTCACCGCGCGGTTGGGCGCTTTGTGCTTCGCCGTTGCCCAGCCCGCCCTGAGCCAATACCTGCGCGCGCGCATTGGCCGACCCCATCGCGTTTCGCGCTGCCGAACAAGCAACCCGGAAGCCATTCGCCTCCTCAGGCGCGATCACCCGCTTCGCCGCGGCAATCCCATGATTCATCAGTCGCTTCGGTTCGCCTGGCCGGCGTCGTCGCGTTCCACATACCGAAACCTAAACATCTCGCCGAATGTGTTTGCACGCCACTGGTTGGGTGGGCTACCCTCTCAATGGCTCTATGTTCCATGAGGACATGACTTAGTGCGTAAATCATCATTCTTACCGGGAATGGCCGCGGCCTTCACCATCGCCGCCCTCGCCATCGGCACGGCGCAGCCTGCGCCCAAGCGTTACGCGATCACCAGCGCCGGCGCTCTCGGCGACGGCCGGAGTTCGAATACCAAGGCGATCCAGGACCTCATCGATAAGACCTCGCGCGAAGGCGGCGGCACGCTCGTTGTCCCCGCCGGCACCTTTGTCACTGGCGCACTGTTCTTCAAACAGGGGGTGAATCTGTCTATCGAAAAGGGCGGCGTGCTGAAAGGGTCGGTCAATCCGGAGGATTATCCGCAGGTGCAGACCCGTTGGGAGGGCACGGAGCGGGAGTGGACCTCGGCGCTCCTCAACTTCACCGGCATGACCGGCGTGGAACTCACTGGCGAGGGCACGGTGGATGGAAGCGGCGACGAGTGGCTGGCGCGCGGAGGCGGCCGCGGCCAACAGCCGCGTGCTCCACAGGAAGCCGGCGCCGCGCCGCCACGGCCCCGGACCGGCCGCCCGCGTATGATCTGCTTCCAGAACTGCAAGCGGGTGCGCATCGCCAACCTGAAACTGCGCCAACAGGCGGTGTGGTGCCTGCACATCCTGTACTCGGAGGATGTGACCATCGACGGAGTAAACATCACGGCCGACCACAACATCCCGAGTTCGGACGGCATCGACATCGATTCGTCGCGCCGCGTGCGCGTCAACAACGTCGATATCGATGTCAATGACGACTGCATCTCGATCAAGAGCGGCAAGGACGCCGACGGCCTCCGCGTAAACCGGCCGGCCGAAGACATCGTCATCGAGAACAGCCGCTTTCACTACGGGCACGGTGGCGTGGCGATGGGCAGCGAAACCTCCGGCGGAATCCGCAACGTCGAGGTGCGGAACTGCGTGTCCGACTCCGGCAACTGGGCGCCCATCCGCTTCAAGACCCAGCCCAGCCGCAGCGGTGTGGTGGAGAACATCACCTACCGCGATATGCAATTAAAGGACACCAAGCAGGCGTTCGAGTTCAACATGGAGTGGCGCATGGTGTCGCCCATTGCGCCGCCGGCCAAGGTGCTGCCGGTGGTCCGCAATGTGACTATCCGAAATATCAGTGGAACCGTAAACTCGGTGGGCATGATGCACGGCCTGGTGGATAGCCCCATCGAGAACGTCAAGTTTGAGAGCTGCAAGATCACCGCGCAGAAGGGATTCGTGATGGAGAACGCGCGCAAGGTGGATCTCTCCGGCCTGACGGTAGAGGTCAAGGAAGGCGAACCGATCGTCAAGAGGAACGTACAATGAGGGCCAAACTGACCGCTCTGCTGATGTTCGCCGCGGCCGCGCCGCTGCTGGCGGACGTCAAGCCGTCCGGCCTGTTCGGGGACCACATGGTGCTGCAAAGCGGCATGGCCGTTCCCGTCTGGGGCACTGCCGCTCCCGGCGAACGGGTCACCGTTACGCCCAACGGCCAGAAGCAGTCCGCCACGGCATCGGCGGACGGCAAGTGGATGCTCCGGTTGAAGAGTCTGAAACCGGGCGGGCCGTTCCAGATGACCATCGCCGGCACAAACACGATCGCCATCGCCGATGTCCTGGTGGGCGAGGTGTGGCTCGGAAGCGGACAATCCAACATGGCCTTCACGGTTTCCAAGAAGCAAGCATCGTATGCCGGCCTGGTCGACGAGGAGCGGGAGATCGCCGAAGCCAACTACCCGCGGGTGCGGATGTTCACCGGCAAAACGGCCAAGACCTACGAGCCCCAAACCGAAATTCAGGGCGAGTGGCTGATCTGCACTCCGCAAAACGTGCCGGGCTTCTCGGCGGTGGGCTATTTGTTTGCGCGCGACCTGCACCGTGAACTCAAGCAGCCAGTCGGCTTTCTCACGCTGGCCTTCGGGGCGAGCACGGCGGAGTCCTGGATTCGCCGCGAAACCGTGGCGGCCGATCCGCTCTTGAAACCCATGCTGGATCACTTCGATGCCGCGGTCCAGTTCTATCGCACCAAGCCCGAGGCTCCGCCCACCGAGGCGCCCCAGCCGCCGCAGACCATCAACGCCAGGCCGGGCCCGCCGCCCGCGCGGCAACGCGATCCGGTGCAGGACCAGCACAATTCGACCGTCCTGTTCAATGGCATGATCAACCCCGTGACTCCCTACGCGATTCGCGGCGCAATCTGGTATCAGGGAGAATCCATCGTCGGCGGTAAGGAAGGGGTGGCGCTCTATCCCCACGTTATGGAAACGTTGATCAAAGATTGGCGCAAGCTGTGGGGGCAGGGCGATTTCCCGTTCTACGTCGTCCAACTGCCGGCGCTCCAGAACATCAGCAACAATCCCCTGGTGCGGGAAGGGCAGGCCGCGGTGCTTTCGTTGCCTCACGCCGGCATGGCCGTGACGATCGACATCGGCGATCCCAAGGATGTCCACCCGCACAACAAAGCGCCGCTGGGGGAACGACTGACGCGGATGGCGCTGGCCAATGTCTACGGCCGCAAGCTGGAGTACTCCGGGCCGGTGTACGATTCGATGAAGGTCTCCGGCAACGCGATTCGTGTGAAGTTCTCCCACCTGGGCGGCGGCCTGGTGGCAAAG
The DNA here is from genome assembly GCA_003167275.1 of Bryobacterales bacterium. Lineage (GTDB taxonomy): Bacteria > Acidobacteriota > Terriglobia > Bryobacterales > Bryobacteraceae > JAIQFL01. The sequence continues at coordinate 1,482 of PMTT01000349.1, read as the reverse complement.
GACGGGCCGCTGAAGTGGTTCACTATCGCCGGCGCCGACGGGAAGTTCGTGCCCGCCGAAGCCAGGATCGAAGGCCACACGGTGGTGGTCACCAGCCCCACGGTCAGCGCCCCGGCCGCGGTGCGCTACGCCTGGGACAATTACCCCGAAGGCTGCAACCTCTACAATGCGGCGGGCCTTCCGGCCGCTCCTTTCCGCACGGATCGGTGGCCGTATGAATACTAAGTCGCGCATCCTGATTTCTCTTCTGCTGCCCCTTGTGCTGGCGGCGCAGCGGCCGTGGCAACAGATCACGGTTCCCGCGGTCCGCGAAGCGGCCGCGAATTTCCGCACGCCTCCCCGTGAATACGGCGCGATCCACTGGGCCATCTGGGGAGACGAATTGTCCCAGGCCCGCATCGTGCGGGAGTTCGACCAGTTGGTAGCCTGCGGGATCTACGTCGTCAACCTCGCCCCCGCGCGCGGCATGACGCCCAAGTACTTTTCGCCCGAGCATTTCGCGCTCATGAGGTTCGCGGTGGAAGAGGCGCGCAAGCGCGGCATGAAGGTCTGGCTGGCCGACGAGGGCAGTTACCCCAGCGGCTTCGCCGGCGGCAAGATCAGCCAGGAGTATCCGCAACTCACCATGCAGGGCATCGTCGCCGACACGCGGGTCGGCGTGGCGCCCGGGCAGACCATCTCCCTGCCGGCGCCTCCCGATACCCTGGGCGCGCTCGCGCTCACGCAGCCCAGGACTGCCCCGGGCGCCCCGCCCCAGGAAGGAACCGCGAGTGTGCTGCCCATCCTCGCCGGCCAGGTCAAATGGACGGCTCCGCCGGAAGGCCGCTCGGAAGTGGTCTTCGTCCGCCACGTCTTCCGCAGTTCGCCCACCCGCTACATCAACCGCGCCGACGGCACTTACTCGAAGGACAGCCTGTACGCGCTGATCGACTACCTTAATCCCGAGGCCACGCGCGCGTTTCTGACGACCACCCACGAGGTCTACCAGCAGCTCTTCGGCCAGGAATTCGGCAAGACCGTCCTCGGCTTCTTCGGGGACGAGCCCGATTACACCGGCTTCACTCCCTGGACGCCAAAGCTCCTGGACACCTTCCGCGCGCAAAAGGGCTACGATTTGCAGCCCTACCTGCCGCTCTTCTTCGCGCCCAAGTTGACCGAGGAGGCCAGGCGCGCCAAGGCCGACTACTGGGACGTGTGGAGCGGCATCTTCCGCGAGAGTTTCTACGGTGTGCAGGCCGAGTGGTGCGCCGGTCACAGCCTGGAATACCTGGTCCACCTGAATCACGAAGAACTGATGCTCAATCTCTCGCGCGGCGAAGATCTGATCCGCAACGAGGGCGATTTCTTCCGCGACATGCGCCACGTGCAGATTCCCGGCATCGACAATCTGAACCAGCTCGGCCCCGCTACGGTGAATCGCGAAGATCCCACTTACTCCGTCAACAATAACTTCCCCAAGCTCATCTTCGACAGTTGCTGAGC
>PMTT01000157.1 GCA_003167275.1 Bryobacterales bacterium | reverse complement strand
CCAATTCAGGTTGGACGACGCGGTGAACAGATTCTGGTAGAAGCCGGTGTTCGCAAAATTCCCGCTCGGCCCGATGCTCAAGCCCTTTTGCAGAGTCGGGTCGGAGGTCGAAATGCTCAGGGCAGGGAACTGGGTGCTGCCGAACGCGTCGATCCCGAGAGAGGTGGCCGTGAATGGCTGGCCCGTGGAGGAGTAATCGTACTGGCGATTGACGCCCACCTTTTGCTCCCAAGTCAGGGAAGGGCTGAGGATGGTGCTGTTGTCCAACGAGCCGGTCTGAGTGCCGGCCAGCACGGCCTTGGGGAATCCCAGGGTGGAGCCGCCGCCAAAGGGGGCAGTCGAGGGATCGCGCTGATAGATGTACTTCTGGGACAAGCGATCTTTGTTGTTGATCAGATAGTCCAGGTCCATGATCGCCTGGTCGGCATCGAATGCCGAGGGCGCCTGGAGAATCACGTCGTAGCCCACCTGTTTGGCCACCGCGAGGTTCGTGATCTGGGGAGTCGGAATCAGGTAGTTGCCTCCCACCTTCGCCTGAAAGAGCTGGAGGGCGGCGGGATTGACCTGGCTGGGTGACAACGTCTTTCCGTAATCGGCTTGCAGCATGTTGACCAGTCCCTGCGCGCTGCGGTCGCCGGTGAGATCGAGCGGCGTGGTGAGTGTCTTGCTGCCGTTCAACGCGTCATGGTCGCGGATGCCTTGGTAGGCCCCGAAGAAGAAGAGCTTGTTCTTGAAGATGGGACCACCCACCGTGCCGCCGAAGCGGTTGTAGTGCAGCGCCGCCACCTTGTCGTGCTCCGAGATGGCGGTGCTCGCATTACGGAAGAATGACGCCGCGTTAAAGATATTGTTCTGCACATAATCGTAGGCCGCGCCGTGGAATTCGTTGGTTCCCGAGCGTGTGGTCGCCTCGATATGAGCGCCGGCCTTGGAGCCCTGCGACGCGTCGTACATCGAGGCATTCACGCGGATCTCCTGCAGGGTCTCGACCGGCGGGGTCGCGATGCCCTGTCCGACCGAATCGTAGGCCGAGGTGTTGGTCTGGGTGTCGCCGCCGGCCGCGCTGCTTTGACCTGTGTTCGAGGTGAACCGCGACGATTCAACCTGGCTGGTGGACTTGCCATTGAAGACGTTGTCGGCGCTCACGCCGTTGATCGAGAAGCTGTTGCTGGTGTCACGCTGGCCGTTCGCCCAGATGGCCTGGTTGCCGAAACCGGCGTTGCTGCCGGAGGTGGCCATGAAGTCGGCGCTCAAACCCGGGCTCAGAATCGCAAGCTGGGTGAAGCTGCCAGTCCCCAGCGGGGTGTTGTTGATCGCCTGAATATCCAGCACGTAACCGCTGGTGGTGTCCACGGCATTCATGAGCGGCGTTCCGGTTACTTCTACCGTGGTTGCCACGGTGCCTACTTCCAACTTTCCGTTGACCGTGGTGGTGCGGTCGCCCTGCACCAGGATGGAGGTGTGAGTCTCAGTCTTAAAACCATCTTTGCTGAAGCTGACGCTGTACGTGCCTAACGGCAGATTCGGAATCAGGTAGGAGCCGTTCGCCCGCGTGAGGGCCTTCAATTCGAGGTTGGTATCCACGTTCTTGACCGCGACGGCGGCCACCTGCACGGCGGCGCCGGTGGCGTCCGTGACCGAGCCGGTAATTCCCCCCAAGGTCTGCTGCGCTGCCAGTACCGCGGGCATCGCGGCAAGCAGGATAGACACACAAAAGGCTTTACGAGTCATGCGTTTGCTGGAACCTCTCCGTTCTGGATTTTGGATATACCGCTCGATTATAAAAACCGGCAGTTACGAAATGATTTCAGCCGGATGAATACTCGGTTGCGGGGTGTAAAGCTGTCTAGCGGTCAGCGGCCAGCTTCACGCGGGTGGCGGGATTCCGAATGGTGCGGGCTGAGTGCTGAAAGCTGAGCGCTGAAAGCTGCCTCAATCCGAAATGCAATAGAGCCGTGTCGCGCTGGCAACATAGATGCGGCCGGAGCGATCCATCGCGGGGGCAGTCGTAACAGCGTCTCCGAGCGGTAACTTCCAAACTAATTTCCCCGCCGGACCTACGGCATAGAAATCGGTTCCCTTGCCAAAGTAGATCGTTCCGGCGGAGTCGTGGATCGGAGGGAAGCTGTTTCCGTCTCCGTCCCCTTGGAATTTCCACTGCAACCGTCCTTCGCGCACACTGAACAGGCTCTGCCCGACGGCTGCCAGGACCCGGTTCGGACCCACGGCCAATCCGCGGGTGGGCGATGACCCTGTGCTGTAACTCCAAACGATGGTGGCGGCGTCGGTCACTGCATACACCGTCCCTTTGGTGGTGCCGACGTGCAGGATGCCGTTCGGGTCGATGACCGGCGCGGTGGCCTGGCCATCCACCTCTACCCGCCANNGTGCTCTTGTAGGTATGGCCGCGCCAGGCGTAGAGACCCAGCCAGCGCATGTCCGAGCGCGCCTCCTGGCTTGGGTTGCCGTCGCGATTCAGTGTCCGGGTCTTGCCCAGGAAGGAGCTGAGTTGCACCGATCCATCCGGCCCAAAGCTTACCTGTTCGTCCAGCGGCAGGGCCACTTTCCACACGATGCGGCCATCTTCGGCGCAGCGGAGCACCTTGTCGCGAGCGTTCCACACGTAGACCCTCCCATCGGGGCCGATGAGCGGACTGTTCTGGTCTTTGTTTCCGGCGTCCACGGACCAGGCGATCCGCGGCTTTCGAGGTCCGCGGTATGGCGAGTAGCCACTCCTCCGCAGATTGCCGCCGTCCATGGGCCAGACTGCCGCGGTCGCGGGTGGCCCGATGTTCGGGTCCGATGCGACCGGCACCGTCCCGACGTCCGGTGGTTTGTAGCCGTCCTTCGTGCCTCCAGTGGATCCGCCGCTTCCTTCCGAGGACAAAACCGCCGGCGGATTGAAGTCGAAATCCTGAACCGGCGTCTCGATCACATGGGGCATCTGCTTGCCCGCGGAGAGCCGGCTCACTTCCGTCTGAGTTCGCATGAGCACGCCGGCCGGCTTGGATCCCGGTTCGTCGATGGCCTTGATCAGGGCCCTGGTATAGAGGTCTACCCCGCCGCCCGGAGGATCGGGCGCAGACTGGTTCAGTGCGGCGGAAAACGACACGAGCGTGTTGCTGGCGGCGCGCATGCCTGCCAAGCCATTCGGAAGCCCCGGACCAGGACGGCTCGCGTCGAGCAGCAGCATTTTCGTCCCTGCCTTCCGCAACTCCAGCTTGCGTTGGAGATTCCGCACGGAGAAAGCCGTCAGGCCGGGCGCCGATTGATCCTTCGGATCGAAACCGACGGGCAGGATGTAGTTCACCTCGTCGGCCTGATAGCCATAGCCCGAGTAGTAGATCAGCACGAAGTCGCCTGGTTGGACCGTGTCCACGAACTTCCGGATGGTGTCGATCAAGGCGGACTGCGGAAGGTCGTAAACCACTTGCGGCTGGAAGCGGGCCTTCGAGAGGGCGTTCGCCAGCGCATCGACATTCGGCCTGGATGTTTGGAGCGGGGGAAGATGCTGGTAGGCGGCATTTGCGATCAGGAGCGCCCGGCGTGCGCGGACGCGAGCTTCGCCTCGGGCCTGCTGCTGCGACCCGAGGAGGAAGGCGGCCAATACGCAACTGACAGTCACCAGCCTCATGGTTGGAACACTTCCCACTGGATCCGGATCTGAGATTTCGGTTCTCCGTTATTCTCCAGGACCAGGCGCGGATCCCAGCAGTTCTCAGCGGTGGGACCCGTGATCACGCGGATTCGCGGAGGGGTCACGAAGAGGCGCACNNGCACCGGTCCACACCAAATCGCCGGACAGCAGGTCGCCGAACTGCTCCAGGCTGAAGGCGCTGGATTTGCACGTCTGGGTGGCCTGCGGGATTGCGCCAGTCGCCGGCGGGTTCGGTGATGTGCCACCGGCCGCGGTTTGGCCGGGGTCCGCCGGCTGCGTGGTTGTGCCCGCCGTGTCAGACGGTTCCACCACCTCGATGGTCAAGGCTCGTTCGGCGCTATGCCCGGCGCTGTCTGCCGCCTTTACCTGGAAACTGTAAACGCCGCTGGTGACCGCCATGCCTGCGATGCGGCCCGTCCCCGAATCGAGCGACAGACCTTGCGGCAGAGATCCTCCCAGGATCTGCCAGGAAAGCGGGAGGGAGCCCCCGGACGCCCGAAGATCCAAGGAATACGCGCTGCCGCGCACCACGGGCCTGGACCCGGAGAGTTCGTCTATGCTCAGCTTGTTGCCGCCTGACAGAGGGAGATGCAACTTCGCGATCCAGAGACTGAATTGGGGGCGCGTCACCAGGGTCAGAATGAGGATGGCGGCGATTACGGCGCCCGCCACGATCCAGATTGCCGCGGCGCGCTTCCGCCGGCGGGGCGGCGCCTCGCGATCAGCCGGGAGCTGAGTGGGAGCCGGTGTCGCTGCGATTGTCTGCTCCCCCTGATCAGAGACGCTGGAAGCGGGGGGCGCCTCGATCTCCGGGACGGCCGGTTCGGCTGGTGGCTTCACTGGTCCGGCAAAAGTATCGGTGTACACGGGCGTGGGTCCGAGAGTTGCACCCAATTTGCCGATCGCGTCTCGCCACTCCTCGACGTCGGCCGGTTCCGGCGTCGTTTCTGGGGCAGCTACGATCTGCGTCAAACTCAGCGCTTCAGTTGGCGCCTGTCTGACCGCGGCATGGCGCGCCACCGCCGCCTGCAGCAGAAGACGCGACAGATCAAAGTCGTCACCCAGTTCCCCGATCGCGGCCTCAAGCAAGGCGATGGCCTGATCCAACTCCTGGCGTGCGATCAGGGTTTCGGCTTGGGCTACGACCTGTGCGATCTGCTGCCGGCGCTGGGCGGTCAGTTGCTCCGAGGCCTGTGCGCGCAGGGCCTGGAGTTCCTGATACTCACGTGAGTTGGCGTCTGGGAACAGGGCCGCGAGCTGGTCGACTCGCGCGACCGCCTGATCGAACAATCCGTTCTTCAGGAGATCGTTTACCTCGGCGACTCCCGCTCCAAAGCGCCGCATGGCGTCCCTGGCAGCCATCCGGTTGCGAATTTCCTGCAGGAGGTCTCTGGCTGGACTGCTTCCTGGGTCCTGGGCCAGTACGTCGGACACCGCACGAAAAGCTTCGGTGAGATTCTCATTCCGCAGGTTCCGCTGGGCCTCGTTGAGAATCCTTTCGCTTTGCTGGGCCCGCTCGACCTGGGCCACTGCCCAATCGAAACGGCCTTGTAGTTGGGCATTGGGACTGGCGATTCCTAACTCGCTGATGGACTGTAGAAGGGCGGCGGCTTCTTCGACCTGCTGTTCGGCCAAAGCCGCTTCTGCCTGGTGGATGAGGGATTGGGCACGCGCTGCCGCATCCCGCTGGCGGAGAGTCTCTTCGATCTCGGATCGCAGGCGCCGGGCATCCTCTTGAGCGGGGTCGAGTCTGAGAACCTTACGCACGGCCAACCTGGCTGCGTCCAACTGGCCGGCGGAGAATAGCTGATCGGCTTCCCTGTAGAATGCGTAGGCCTGATCGCGGCGCAAGTCCGAGAGGATGCCGCCGGTATCGGCCATTACGTCCGACAAGCTGCTGTAGCGCGCTTCGCGCTCGCGGGCCAGAGTGCGGGCGAGAATGCGATCCAGGGCGTGAGGGCATTCCGGCACGGTTGAGCTCACCGGTGGGGGATCGGTATTGGCGATCTTGAAAATGATGCCCACCGGATCCTTCGCGGAAAAGGGGTTGCTCCCGGTCAGTAACTCGTAGAAAGTAACGCCGTAGCCAAAGACATCGGTCAGGGCGTCCGCGGTGCCGCTGAATTGCTCGGGAGCCATGTACATGATGCTCCCGATCAGCAGGCCGGTCTGGGTGAGCCGGGTAGCGCCCTCGGCCGCAAAGCGCGCGATGCCGAAATCCATGATCTTCACCGCGCCGTCGGTGAGTTGCATGATATTGGCCGGCTTGACGTCGCGGTGAGTGATGCCACGTTCGTGGGCGTACTGCAGGCCCTCGGCCACCTCCGACATGATTTCCAGCTTTTCCAGAAGCGACAGGGAGCCCTGGCGGATCAACTCCTGGAGGGTGGTGCCCTTCAGGTACTCCATCACGAGATAGGGAACGCCGTTTTCCTCGCCGTACTCATGTACCGTGACGATGTTCTTGTGGTGCAGATTGGCGACCGTCTTGGCTTCCGCCTGAAAACGCCGTACCAGGTCGGGATCCCCGGGGGCGTTCAGCACTTTGATGGCGACTACCCGGCCAACGGTCCGGTCGAATGCGCTATAGACCTGCCCACTGCCACCGCTTCCGATGGTGCCGGTGATCTCATACCTTCCAATCCGGCTCATGGGGGGTGGAGGAGGTGCGGCTTCGTTGACTACGACGACGATGCTGTCTTCGGGGCCGCCCGTATTCAGATACTCCGGCAGGGCCGCCTTTACTTCCTGCAGTAACTGCACATCGCCCAGGCATTGGTTTTCGACAAAGGCGTCGCGTTCGCCGGGGCGCAGTTTCGCGGCCAGCTCACAGACATCGGTGATGCGTTGGCGCCGCTCGGTTGGTGACACTGTGCTTGGTGGATTCCCCATCCGGACAACTTCTCGCGATGCGCCAACCCTCCGTTTTGGCCGGGCGCAAGGCAGCCGTCACAGCCCTCCTTTAAATTCTACGCTTTAGATGGCTGCTGTTTCAATCATCCAGCGTACGGTACCCTACGAGCGTCGGAAGATGTCCGCGAGTCGTTCGCTGCTCTCGCCAGCCGCCTGGCGACAATTCCCGGGCGCAAATCGGTTGTTTTGGGTGACGCAGGGCTTCCCCCCCCACAAGGCCGTTGACTTCGCCCTTCTCCAACCGCTACTCTGGACACCAGCGCGAAGGGCGCTTCCAGTCCGCGGGAAAGGGCCGAGCCCACCGAGCCATCCAGCAGTTCGATTTCGATCTTCTTTCTGCCCGTCGTGCGGACGCGGGTCACCGAAAGGAGATCGCTATGTCCGATTCCGTATCGCGTCTTCCGGCGCGTCCGTCGCTGGAACAACTTCAGAAGCAAGCCAAAGAGTTACTCCGCCGCCATCGCTCCGGTGAGAGCGCCGCAGTCGAGCGGTTTCGCGCGGCCAGCCCGCGGTCTGTCGATCCCGTTGAGCCGCACGAGGCGGCCCTCGCCGACGCGCAATTCGTGATTGCCCGCGAGTACGGCTTTGAGA
>PMTT01000432.1 GCA_003167275.1 Bryobacterales bacterium | reverse complement strand
GGAAAATTTTGTGAGTTCGGCTGCTGTGATCGGGGTGGTGGCCGAGGGAGAAAGAGTCTAGGCAGTGCCGAAATGGGATTTGACGCGGAGACGCGGAGTCGCGGAGGAAAACGCGGAGAAGAAAAGACAAGAAAGAAAAACACAAGAAAGAGAAAACGGAGGAAGCAGAGAGCGCGGAACCCTGTTGCTTGCCGGCTGGAGTCCCTGAAATAGGCACAGATTGGGCAGTAAATGATCGACCAAAATCAGGGGGCGCGGATGGGCAGGGGACGGGGTGTTTGCGCCACGTTGGAAGGATCGACATGAAAACACCGTGGCACAGGCATTCCTGCCTGTGTTGGTTTCCAAGGGAAAGAAAAAGCAACACAGGCAAGAATGCCTGTGCCACGTCGGCTAAACCTGATGGGCAACTGAGATCGCATGTTTGAGGCGGTCCCAGCTTGTGTCGGCTTCCACGGTGCAGTCGGCGCCGAGCATGAAGGGACGCGGGGAGTTCTTCACTACCTTGCGGATCTCCGCTTCCACTTGCGCAGGCGTTCCCGTTGCGATGATGCCGTGGCGGTCCATGCCTCCCATAAAGGGCCGCTTGAAGCGCTGCGCGATTTCCTGCCCGGTAATCTGCCGGTCGATCAGCTTCACGTTGCAGTTGATGACGTGACCGGGGTAGTCGTAAACGGCGTCGTAGTTGGCGTAGGGCGCCACGTAATCGCAGACGTGGAGGATGTTGAATGGGCAGGCGCCGGCGATCTCCTTCATCGAGACCAGATCGAAGGGCTTTACGTATTTGGTGAAGATGGCGGGGGTGCTGAAGCGCTTGGCTTCGGAGCCCTGGGTTGAGGTATAGAATCCGTCAACGCCCTCCTTGATGCAGGCGCGCACGAACAGGAGTTGGCTTTCGGTGAGAATTTCGAGGCCTTTCTTCACCGCCTCCGGGTTCTCCTCCAGGTGCTGCAGAAGCACGGGCGCGGTGGCGCACTGGCCGGCGCACATGAACGGCGAATAGAGCGTCATCAGGATCAGGGAATTCTTTTTCTCGGCCTTCACCAGTTCCCGGACCGTCTGGAGGAGCGGTTCGTAAAAGTCGAGCCCGGCGAGTTTGAGCTTCGACCAGTCGGCCGGTTTCTGCAGAAACTCCTGGCGAGAGTAGGTTTGCTCGAACTGGATCTTCAGGAAATCCATGTCGGTGTGGCGGAAGAACTCCAGGTGGCGCGTGGCGGCGGCCGAGCCCGCCTTGTAATCGTTGCCGAAGTGGAGGAAGAAAGCTGCGGGCGTGTAGTTGGGGGCGCCCTGACCGGCGAGCCACTCGAGCATGCGTTCCCGTTTATTGGCTGGGACGGGAGCGGCAAAGGACGTCCGGCGCAGGGCCGCGACGGAGGCGAGGCTGAGAAAGGTACGGCGGTTCATGTACCTAGGATATAGGGTGGCGGGGCCTGGTGGGGGGCGCGGGTGGGCGGGGCGACACGCTGGATACCCCCCTATACCCCGGTACATAGGCGTTAAGATAGGCTTCGCCTGCGCGCGATCGAGTCCCGGGTTCGCGTGTGGTTGCAACTTCCCACATCTCCGTCTGGGACGCTTGCCTCGACGGCTATAGGTCTGCGTCCCCATGCCACTTCACGAGACCCCAACCTGAACGACGATTCCTTGCGCACCACGCGCCCTGGAAGGTTGGTACAATCCCTCTCTGAAGTCTCGCAGTGGCGGAGCGCTCCGTCCGGCCTACTATCTGTGGATCTTGGAGAATCGCCATAGAGATGATTACGGTTAACGATTTCCGACGGAGGATCCTTGATCGCGAGCTGGATTGGCTCGTTGACGAAGTACTGCTTGCCGGGCCAGCGGCACACGTGGAGGCGCCAGAAATCGCGTACATCAGGGCATCGTTGGCTGCGAAGTTCGGGGTCTTGGCCCAGGACGTTAGCGTGTGGGTTGTGGGATCAGCGAAGCTGGGGTTCTCGATCAATGAAAAGCACCTCCCAAACGGTGCTGTGCTGCCTCGCTATCGAGCTTTCTCAGCCGCGTCAGATATCGATGTGGCTGTGGTCAGCCCACGAGTCTTTGATCTCATCTGGAAGGACTTGTCAACGTATGCCCACCGAGTCGCGCGCCTTCCCTGGGACTCCGGCAGGTTGGGCGACTACCTTGTCTACGGATGGTTGAGGCCTGACCACTTTCCGATTCGGGCAAGATTGCGCCGGTGTGACGATTGGTGGGATCTTTTTAGGGCCTTATCGTCTCATGCCCGATATGGTCGCCGGAAGGTCCGAGGTGGCTTGTTTTACTCCGGCGAACAAATGAGACAATACCTGATGAGGGCACTTAATGAGTGCGCAGCGACGGAGACGCTGGAAATATGAAAACCGCGGCTACTAACAAGAAAATTCGAGAGCTTATTCAGGCAGTCCGCGAGGGAAGGTTGTTGCCCCGGACAGAGTTTCAACGCAGACTTGTGTGGTCTCGAGAGGACAAGAACCTGTTCTTGGATACAATCCTCCGTAACTATCCGTTCCCGGAGATTTATCTTGCCGACGGAGATGTCGATCTTGAGACCGGACAAGGCACACAGTTGTTGGTGGATGGTTTGCAGCGCGTAAGCACGATCATTCAGTACTTCGAGGCGCATCCCGATTTGAAGCTAACAACGGTAACGCCATACCGTGATCTAAGCGAGGATGAAAAGAAAGCGTTCCTACAGTACGATGTGACGGTCAGGGATCTGGGCAGCGTAACCCGTGAAGAAATCATAGAGGCGTTTAGACGATTGAACGCCACCAAATACTCATTGCTCGACATTGAGATTAACAATGCAGTTTACGGGGGGGCTCTAAAGAAGTATGCGGACCATGTGGCCGCGAACGCGTTCTTCGAGAAGCATTCCGTGTTCAGTGCCCTGGACCTCAAACGGATGGGGGACCTTCGATATGCGCTGACGATCATCATTACCCTGATCGGAGGGTACTTCAATCGAGACGACGGTTTCGCCGCGCTTCTCGAGCGGTACAACGACGACTTTCCGCTTGAAGGCGAGATGGAGGCACGCATCAATAGGGTTTTCGATTTCATCGACGAGTGCGGCTTCCCTCCGAAATCGCGGGTGTGGAGGAAGGCTGATCTGCTTACGGCGATTGTCGAGATGGATCAGGCTTTGTCCGTGCAGGCCGTGGACCTCCAACCTCACGAGGTTGTAAAGGCTCTCGAGGATTTTTACAGTCGAATCGATTCGAACGCATTAGAGATGTCCGGTATTCCTGCCGTTTACTACAAGGCTGCACTTCAAGCCTCAAACGACAGAATCAACAGAGTGCGACGGGGTGTAATCATTGCAGGAGTTTTGAGAATGCGGGCGGAGGGGGAGATCTCTACTGAATTGACAAGGGATGCCTTGGTTGCCTGACCCGAATTTGGTATCTGACGGCTTAATACTGTCCTGTACCACCCACGGCCACTCTAACCGACGTTTTCGGAGATCGAAGCCACTCATCTGAAGGCCGGCAAGACGCCCCTCGCGAGCGGGCAGTCAAAGCGCCCTCCAAGTCTGCACCCAAAACCGAGCTACGAGATTGGATTGCCCACGACCCGGGTCATCTTTGCGAACATTTAACGCCGATGCTTTACCCCCCGTATTTACGCCAGCAGTTCTTTCACGACCGTTCCGTGGACATCCGTCAGACGGAAGTCGCGGCCCTGGTAGCGGTAGGTCAGCTTGGTGTGATCCACACCCAGGCAGTGCAGCAGCGTGGCGTTCATGTCGTGGACATGCACGGGGTTCTGCGTAATGTTGTAACTGTAGTCGTCGGTCTCGCCGTACGATAGACCAGGCTTGATGCCGCCGCCCGCCATCCATACGGTGAAGCAGCGCGGATGATGGTCGCGGCCGTAACTCTCGGGCGAAAGGTTGCCCTGGCAGTAGACCGTGCGTCCGAATTCGCCGCCCCAAATTACCAGCGTATCGTCCAGCATGCCGCGCTGCTTCAGGTCCTGAATCAGGGCGGCGGAGGGTTGGTCGGTATCCAGACACTGCGGCGGAAGCTGGCGCGGCACGCCCTCATGGTGGTCCCAACCCATGTGATAAAGCTGGATGAACCGCACCCCGCGCTCGGCCAGGCGGCGCGCCAGGATGCAATTGGCGGCGTAGGTTCCGGGCTTGCGCGAATCGGGGCCGTAGAGATCGAAGGTGGAGGCCGGTTCCTTCGACAGGTCGGTCAGCTCCGGCACGGAACTCTGCATCCGGTAGGACATCTCGTACTGGCGAATGCGCGTGACGATCTCGGGATCGCCGAACTGCTTTTCATTGATCTCGTTGAGCTGGCGGATATCGTCCAGCATGGAGCGGCGTTGGCCCGCATCGATGCCGGGAGGGTTCGAGAGGTACAGCACCGGATCGCCTTCAGAGCGGAATTTCACGCCCTGGTACGCGGTGGGCAGAAAGCCGCTGCCCCACAGGCGGTCGTAGAGCGGCTGATCCACTTTGCGGCCTGTGCCGCGCGAGATCATCACCACGAAGGCCGGCAGGTCGTCGGTATCGCAGCCTAGCCCATAGCTCACCCAGGAGCCAAAACACGGGCGTCCGGCCACCTGGCTGCCAGTCTGGATGAAGGTGATGGCGGGATCGTGATTGATGGCTTCGGTGAAGAGGCTCTTCACCACGCACAGGTCGTCGGCAATTCTGGCGGTGTGCGGCAGCAGTTCGCTGAGCCAGATCCCGGCCTTTCCGTGCTGCGCGAATTTGTAAACCGAGGGCGCCACCGGGAAGCGCTTCTGCGCGGAGGTCATGCCGGTGAGCCGCTGGCCCTGGCGGATGGAGTCGGGCAGATCTTCGCCGAAGCGCGCGGCGAGCGTGGGCTTGTAGTCGTACAGATCCATCTGCGAGGGAGCGCCGGATTGGTGCAGGTAGATCACGCGCTTGGCCTTGGGCGGGAAGTTGGGGAATCCGGCGAGGCCCTTGGCGGCTTCCGCGCGCGGGGCAAGCAGCGAACCCAGCGCGATGGTCCCGATGCCGGCGGCGGCGCGGCCGAACAGTTGCCGGCGGGTGAGCATGAGTTGGTGTTGGCGGAGCGGATTCATTGGCGTGTGATCACCTCGTCCAGATTCAGGATGACGCTGGCGGCGGTGGTGTATGCCGCCAATTCCGCCGGGTCGATCGATCGATCGCGCGGCGATTCGCCCGCGGCCAGCAGCTTCTCCGCCGATCGGGCATCGGCGCGGTATTGTGCGAGGCGCCGGGTGAGGCCCTGTTCCAGCACGCGCACCTCGGCGTCCGTGGCCGGCCGGGACGTGGCCGCTCGCAACGCCCATGCCAGCCGTTGGGAAGGGGAAGCGCCACCTTCCTTAATGATGCGTTCGGCGAATTTGCGCGCGGTTTCGATGTACATCTCGTCATTGAGCAGCGCCAGCGCCTGCAGCGGCGTGGAACTCAACTGGCGGCGCACCACGCAGGCCTCGCGAGTGGGCGCGTCGAAAATCGTAAGCGAAGGCGGCGGAACGGTCCGCTTCCAATAGCTGTAGACGCTGCGGCGCCAAAGGTCTTCGCCGGTGGAGCGTTCGAAAAGTTTCTTACCCTGGAAGGCGGAGAGCTGCTCCCAAAGGCCTTCGGGCTGGTAAGGCTTCACGGAAGGGCCGCCCATCTTGGTGCTGAGGAGTCCCGAGACCTCGAGCGCCTGATCGCGGATCATCTCGGCCGGCAGGCGCACGCGCGGACCGCGGGCAATCAGGCGGTTCTCGGGATCGCGTTCGCGCAAGGCCGGTGTGGCGATCGAACTCTGGCGATATGCCGCGGAAGTGACAATGAGCCGCTGAATGGCCTTCACGTCCCATCCCGAGCGGATGAATTCGGTGGCCAGCCAGTCCAGCAGCTCGGGGTGGCTGGGAGCTTCGCCCTGCGAGCCGAAATCCTCCGCTGTCTTGACCAGTCCGGTGCCGAAATACATCTGCCAGTAGCGATTCACCGCGACCCGGGCAGTCAGCGGATTGGCGGGGTCCATCAGCCAGCGGGCCAGGCCCAGGCGATTACGCGGGGCGTCCGCGGGCATGGGCGGCAGAAAGGAGAGGACCGCGGGTGTGACCTTCTCGCCCGGCTTATCGTACGCGCCGCGCATCAGCACAAACGTGTCGCGAGGCGCGGCCATCTCAGACATCACCATGGTGCTGGGGATTTTGTTTTCGATGGTGCGCCGCTCGGTTTCGAGTTTGGCGACTTCCTGCGCGGCCAGGCGCCGCTCCACGGGGTGCGTGACGAAGTACCTGGTGAGCGCGGCGGAATCTTTCGCCGTGCGGTCGGCGGGCGCCGTCCGCAGGATGGCCGCCATCTGTTCGGGAACGACTTCCGGGTATTCCGAATCCGTCACCGAGATACGGAAACGGCCCACCGCCGCGCCTTCATACTCGCTTCCGATGCGGAAGGTGAACGTTATCTTCTCGCCGGAGCCCTGCATGCGCGCGGTTTCGATCACCGCGTAGTGCGGCTTGTTCATCTCCGGATTCACGCCCCAGCCGCGCTTCAACTGGTCCGCGGGACTGACTACCAGGTTCAGCTCGGATTCTTCGGATTTGAAGTCGGCCGTGATGCGGCCGAGATCCACTCTACGATTATCGATGCGCGCTTCGAACAGTGTGACCACGCCTTTGCCTCCGGCCCCGCGCCCCGATCCGCCTCCGGGCAGGCTGGCGTCGGGAAGCATTTCGAGCCGGAACGCCGTGATGTTGCGGAGCGCCGTGCCGGCGGTGAGCTGATAAATCGAAGCAGGCGGCATGGCGCCGCCGGCCAGCACCGAGCCGTCGGGCAGGGCCTTGAGCGTTACGCCGTTATCGGCTTTGAGATTGAGCGGCGTGAGCACCTCCCACTTTGGCTGCCAGGTGAGAGCGTTCCGTTCCCAGGCTGCCTGCAGGGGTTCCAGCCGCTGATCGATGGCGGCCAGTTTGGCGCGTGCGTTCTTGAGCTCGGCGTCNNGCCGCCGTTGCCGGCTTCGTCCACGCTGTTGAAGAAAGCGTAGAGGCTGTAGAACTCTCGCGTGGGAATCGGGTCGAATTTATGATCGTGGCAGCGGGCGCAGCCGACGGTCAGGCCGAGCCAGACGGTGCCGAGCGTGCTCACGCGGTCCACCAGATTTTCGGCGTGAAACTCTTCGGCGATGCTGCCCGTTTCGGAGTTGATGCGGTTGTTGCGCTGGAAGCCGGTAGCGATTTTCTGTTCGAGCGTCGCGTTGGGCAGCAGGTCACCGGCCAGTTGCTCGATGGTGAACCGGTCGTAGGGCATGTTGCGGTTGAAGGCATCGATCACCCAATCGCGCCACGGCCACATCTCTTTTGCCGGATCCACCTGGTAGCCGTGCGTGTCGGCGTAGCGCGCGGCGTCCAGCCACTCCACGGCCATGCGTTCACCGTATCGCGGAGAGGCGAGCAGCCGGTCTACCGCCTCCTCGTAAGCCTCGGCGGAGCGGTCCGCGAGGAAGGAATCGAGTTCCGCGAGCGTGGGCGGGAGTCCCGTCAGATCGAAGCTCACGCGCCGCAGCAAGCGGGCGCGATCGGCCTCGGGCGATGGTGTGAGTCCTTCCCGTTCCAGGCGCGCCAGAATGAATCGATCGATCGGGTTGCGCACCCAGGTCCGCTTTTGGACCGGCGGTTCCGCGGGACGCACAGGCGCGGTGAAGCTCCAGTGGCCCTGCCATTTGGCGCCCTGTTCGATCCACGTCCGCAGTGTCGCCACTTCCTGTTCGGAAAGGGG
>PMTT01000746.1:12745-12994 GCA_003167275.1 Bryobacterales bacterium | reverse complement strand
ACCACCAGGAGCGGCATTTCCAGAAAGCTCAAAAACTGGAAAAACAGCGGCACGTAAACCTGAAACAGGATGGCCGCGAGCGGCACCACCAGGATGACCCAGGCGCGAAATCGCGAGACCTGGCTTTCACGCTGGCTGCTGAGGAGGATACGGCTGCTCGAATAACTCATTTCTTCGGGGGGGCTCCCGGATCGTCTTTCTTAGGCGGGGCCCCCGGATCGCCCCCGGCCTGATTCGAGCGCCTGACTG
>PMTT01000746.1:0-12731 GCA_003167275.1 Bryobacterales bacterium | reverse complement strand
CGCGCTTACCAGTCCCCAACCCCAAACCCCCAACCCCCGTGTTCTGGCCCCCGTTCGCCGTCCCTGGCGCCCGCCCCCCGACTGGCAATTTAGTAAAGTCGATCGGCCTCGAACCATTCTCCCCTTCACCGTACACGTGATTCTGAGCTTCCCCCACCGATTTGTAGAGCGCGCGCATCCTGTCCGCCTCCGTGCCGGTAGCGCCCGGTGGGAGGTCGGTGATCGGCGTGCCTGAGATTGGCGGTGGCGGAGCAATGTAGATCGGCTGGTTGGCGACGGGAGTATCGGGAATGTCCTGGTGCACATCCTCGGTGAGAATCAGTACGTCTTCCAACCCGCGTTTCAGTCCGGCGGGCTCGACGAGAATCTCTTTGAAGGGCTGGCCCGGCCGCACCGACTTGATTACACCCACGGGGAACCCGCTTGGAAAGACGCGATCGTCGCCCGAGGTGTAGAACCAGTCACCCGCTTCCACCTTGTCCTCGAACGGCACATAATCGACCTTGCAGACGGGAGTGCCGTCGCCTTTGAGTGTGCCGCGCACCTGGGTCTTTTGCGAGATCACGCCCGCCGCGAAGTCCGGGTCGGTGATCAACAGAACCTCCGAGGCGGTGGGATATGCGGCCCGCACGATGCCCACGATGCCGTCGGGAGTCACCACCGCCATTCCGCGCATGATGCCCGAGGCCGAACCGCGATCCACAAAGACCTCTTTGGAGTTCGATCCGGCGCCCATCATAATGATGGTTGCCGCCACTGCTTTGGAGGCCGTGCGCGCCTGAAACATCCCCAGCGCCTTGGCCCGGTCCGCCCGGTTCAACTCGTTCTTCAGGAAGATATTATCCAGTTTGAGGCGGCCGTTTTCATCGCGCAGGCGGCGATTCTCGGCGTCCGCATCGTGGAGCATGATGTAGTTGTGGAGGAACCCCGTGCTGCCGCCGCGCAGACCCTCCAGCAACCGGGCCGCCGGCGACACCGCAGTGACCGCCCACACACGGATCACCCGTACATCCTGCTTGTTTTTCACGCGAACAGCAATCAAGAGAAGCTGCGCGAAGATCACGAGCAGCAGGACGGTGATGCTCCGATACCGGTTGAGAAACCCTTCCATGTCTTGGTGGGGCAGCCAATCCTGGCTGCAGCCGCCTTTCAGGCGGCTCCTGCGTTGCCACAATGGTCCAGTTATTTGCTGGACACAACACTAGTCTATCGAAATCTTGCGGAGCAACCGGAAATCGCTGAGCATGCGTCCGGTTCCCAGCACCACCGAGGCCAGCGGATCGTCCGCGATCGAAACCGGCAGCCCGGTTTCCTCGCGGATGCGTTTGTCGAGATTCTTCAACAGCGCGCCGCCGCCCGTCAGCACGATCCCGCGGTCGCTGATGTCGGCGCTCAACTCGGGCGGCGTCCGCTCCAGTGCAACGCGGATCGCGTTTACGATGGTCGCGACACACTCGGAGAGCGATTCGCGGATCTCGCTGTCGTTGATGGTGAGGGTGCGCGGCACCCCCTCGATCAGGTTGCGCCCCTTGATCTCCATGGTGATCGGCTTATCCAGAGGGTACGCCGAGCCGACCTCCATCTTGATGGCTTCGGCGGTGCGCTCGCCGATCAGCAGGTTGTATTTGCGTTTGAGGTACTGCATGACGGCATCGTCCATCTCGTTGCCGGCCACACGCACGGACCGCGAGTAGACAATGCCCGAGAGCGAGATCACGGCGACATCCGTAGTGCCGCCTCCGATATCGACCACCATGTTGCCGGAAGGCTCGGTGATGGGCAGACCGGCGCCGATGGCGGCGACCATGGCCTGTTCCACGAGATGCACTTCACTGGCCTTGGCACGGTATGCGGAATCCATGACCGCGCGCTTTTCCACCTGCGTGATCTCACTCGGCACCCCGATGACAATGCGCGGGTGGACCAGCATTTTGCGCCCGTGCGCCTTCTGAATGAAGTAATTCAGCATGCGCTCGGTGACTTTGAAATCGGCGATCACGCCGTCTTTCATCGGCTTGATGGCCACGATGTTGCCGGGCGTCCGGCCCAGCATCTCCTTGGCTTCCTTGCCGACAGCTTCGACTTCACCGGTGTTCTTGTTGATCGCGACGATGGATGGCTCGTTGACGACGATGCCCTTGCCCTTGGCATAGACCAGGGTGTTGGCGGTCCCCAGATCGATAGCGAGGTCCGAGGAAAAGAGACTGAAAAGAGAGCGTAAATTCATTTATGAAGGTGGTTCACTTCAGGAAAAAGACGTGCCTCCGCTGCCGGAGCCGGAGTCCACTTGCATGGTACCACGTTCTTCGGATTGGGCGCTCTGCCGTGGGCACAGCCTGAATGAGAAGGCGACCACCCACCTTTCCCCGGTGGGGGCGGCGCGGGTTGGAATCTTCGCATAGAGTCCTCATCGAGGTACAGACGGACCTGGCTCATGTGCGGTTTGTGTCTTTCGCAAACCGCCGCTCCCACTCGGCGGCCGCAGCGGCTTCTTGCGCCAGATCAGCCTCGATTTCCTCGCGGTTCGCATGGAAGTACGCCAGCGCGGCGTGAACCTGGGCAAGCGTCAGATGCCGGATACTCGAACGCGATCTCGTCCGGGGTCATGCCAAGTTTGTGCCACCCGGCAATCCGATTTACGGTCAACCCGGTGCCGGCGATCTTAGGCCGTCCCCCACGGATTCCGGGACCTCTATCGATCAGCGTACCGATTTCGACCAACGATGCCATGCTTCAGTTTACCGCCTGTGGCTCCAAGGCGCTGGTTTGGCCTTCGCGAAGGCGGCTTGGGTGCGCTCATTAGCGCACACACGGTTCTTATCTTTGATTGCCTTGCAGCGTCACTGCCAAACACGAGCGTTCGCGACACCAAAGCACCTACTCCACCGGGTGCGACCTCCACTCAGTCGCCATGTTGTCATCCGTGATGATCGCCAGGCCTTTTGTCCGCCGCAGGATGTTCTTCCGGGTCTCCATTCCCTCGGAAACATAGGTCTCCCCGGGCAGTGTGGCGGCCCGATCCATGATCTCACCCAGCAGTTCGCGGTCCTCTGGCAGGGACAGGTCGAGGATCGGCTTTCCCTCCAGACGATATCTCAGCAGGATCTTTCGCCAGCGCTCCGCGTCCACCTGGATCGGGCTGTCGCTCACCGCCATGAACGGGCCGAAGCGGTAGGCGTACGGGAAGTGCTCGGCTCCGGTGTGCTGTGCGTCCCATGAAAACGTGGTGTTGTAATAAATGATTCCGCCGGGCTTCAGCAGTTGGCGCGCCAGATCCAGGAACTCCACGGACAACAGGTTGGTAGCATGCGCGCGCCAATAGTAGATGGTGTCCATCACGATCACGTCGAACTTGCGGTCGCGATTGCGCAGCATCCAGCGCCGGCCGTCGTCGATCACCAACTCTACCTTGGGATTGTGCAGCAGCGGGGCCACCATCGGATAGCGCTTGATTACTTCCACGTAGCCCGGGTTGATCTCCACCACCACCTGCTTTTCGAGTTGCGGATGGTTGGAGATGATCTCGCTCCATGCGCCGCCCGAGAGACCCACTTCGAGCACCTCTTTGGGATCGGGATGGAAGAAGCTGAGGGCCAGCGGACGGAGAAGCAGATCGGTCTCACGTACGTCGGTGGTCATCCAACCGTCGAAGGCGCCGCCGCCGAAGATGGCGCCTTCCTCATCCACGGCGACCACGCCGCTGCGGGTCTCCACCAGGTCGGTCAGGCGGGTTCCCGGCTGGCCCCATTCCCGCTTGTACTGCATCTGTCCGTAGACCGTGGCGAACAGCGGACCGGAAGAGAGCACCACGCCCACCGCAGCGCATGAGACGACGGCCGCGGCGATGGCCTTCCGGCGCACGTCCAGACGCGCGACGGCGAGCAGCGCGGTCGCGATACCGATGCCCAGGAGGGCTAACAGCACGGAGATCCACCGCAGCGAGAAGTAGTCCATCAACACGAACCCGACGACCCAACTTCCGGCCGCCGAACCGACGATGTTTCCGAGATACAGGTAGCTCAGTCCGGCGCCCGCGCCCGCATTCGGCCGGACGGAAATGTGACACAGCAACGGAAACGTCGCTCCCAGCAGCCCGGCCGTGACGGCGATCAGCGGGAGAGTCCACAGGTAGTCCATGTGCCTGACCGCGAGCGCCACCAGGGGCACAATGGCAAACCCCAAGAGGGTCGCCAGCAGCACCAGCAGGGCGATGGAGCGCGCCAGGCGCGACGTGGCGCGGACACTCGTGTCTGCCGCGCCGAGACTCATCTCGACGTTCTTCGGATTGCCGATCAGTTCCGGGACCGGCTGGGTTTTCGACGCTGCTGCCTCGCCCCACCGCACGCCCTTCGGACCCACCTGCGACCCGGCCTGTGTGCATATGCGCCGGCTCAGCAGCGAACCGAACGCGATGCCTGCCAGAAAAGCGCCCAGCACATACGCAAAGACCTGCGCCGGTCCGCTCGTCGCGAACGAGTACAGGCGATACCAGACGATCTCGTAGCACAGGGACAGAAAGCCGGCCAAACCCGCGAGCGTCACTGCGAGAGGAAACGGCATCATCGCCGCGGACTCCGCCTTTCCCATCTCTATCGACTCCTCACCGGCGGGTTTACCCTGCCAGCGGAACTGCAACAGCAGGATCGCCGAACCCACCAGGATGTTGAGCGCCGCGGCCACCTGGATCGAGCCGGACATCCCCAGATACGGCATGGTGACGAGGGCCCCCACGAAGCAGGCCACCGCCGAGCCCAGTGTGTTGACGAAATACAAAACGCCCACCGAGCGCCCCACATTGCCGGAGAACCTCACGAGCTGGGCGACCAGGAGAGGCAAAGTGGCGCCCATCAGGACAGTGGGGACCAGCACAAGAGCGAACGACAGCAGCCCGGTCTGAAGCGGCGGCGCGCCGGCGGTGAAGCGGGCCACCGCGTGAAACAAAGGCAGCGACGCCAGTCCATAAGCGGCGATCCCCAGCTCGATGCCTCCGAACAGCAGCAGGAGCGGGGCGGAGGGGTTCCGGGAAATCCTGCCGCCGGCCAGACTGCCGAGCCCCAACCCCAGCATGAACGCGCTCACCACCACAGTGACGGACTCGATGTTTACGCCGTAAATGGCGAACAGTGTCCGCTGCCAGACGATCTGGTAGAGAAGGGCGGGAAACCCCGAGAGGAAGAACAGGAGATAGAACCAACGAAAGGCCGCTCTTGGCATGGTGAATCAGTCATGGTAGTACACCGCAGGGCGGAGGCGTACTGTTACTCGGAAACAGTGCCGCTCGGAAACAGCCAAGCAAAAACCAACACAGGCAAGAATGCCCGTGTTACTGGAACTCGACCTGCTCGATTCGGCCGATGCCAAACACGAACATGGCGGCCGAGACCAGCACAATCGCCGCGGCCACCACGAAAGCCCAGTAAAACTGTCCGGTCTCCTGAACTACCCAACCCGTGAGCCAGGGCGCTACGACTCCGGCCAGGTTGGCGAAGCCGTTCTGCAGTCCGGTCCATTTCCCCGCCGCGCGCGGGCCGGCCAGCGTCTGGGTGATGGCGAAGACGTTGGCGGTGTACAGTCCGAACGAAAGGCAGGCCAGGATGAGCAGCCCCATGGACAGGCGCTCGTCCTGGACCACGCAGACGGGCAGAATGATGGTGGAGAGCACCAGGCCCGTTCCGGCGAACGTCTTGCGCACCCGCGTGGGCGTGCCGCCGCGCGCAATCCACCGATCGGAAATCCATCCCGAAGCGACACTGGAGACCGAAATCGCAAGGAACGCCAGCGACCCGACGACGGCCATCTTGGCCTTGGGAAAGTTGCGCTCCTTCTCCAGGTACGGCGGGAGCCAGGTAATCAGGAAGTACCAGAAGTAGTTGGAGCAGAACAGGCCCAACGACGTAAACCAGGCGGCTGGCTGTCGAAGGATCGCGCCAATGCCGGGAAGGTCGCCGTGATGTTCCCGGGCAGCAACGCCCTTGCCCCGCGGCATCCAGTACAACCAGGGGATCAGCCACAGCAGGCTGGCGAAGCCCAACGCCAGGAAGAAAGCGCGCCATCCGAACCGGGCCATTAGCAACCCGCCCAGCAGGGTGCCCAGCGCGGGTCCGCCCTTGGTCCCGGCATCGATCAAGGCATTCGCGAAGCCGCGGTGGTGCTCGGGGAAGTTATTGGCGATGATTCGCGAGTAGGCCGGATACGCCACCGATTCGCCCATGCCCAGCAACAGGCGCAAGGCAAACATCACCCCGAATACCTTGGCCATCCCGGTGACCGCCGTAGCGCCAGACCAAATGAAGAATCCGATGGCGAGCGCCCAGCAGACATTGAAGCGGTCTACCAGCCACCCCGCGATGCCGAAGAGTTGAAAGGTGGCATAGGTCCAGAAAAACACCGAGAGGAGCTTTCCCAAATGATAGTTCGAGAGGTGCAGTTCGGCTTGGATGTTGGTAGCGCCGACGGAGAGGTTGGCGCGATCCACATAGTTGAGGAACCCAGAGATCACCAGCAGCCCGAGGACGCGCCATTCCTTACCCGACAGGGCGGCTCGGTTCGCCCCCAGAATATTCGTCACAGGCTGCTATTCTACACCGTGGGGCATGCTTTAGCTTGCCGGTTTTTCACGGGGCAAGCTAAAGCATACCCTACGTGGGCTGGGCCGCCGTGCGCCACCTCTCAGTGTGCCTTCAACAGCGCAGTCCAGCCGGTGATCAGAGTCAATGGGGCAGAAGAGTCTGACGGAAATGAGTTGATCAGAAACCGGCCGTCAGGAGCCACGTCGTACTGAAAAAAGACAAAGTTGGGCGCGACAATACGCGTCTGAAACAGAAACCGGGGCGCGCTGGCGGCTCTTTTGTTCGCGTCAAATTCCACCTCCATCAGTTTCCGGTCCGGTTGGATATAGAAAAGGCGTTTCCCGTCGCGGCTCCAGCGAGGCTGCGCGCCGCCGCCACTGGAGATCTGGATGCGGCTGCCCGGACCAGGCACTGTTTGAACGACGATTTCAGTGGAGGCGGAGGCGTAGGCGATCCACTTTCCGTCGGGAGAGAATGTGGGTTCCGCCCCCTCGCCCAAGTCTGTGACTGCGCCCCGATCGGCCGAGTAGATCGCCACATGGGGCGGTCCTTTGGAAAAATCCATGAAGGCGAGATGTCCATCCGGCGACCAATCGGTGGGCGCCATCACGTTGGCGCCCTTCAGCAGCGTCCGCGGCGTCCCGGATCCATCCGACGGCGCCTGGTCTAACGAAGTCGTTCCGTTGGTCGTGGTTTGATACGTGATGAATTTGCCATCGCGCGTCCAGCGGGGGTTCCGTTCGTTCCCCCCGCTGGTGAGGCGCGTGCCGATTCCTCGCTCCAGGTCGATGATCCGGATGAAGTACTTCCCGTTGTGCGCGTCATCCGAGGAAACCGCCAGCAAGCGGCCGTCCGGGGATAGACTCGGATCCTTGTAACCGGCCACCGGAAGCTGGCTCAGCTCACGTCCGCGCGCGTCGAACCAGGTCATCCGCGTGGGTGCGTCCGCGGCGGACTGGAAGACCAGAAACCCGTTGTCCGAGGCCGAGAAGCCCGATTGCGCGAGCAATTGATCCATCTCCAATTCCTGCTGGGCAATCGGCACGGCCGGGCCCGTGATCTCCAACTTGCCTGGATCGAAGGGCTGTGCCAGGAGATTCCGGTCACTTACGTAGAGCAGGTTACCGGAAGCAAAGGACAGGTTGCTTCTGAGATGCGCGAACACTGGCTTGGCGTCCGGGGTGGCGAGGGATCCGGCATAGATGCCATCGGACTGGGCATCGCCTGGACCGCTCAAGTCCACGAGATATAGGAAGTGCGTGCCATCCGGGAGAAACGCGGGCCACCGGTGGGACTGGCCGCTGCCGTCGCGCGCAATCCTGGTCGCGGGCGCAAGTGCGCCGCCGGCCGCCGTTACACGATCGAGCGGCCCGGCGATATCAGGCGAGAAGACGATGGTGCCATCGCGGCTCCAGCTTCCGCCCAGACCGTCGAGGGCTTCCGACACAATCTGCACCGCACCACCCGCGATATCCATGGTCTTGAGCTTTTCGCGAGTGAAGAAGCCGACATGATGGCTATCGGGCGACCAGAAGGGGCGCGAGGCGTCCTCGGTGCCGCTGAGCTGCTGCGCAGCCGAACCGGAAAGGTCGCGCACCCAAAGTGTGTTCCTGCCGCCCGCCCCGACGGCGGCAAATGCCAGGTGGCGGCCATCGGGGGAAATCGCAAACTGATACGGCACGAAGGAGAAACCGGGCGGCGGCAACAGCGACGAGCGCACCACTTGCGGCGGTTCGCCTGACCTGCCTGCGCGATCCGACGTGATCCAGGTGGCAGCCGCCAGCGCCACCGTTGCCGCCGCCGGGGCCAGCCACCGTTTCCAGTTCTTCCCGCCGGGGGCGACAGCGGATGGAACGGTTTCCGCCGGTGGGCCATCCAGGATCCAACGCAGCTCGGCCTGCAAGTCGCGCGCCGTCTGCCAGCGGTCGTCCGGGTCCTTCGCCAGACAGCGGCGCACCAAACG
This sequence comes from Bryobacterales bacterium, assembly GCA_003167275.1. Lineage (GTDB taxonomy): Bacteria > Acidobacteriota > Terriglobia > Bryobacterales > Bryobacteraceae > JAIQFL01. The sequence continues at coordinate 4,199 of PMTT01000746.1, read as the reverse complement.
CTCAAACGCCCTGGAGACGGAAGAATCGAGGGTGCCGAGCCCAGGAGGATCAACGGTCATGATGGCTGAGATGATGGCTGCGGTGTTGTCGCCATCGAATGCGCGCTTGCCGGTTACCATCTCATACAGCACAGCCCCAAACGAGAAAATGTCGCTCCGCGCCCCGGCGCTTTTTCCTTGTACCTGTTCGGGCGACATATATTGCAGAGTGCCCAGAACGGACCCTTCGCCGGTAAGGCAAGTCTGGGTTTCATCGCTCTTGGGTTCCATCTTAGCCAGGCCGAAATCCAGCAGTTTCACCCCCGACCTGGTTACCAGGATGTTGCCCGGTTTCAAATCGCGATGGACGATGCCCTTGCGGTGCGCGGCATCGAGCGCATCGGCGATCTGCACTGCATAGCGCAGTGCATCCTCGATAGGCAGGGGGCCTTTCAACGGCTGGCCTTCGACAAGTTCCATTACCAGGTAGTTGGGGCCGATATCGTGAAGCGTGCAGATACAAGTGTGGTTCAGGGCGGCTATCGCGCGCGCTTCCCGTTCGAAGCGATCGCTAAACCGCGCGGAAGAGACTTTGATAGCGACAGTTCGCCCGAGGCGCGTGTCCCGAGCCTTGTATACAGCGCCCATGCCCCCGGTGCCGAGCGATCCCAGGATCTGGTACGGCCCAAGCTGCGTGCCGGGCTTCAACGGGCTGTCGTCCTGAACTTGCCAGAGTGGCTCATCGAGCGCCCCCACTGCCGGTCGCAAGAGGGATTCCACCTCNNGTTCCAGGGCAGAATGGTAGAGGTGCTCGATCTGCTGCACGCGTTCCGGGGTCATCCGAGGTTGTGGGAATTATAGCACTGGGGTGGTTCCGGTTCCTGCTCACGATGGCGCTTCGAGGCCGCGGCCCAGCTCCCGCGTTAGCCATGCCTTGGCAAATTCCCAATCGCGCCTGACCGTCCGCGGAGAGATCTTCAGCACCTCGACGATTTCCTCCTCGCTCAATCCGCCGAAGTAACGCAACTCCACTACCTGAGCCTGTCGTGGAGCAACCTGCGAGAAGGCAGCCAGCGCGTCATCGAGGGCAATGATGGATCGATCCCGTTCCGGCGACAAGACTGCCGTTTGATCGATGTCCACTTTGACTACCCCTCCGCCGCGCTTATCCGAACCCCGGGCGCGCGCCGCGTCTACCAGGATGCGCCGCATCATGTGCGCCGCCATGGCAAAGAACTGCGCGCGCTGTTGCCATTCGACGTTCGCCACGTCCACCAGCCGGAGGTAGACCTCATTGACTAGCGCCGTGGTCTGGAGCGTGTTGGCCTGGCGTTCATTCTTCATGTAGCGGCGGGCCACCAGGCGCAACTCGCCGTACACGTGCTCCATCAGCCGCTCCAGGGCAGCCCGGTCGCCACCGCCCCAAGCCTTCAATAAGTTCGTGATTTCAGCCGATCGGGGCATCACCGCCGCGGTTCCTCATCTGTGGATCGATTGGTAACCCGTTCTCGAGAGGCCACAAAGAAAATATCACAATCGTGGCCGGTTCCGCCGTCCGCCTCCGCCTGTACTGGCGAAAAGGGGACAGGCGCTCATTCGGGCGATTGTCGACCTCGAATCGAGGAACCATGAAAACGATCTTGATATTCGCGCGGATCCTGCTATGTTCCCTCATTATAGCCGCCGGTTCCCTGTTTGGCGAGGTCAGAATGCAGGTTCGGGATGGACATCCGATCGTGGATGGCGTATACGTGAATGGCCACGGGCCTTACCGGTTTCTGGTGGACACGGGGGCAGATGTCAACCTCATCGAGACGAATCTGGCTCGGTCCATCGGGCTGTCAGCGACCTTTCGAAGACAGTTGGCATCGTCGGCGGGCGTGACGGTCGTGCCAGGAGGCGACGGGATCGAGGTGCTACTCGACTCCGTTAAAGCGGAGCGGCAAGAGTTCCTGTTTTGTGGCCTGGAGGCGTTTCGGGAGCATTGGCCCGACATTCAAGGCCTGCTGGGCCAAGGGTTTCTTTCGCAATTCGATTACAGGTTGGACCTGCGCGGCAAGCGGCTCGCCTTCGGGAAACAGGATCCCAGCGGCACGCGCGCCCGGTTCCGCATGATCGGCGGACGGCCGGTTGTTTCCACCAGCCTTGGCGATTTGGTTCTGGATTCAGGCGCGGAGCGGTTAGTTCTTTTCGGTGTCGAGCCGAACATGAATCCCGGCGATCGGCGCGAAATGCGGACGGTCGCGGGTTACCTACGAATCGGCATGGTATTCAGCAAACCCCTGGCCATCGAAGGCCGAAAAATCTGGCGGGGAAACGCCGTGGCCATTCCGAAGCGCAACGAACCGGGTGTGGACGGCCTGCTGCCTCTCCGTTTGTTCAACGCCGTCTATGTCTGCAATTCAGAAGGCTACGTGGTATTCGAATGACTGCGGGCGAGCCGGGCCCGTTTCTTCCGTAAAGTAGCCATGGATTTTGGCTTGCTCAGATGCCGGAATCGAATCTCCGGTCGGCATATCGTAGAATGGCCCCAAACGGCCTGCTGGGAAGCGTCAGGCCGCCTCTGCTCAGTCGCGCCTGACCGTTCGCGGCGAGATCTTCAGGACCTCGACGATTTCCTCCGTACAAGTCTTACATCAGCCGCTCCAGGGCAGCCCGCCCCAAGCTCTCAATAGTTCGCGATTTCAGCCGATCCAGGCATCGCCGCGGCTCCTCACCAGGTGAATCGATTGGTACCACGTTCTGAGCGGGCACCAAGAAAATGTCACAATCGTGGCCGGTTCCGCCGTCCGCTTCCGCCTGTACTGGAGAAGAGGGGACAGACGCTCACTCGACCGAACGTCGCCCCCGAATGGAGAAACCATGAAAACGATTGTAACTTCGATTGCCGCCGGTGCCTTGCTCGCATCGCTTGCCATTGCACAGCCACCACACTACACCCTCACCGATCTCGGCACACTGCCGGGCGGCACGTTTAGCCAGGCGACCTACATAAGCGATAACGGCTTCATAGGTGGCCTGTCGGCCGTCGCGGACGGCACACAGCACGCCGTCCTGTGGTACCAGGGACGGATCATCGACATCTCCAAACCCGGACTTCTGGGGCCGAACAGCGCGGTGTTTGGCATCAACGTGCGGGGCCAAGCCGAAGTTCTGGCGGAGAGTTCCATGAAAGATCCGAATAATGAGAATTTTTGCGCTTACGGTACCGGCCTCAAATGTCTACCGTTCTCTTGGCAAAACGGCGTGATGACTCCGCTCCCGCTGCTGGGAGGCAACAACGGTAATGTCGGCCAAACCAACAATCTCGGCGAAGTGGCCGGCTTTGCGGAGAATGGCACCCGGGACCCGGCGTGCCCACCTGGAGTGGCAGCGGATGGCACGGGACCGCAAGTTCTCGATTTTGAAGCCGTGGTCTGGGTGCCGGCGCAGGGGCAAATGCGGGTACTCCGTCCGCTCCCCGGGGACACCGTCGGAATGGCCTTGTGGATCAACGACCTGGGCCAGGCCGTCGGCGCGTCGGGTTCATGCGCCAACACCGCACTCCCTCCGATTGCATTTGGGCCGCACGCCGTGATCTGGGAAAGGGACGGTTCGGTGACTGACCTCGGCAACCTCGGCGGGAAGGTCGCAAACATCGGTCTGGCTATCAATAACCAAGGTCAGGTGGCTGGCGCTTCGTCCCTGACGGATCACAGCACGCCGTCCGTTGGGACGAACGCTTTCCTGTGGACCAGGGACAAGGGTATCGAGAATCTCGGCACGCTGTCCGGGGACGTGGCGAGCGGCGGCCAGAGCATTAACGACAGCGGCGCGGTGGTTGGCCTGTCGATTGACGCAAGCGGGAACCCGCGCGCGTTCCTCCGGCAGAACGGCGTGATGACCGATCTCAACACCCTCGTTCCCGACGACTCTCCCTTGTTTCTGCTGGACGCCTTGAATATCAATTCCCGCGGGGAGATCGTAGGCTTTGGCGTGACCAGCACCGGGGATGTTCACGCCTTTCTGGCGACTCCAAATAACGGCGAATTCGCCAGCGAGAGCTTGTCGCCGGCTGCACGAGACGAGACCAGCCGGCCATTCCTATCCCAGGATGCCCGCAAGCTGCTGCGCCAGCGGCTGGGGATTCATCGGCAATAGACGCAAAGGGAGTAAGACAGACGATCGTTGTGTGTCGTCTGTCAACCGGCGCCAGCCGGCCGTGGGGTATGCTTTAGCTT